>CAZXWR010000029.1:0-21429 GCA_964644325.1 uncultured bacterium
GCAGACGATGGCCCAAACTGGTTCTCAAGGGCTCAGATGGTACAGGGCGATCGCCACTTGCCTGGATCAGCACCAGTGAGGCTTCACCGCTAAGCTGAGACGTGGGCTTAAATTCAGTTGATTTGTCCAACCCCTTCGATCCATCTAGCCCAACTGGCAATGAAGGAGAAATCATCTGGGACTCATTGGGGGCAAGCTGCCAAACAGCCGTAGATTGCTGGCGATCGCCAAGGTCAGGGGAGTTCGCCACTGGCGATTCACGGGCAATTTGTATCCATGGAATCGTCTGTGCTTGGACTGCGGCAATCGGAGTGAAGCCTAGACCCATACCAACAAGGTTAAAACAGATACTGTAGCGGCAGAAAACCTTGGAAATTAGATCCTGGCAAAGGATATTGAGAACAGCTATTGACCAGCCGTACCGGGCTTGGGCTGCCCCCCTCGCCAAGCTACCACCCGTCACCTCCGACCAATCCTCTAGAGTAAAATTTGACATTTCATGATCTGAGCTATCAAAACTAGACGATGCACTAGAGAATCTAATGTCCTCTAATGCACCGAGCAGCAGTATCTGTGAACTGGATTCAGCTAGACTGCTTCACTGGCTGCCTGATTAGCCACCCATCCTTACAGTCGAGCACACTGGTCTTCTTTATTCCCCCCAACGGTATTGCCGCCCCCAACTGGGCTAGGACGGTTTTCCTTGCACTGCAAATTGCCATCAATACGGTTGCTGCGCAAGGTAACGCCACCCGTATTTTGGAACACCTGAAGGTCACTCCCAACTCGATTGCGATTAGCCACTAGAGAACCAGAATTAGACTCTAGCTGGATGCTGCCTCCCACACGGGCCCCAGCAATTCGAGCCCGACGACCCTGTTTAACTTGAATATCACCGTTTACAACGGTACTAGCCGCGACATCTACAAAGGCCGCCCCTTCGGCCTGAATACTGCCCCCAATACGAGCCCCAGCAGTTTTTAAGGTCGCCCGGTTATTAACAACAATATTGCCTTTCACTCTTGTCCCATTTAGGGTGCAGGTTGCACCCTGGGGCACTTTCACATTGTCAACGCTAATGGCACCTAAAGTTCCTCTACAGGTAATTTCTTCGGCACTCGCCCCAGGCGAAAAGGGTAAGCTGCTACCAAGAGTAAAAACGGCGATCGCGATAGTAGAAATTTGCTTGTTCAGCATAGTTTGCATTGCTCAAAAGCAATAAGATTCACTAACAACAGCCTATGAATTCATCATGAATCTATTTTTATTTTTTGATGAGAAAATATTCATGATTAGCCTATTTATTTTCAAAACTTAGGGAACAAAAAACAAAAAACAAAGTCAACGGATAGGATGGTTAGTTTCTTACAAAAAACCGGATATAAGTTCCGGAAGCTTTATCATGAAAGCGGGTCAATCTGTCATTGACAGGTCGTTTTACGGCAGGATTAACCCATCTCATTCCACGTCCAAGTTTCCAGTTTCCTGGCCGATTCACTATGCGGCCAGAGTCAAGGATTGATGGTGTTGCCTTGCATAAAGCTGCTGATACCACTGCACAAACTGACGGATTCCTATTTCAATTTGAGTGCTGGGCTGAAAGTCAATATCTTGTGCCAATGAACTGATATCTGCATAGGTGATGGGCACGTCGCCAGCCTGCATAGGTAGCCAGTTTTTCTGAGCAGTTTGACCCATTTCGGCTTCGATGAGTTCGATAAACTTCAGGAGTTGAACAGGGGCATTGTTCCCTAAGTTATAAATTTTGTAAGGTGCGGCTGTAGATTGATTGGGCTGGGCCTGAGGTGGGCGGTGGAACACTCGCACGATGCCTTCAACCACATCATCAATGTAGGTAAAGTCCCGCTGCATCTTGCCGTGGTTGTAAATGTTGATGGGCTGACCCTGGGCGATCGCCTCCACAAATTTGAAGTAAGCCATATCAGGCCGTCCCCAGGGGCCATACACCGTGAAAAAGCGCAGCCCCGTCATTGGCAACCCGTATAGGTGACTATAGGAATGAGCCATGAGTTCATTGGCTTTTTTGGTGGCGGCGTAGAGGGAAACGGGATGATCGACATTGTCCTCTGTCGAAAAGGGCACCTGGCGATTGGCCCCATAGACGGAACTGGAAGAAGCAAACACAAGGTGCGGCGTTTGCTGCTGGCGACAGCCTTCCAAAACATTTAAGAAGCCCACTAGGTTGCTATCGGCATAGGCATGGGGATTTTGCAACGAGTAGCGCACCCCAGCCTGGGCTGCAAGATGAACCACACCATCAAAGGGCTCGGTGAACAGGTCGGCCATTCCTGAGCGATCGCCCAAATCCAAATAGCGAAACTGAAAGTTGGGGTGGGGCAACAGTTGGGCCAGTCGCGCCTTTTTGAGGCGGACATCGTAGTAGTCGTTCAGGTTATCGATGCCGCAGACCGTAATGCCATCCTGCAACAGCCGTTGGCTCAGATGGTAGCCAATAAATCCGGCAGCACCTGTGACTAAGACGCGCATGGGTAGTATTCTCCTGGGCTAAGGGCAGGCAAGAATTGACCGTGGGCAAAGTTAAGCGATTGCAGCACCGACCGTCGGGCTGCGGGAAAATGGACGATGCTCAAGCAGTGGGCGGCCAGGGATAGAAGGGGCTGAGTCAATGGCTCCAGGCCCGCAACTTGACTAAGCAGTTGCTGGATGACTTCTGGTTGAGCAATGAGCAGCCCCGTTGTTAAGACTGCTGGTTCCGGCTGAGACTGGTGGCGAAGGGTTTCTAGCCAGCGGTGGTGTATGTGTGGGCAGGCCGACTGAAGCTGCACCACCTCGGGTCGGGTCTGAAGCAGCTGGTGGGCAATTGTTTGGGCGCGATCGCCCTGACTCACGCAGAAGTGCAGATCAATGGAGTTCAGATGCTCTTGTAAGCACTGCTGAGCCTCAGGAGTCACAGCGTCAGTTGAGGCTAGCAAGAGGCGAAGCCCCTGCTTACCTTCCTTGAGTTTGGGGAGCGTTTCCCCAAGGTGGTGGGTATCGTTCAGGGCCAAAAGCTGGGCTGGGTTGGACAAAGCTGGACGGGAAAATTCCAGCACGCTGATGCCGCAGTTTGACTGCTGTAAACGATGAAACTGCTCGCAGGACAGACCCAGGGCAGTCCCAATAAGCGCCCGAATCGTACCGCCATGGCTGACCACCAGGATGGTTTGACCTGCATGGCGCGGCAGAATATCCTGCCAGAACCGCTGGGCCTGAGCGTAAAGCGATCGCACGGGGAAAAAGGGCAATGTGGGCAAAGGGGAAGCGTCCCCCTGTGCTGTCAAGACGCCCGCAGAGTCGGGCAGGTGCATCTGAAACTGATCGGGATGATCAATCCAGCAGCGATAGTCAATAGCTCGGTTTTCTCGAACCTCTCGATAGGTCAGCCCCGCCCATTCCGGCAGGTGGATCTCCTGGAGCTGAGGATGAAGGGCGATCGCATTGGGGGATGAGAATTTGTGCACCTGGGCGATCGCCTGAGCCGTTTGTTGCGCCCGTTGGAGTGGGCTACTGTAAATCGCAGCCACCGGAACGTTTTGCAAATGCCGACCGGTTTGAAGGGCACCTTGAAACCCCGTTTTAGTCAGGACGGCGGCATCAGATGCCCCCTGGTAGCGTCCCTGTTCGTTGTAGGTGCTGCGACCGTGACGCACCAGGATAACGCGGGTTGGCGTTGTCTTTTGTCTAGAGAGAAGGTTCATGGCTCACAAAGATTGGGAGGAGCAAGTTTTGAGTTTTCAGTGGAGTTTAGTGTGGGATTTAGACTGTGGCGGCCCAAGGCATCTACCGTGCTCCCAAAACCAGCGCCTTAGTCTCCTGGGGCTGGTCTTGCGGTTCAGACCGAGCACTGAACCGCATGTAAGCAGCGTAGAATAGGTGGTTGAACTGGCGCTCTAGGGCCACCAGCTGTTTTTCGAGCCAGGGACTGCCCTTGCCGAAGGTAAGGCGATCGACCAAGGGGAGAATGAGCAGTTCGCGACGGCGGTTGCCGAGGGCGGCGTAGCGTTTAATGAAATACTTGTCTTCGGCTAAGCCCCATTTCTGGCGCAAATGATCTAGACTGGCCCGATCCCAAGCATCGCTCCAGCGCAGCATGAAGTAAGGCAGGTCGTACCATTTGAATTCAGGTCGTTGAAGCTGCCCGAACCAATCCATCAATCCTTTTTTGTTGGAGTCTATCCCCACGGTGTCGGTCGTAATCACGGCTTCACGCTCATTGTAGATGCGGCCTCCAGCCTGAGTAACCATGAAGCAAAAGTCGATGTGCTCACGGGTGGCCAGCATGCCTTCGTCAAGCAAACCGGTTTTACTGAAGGTTTCCGTGCGAACCAACATGCAGTGAAACTCCACATAGTCGCAGGGGGTGCGATGCAGCTGATCGGCTACATCCGCCACGGCCCGTCCGGTCAGGAAGGCAGACTGTTTGATGCGGCGGCGAGGCTGATCGTTTTTGAAGTCGGTTTTGAAGTAGGATTTACCGCCAGCATTGTGGATCACCTGATGCGCCGGATGTCCGATGCAGGTCAGAGGCCCCACCACGGCAGCATCAGTTTCTTCGGCGCAGGCGACCAGTTTGGTGAGCCAGCCCCGTTTCACAATCACATCGTTTTCAATGAAGACGACATACTGACTATCGGTATGCTCTAGCACGTACCGCAAGCCTACATTTCGAGCCTGGTTTGGCGAAATATAGCGATCGCACGTCAGAATGGTGAATTCTTGCTCAGCGGCGACGGCCTTCAGGTCAGCTTGGACGGGTGCCGGGGAGCACACATCAACCAACACTAGGTCGAAGGGATAATCTGTGTCAGCATAAATACTTTCTAAGGTGGCCCGGGTATGGCTGAAGCGTTCCCGGGGACCAACGACTAGGGTAACTTTGGGCTGTTTCATTTTGGGTCAAGCTCCATCACAAGAGAGTGGGGGCAAGGGTGAAGAGGAAGCGGCAGCGGTCAATTGTGCACAGGAGTCTCATCGCATTTGATTATTGAGCTTGTCTTACAAATCAACGTGAAAGCTGGATGAGAAAGCTTTCATCAGATTGCAGCGACAGTCTGCTCAGGGGGAGCCGCAAGCTTAGTGAGCTGGATCAACCGTTCTCGTTCGGTGCTCGAGAGCAGGGTGTCACCCACTAAGGCATTGGCCTTTGCCTGGGCAGGCGAGGTTGCCCCCGGAATGGCGACGGGCTGGGCGGGGTGGGAAATCACAAAGCCTAAAGCCGCAGCGGCCATTTCAGTACCCGGCTGTAGAGCTGTTTTGAGCTGTTCGACCTTGGCAAGCTTGCGGTTGAGCTTCTCCCGGCTGCGATCGCTCTCATACCACTCAGAGCGCACGGCATCGGTGAACACGGTTTCCCGAGAATACTTGCCGGAAAGCAATCCCTTGTGGAGCGGTCCCCGCACCAAGACACCAATGCCTTGTTCCTGGCAGTAGGGCAGAAACTCTTTTTCAGGATTGCGGCTGAGGAGGGAATAGTCCACTTCCACAACGCTACAGGTGTTGTGGACATTGAACCGTTGCAGCACCTCCAGGCTATCGGTGGAAATACCATAGGCCCGAATAGTGCCCTCAGTTTTGAGCTGCTCAAAGCCCTCCAGATAGATGCTGGGGTCAGCAATTTTGCCCTCATGGCAGAGCAGCACGTCAATGTAGTCCGTCTTCAGGCGGTAAAGGGAGGCGTGGGTACACAGGCGCACCATATCCACTGTGGTCATGGGCACGGTTTGTCCCGTGCGGCGACCCCAGCGACCAATCTTGGTGACAATATGCACCTGATTGCGAATACCCATCAGGGCTTTCCCGAGACGTTCCTCTGAGAGTCCTGCCGGGATACCGTAGGATTCTGCGGTGTCAAAGATATTAACGCCGTGGACAAAGGCACTGCGGACAGTGGCGAGGGCAGCGGGTTCTTCGATCTCGCCCCACTGGTTACCAATGTTCCAGGTGCCCATGCCAATGGCTGAAACGCGCATCCCTGTCGTGCCAAGTTCTCGATACTGCATCATTCATTCTCCTGATTGTGGGGTTGACTGTGGTCTAGAATCTAGCGATCTAGTATTGAAGGACAGGTGCTTAACAGCCCTGAGTTAGGGGGATTTAGCAGCGGTTGTGAGGAATGGGTTTGAATTGTCACCGCTGGCGACCAATGGCGGCGATACGGGTTCCAGTCTGAAATCTCCAGGGGGGGTATGCAGGCCAGACTGGGCGATCGCCCGACCATGGCGGTGAGTGAGCCATCGATTGAGTTGCTTTTCAAGTTGGAACAGCTGATGCTCCAGCCACTTCTGGGCTGGCTTGCCTAGGAAAGCAAATCGTTTGGCGATCGGCTTAATCAGCTCCTTACGACGACGCTGCCCTAGCTTTTGGTAGCGCTTCTGAAAGTAGCTACTGTCTTGTAATTGCCACTTTTGCTGGAAATGCCGCAGATTACTCCCCTCCCAGGCATCACTCCAGCGCAGCATGAAATAGGGTAAATCAGACCACTGCAAGGCTGGTGCAGGCGGATGGGTTAAAAACGTCACCACCGACTCGGGTTCCAGGTAAATCTGTCCCCCCGCACGGGTGACGCCCATGCAGAAATCGAGGTACTCCTTAGTACAGGAAAAGCCTTCATCTAGGGGGCCAAGCCGCTCAAAAATAGCGGTGCGAACCAGCATGGCGTGGAATTCCACAAAGCCCGTGGGCTGCCGGGAAAGGCGATCGCGCACCTCGGCTAGGGGCTGATTTTGATAGGGCGTTTTTTCCTGGATAGACCAGCCACCAGTGGATTCAAGAGCGCCTGCGGGATTACGTTCCCCACGGACAAAGGCAGCATAGTCAGATGGACTCATATAAGTACCACCCGCACAGTGGACGATAGTATGCACCGGACGGTACTGACACACCAGGGAGCCAACGACTGTGGCCCCCGTGGCCTCGGCACAGTCCATCAGTTTTTCTAGCCAACTAGGGGCAAAAATAACGTCATTGTCCACAAAAACCACATAGGGCGTTTTTACCTGCCGCAATCCCAAGTTGCGAGCCTGATTCGGGGACAGATATTGCTCGGAACGAAGCAGTTGGAACCCTTTCTCTTGTGATTTTGTACTCAGATAGGTCTTTAAAGACTGTGGCGAGTTGTTATCAACATAGATGAGCTGGAAGGGAACGGTCGTATTTTCATAGAGGCTTTCTAACGATTCACGGGCGAACTGAAAGCGCTCTCGCGGCACCACAATAATGGACACGTTGGGATCAGACATCAGATATACCTCCGAGGGATGTCAATAATCAGGGAAAAGGGTTAACTCGGCAAAGGAGAGGGCTGATGAGTATCAATAGCTGCCTGAAGCTGATAGAGGGCGGCGTACCGCTGGCCCTGCTGCATGAGTTCGCTGTGGGTACCCTGCTCTAGAATCTGACCGGACTCGATGTAAAAGATCTGGTCAAAGTTCTGAGAGGCCCGAAGGTCATGGGTAATCAGGAAGGTAGTGCAGTCCTGGGTGAGTCGGTTTAGGGCTTCGTTGACGGCCTGTTCACTTTGGTTATCCAGGCCGACGGTGGGTTCATCCAGGATGACAATGGGTGCTTTGCGGATGGCGGCTCGGGCGATCGCAATTCTCTGGCGCTGGCCTCCGGAAAGGGTCACTCCGCGTTCACTCATCAGGGTGTCATAACCGTTGGGCAGGGTCATGATGAAGTCATGGGCATTGGCAAGCCGAGCCGCTTCCTGCACCTCTGCATCAGAGGCACCCAAGGCCCCGTAGGCAATGTTGTCGCGGATGGAAGTGCCAAACAGGATGCTGTCTTGGAGCACGATGCTGATCTGGTTCCGCAGGGAATCTATGCGGTAATCCCGCAGATCTTTGCCATCGATGAGAATGTGGCCTGTGTGAGGGTCATAGAGCCGCAGCAGCAGGCTGACCAGGGTCGATTTACCCCCCCCAGATGGGCCAACCAAGGCCGTTCGCTGACCGGGCTGCACCTCAAAGTTCAGGTTTCGCAGGATGGCTTGTTCAGGGTGGTAAGCAAAACTGACGTCACGGAAGCTGATCGCGCCTCGGAAAGGGGGGGCTGCGATCGCCCCAGGCGCATCCTGCACTTCCGGCACCACATTGAAGAGGTCAATGATCCGCTCGGCGGAAACAATGCCACGGGTGATTTTGGCCATTTGCTTGGCTAGTTCGCGGGTAGGCTTAAAGGCAGTTTTTAGGTAGGTGATAAACACCAGCAGATCTCCCGGTGTCGCATTCCCCTGTTGCACCAAATACACCCCCCGCCACAGCACCAGTGCCGTGGCGATCGCCACCAAAATTTCCGCCGTGCGCTTTAGTCCCGCTGAAAACTGCTGAGTACGGGCACATTCCTCTAGGCTCTTACGATTGTCGTGGGAAAACATCTGCTCCAGCACCTTTTCCAAGGACAGTGCCTGCACTACCTTAATGGCCCCCATCGACTCCGCTGCTGTGGCCGCCATCGCACTTTCACGGCGGCGCTGGCGCTGGGCGACCTGTCGAATGCGCTGTGTAATCCGCAGGGTGGACAACATGAACAGGGGAAACACTGCCATGGCAATCAGGGCCAGTTCCCAGTCCATCCAGAACATGACCGCCACCATGCTCACGAGGGTGAATAGGTTAATGAGCAGAGGTAAGGCATGATTCACGGTCACGTCCCGCAGTCGATCGATGTCACTGGTGATGCGCGTGAGTAAATCGCCACTCTTGGTTTGATAGTGAAAGGCCAGGGATAGCCGCTGTAGATGGACGTAGAGCTGACTGCGAATCTCAGAAATAATGCGGCTGGCGGCAATCGATAGGCTGACCAAACTGATATAGGCGGAAATGGCACTCAGGCCAGCAACCCCAATCATGGAGAATGCCAGCACCAGAATCAGCATGGATGGACTAGCCTCTTGCAGGAAAGGAATGGCTAGTTCGGAGCTGTGGGCCTCGGGCAGCAGCACGTAGTCAAAGATTAGCTTTAGCGGCCACGGCCCCAGTAGGTTGGCCAGCACTTCGATCACCAGCCCCACGATCGCCACGAGGATCAAGGGTTTTTCTTGGCGAATTTGCGGCCAGAATTGCTGCACAACATTCCGGAGACCGGGAAAGACATTGAAGAAAGAAGGGGAAAGGGGTTGAGCCATTGGGTTCACTCCTGGGGGTCGATCCAGAAACAGATTCAGGGGAAGGGGAAATACTGGGAGAGATCCTCGTTCGGGGTTGCCTGGAAAGTCAGACAGTCGCCAGGATTGAGTGAGCTGGGGCCTTTTGGCCTAAAACTTGTTGATAGACCTGCTGCCAGTTTTGCTGCTCACGCTCCGGGGTGAGCTGTTGTAGAACAGTGGCCCGTGCAGCCTGTCCCAGCTGGGTGCGGCGGTCGGGTTGGGTGATGAGTTGGCGGAGTGCCTGGGTGAGGGCAGGGGTATCGGCAGGGTTCACCACGAGGCCGTTGTGGCCGTCTACTAAAATCTCGCCGATCGCATCCACGTTGCTACCCACGACGGCCTTTGCCGCCAGCATGGCTTCTAGCAAGGCATTGGGGCAGCCGTCATGGAGAGAGGGAATCGCAAAAATGTCCATGTGGGCCAGGTAGGAAAGAGCCTCTAGTCGGCTCACTTTACCCGTGACGATCACCCGGTCGGCAATGCCGCTGTGGTGCAGTTCTTGCATCCAGTAGTCGCGCTCTTTTTCCACAAAGTCTCCCACCAGCAAAAGGGTCAGGGGGATTTCTGAGTGGAGGGTTTGACAAGCATCCAGCAAGTATTCCAACCCTTTCTTGTCTCGGAAGCTGCCAACTGACCCGATCACAGTGCCGTTTAGGCGATGGGCCAGGGCAGGTTCCGGCAAGTTGTTAAAGTTCAAGGGCACGATTGAATTTAGGAACGCTGAAGACTTCTTCTCAATGCTGGGTACTAGCACCCGCGCCCGGTGCATCAGGTCACGGCTCACGAAAGTCGTCCAGGCAGAGTGGGTCAGGGTCCAGGTGATGGGGCCAAACTGCTGCGGGCTGAAGATGTGCTTGTGCAGGTCAGCTCCCCGCACGCTATTGATAACGGGGATACCTACTTCCTGTCCGAGAAGGGTGGTTAGGAATCCCATTTCATTAATAAAGAAGGCGTGGAGCGCGTCAAAGCCATACTGACGATGCAGGGTCTGGAGCTGACCGTATAGGTCACAGAAGTAGTCCTGTTCCTTAGCCTGGGTAGAACGCACGGCGGGCTGGAGACGGTGCACTGTGACACCGTCTTGGATAGAAGTCTGACATTGAGGACGCTGGTACTCACCAGCCGCAGCCTTGGCTCGTTCCACCCGGAATACGGCTCGGAACACGGCCACATGCACGTCATAGCTCAGCGCTATCAGCATTTGGGCAATTCGCGAAACGGATTCGCCCACACCGCCTACATCTGGCGGGAATTCCAGGGCCGTTATACAAACTTTGGGTTTCATCATCACGAGTCCTCATCGTCGTTAAAAGAGAGTTCAGCTAGGCGAGGGCGATCGCCGCAGAGCGGTCAGAAGCTGCGGCTCCATAGAGCAGTGCTTGCAGCCTTCGGGCCGTGTTTTGCGCACCGTTCAGGTTGATGGCGTGGATGGGTTTGGGCTGATCGAGCTGCGCCAGCATTCTCTGGGCCAGCCGCACCGGATCCAGGTCAGCCGGATCCAGCAGGCCGATGACACCCATCGCCGCCAGTCGAGCAGCCCGTCGTCGCTGTTCATCAAATTGATCAACAGAGGGGGAAGGTAAAATCAAAGACCGCACGCCAGCCCTGAGAACGTTCATGGTGGTGTTGTAGCCCCCCAGGCTCACGGATAATTCGGCACGGGACAGGTAGGCCAGTAGGTGGGGAGTGAAACGCCGCAGGGTCAAATTAGGCTGCGAAGCTGCCAGGATTTGCAGTTCGTTAAACTGGGGCGCTGGCAGAAAAGGCCCTACAAATACATGAATCCGGTGGGGAATGGCCTGAGCTAAACACGGACACACAGCCACAATAGCCTTGAGCAGGGGGTACCCATCCCGGCCACCACCCGCACTCGCGACGATGATCGGGTCTGCTTTATCCAGCAATGCTTGCTCTTCTGGCGAAATCAACGGCTCAGCTGGTTCAGATTGAGCTACATATCCGGTGTAGAACACTTCACAGCTCAGGTTGAGTGCTGTGGGGAAACAATCTTCCAGGGGCTGAAAGTGGCGATCGCTGTGGTAGAGCACCAGGTCGTAATATTGTCGGATCTGGTCATGGATACGGGCCTGCTTGCGAATCTGTCCCTTGGCGCTCATCGCCTGAGTCATGATCAGATCCCGGAGACTGCACACCACCTTGACTTGCGCTGCCTTGGCACGCTCCAGCAGGGGCAGCAGCTCAAAGGCCATTTTGTACTTGCTGAAGGGAAAGCACTCTGTAATGATGCAATCCGGCTGGAACTGATCGAAGGTCGCCAGCAGTTTATCCCGGCGCTGGGCCTGAACCGCTTCCAGGGACTGCTCGGCAATAAGCTGCCCAGCGACTTCCTTAAGGGCAGGTAGATAAACCACCGTTGCGCCATCGGGCAGGGTAAAACCCGCAATCGGTTCGCCCCCAATTACCCAGCACACCTGAAAGTCGGGAACCAGACTGCGAATGATTTCGCTGCTGCGAACCAGGTGACCCATCCCGGCTAAATACTGGCAGTAAAATAAAATGCGTTTCATTGTCCTGCATCCTTTCTGGCTTAGACCGCTACGGTAATTCGGCTGGATTGCTCCACCAGCGATCGCACCAGCTGTGCCGTTTTTTGCACACCGTTCAGGTCAAACTGGACGGTGTGCGGTTGCTGTGTGAGGGCCTGCTGCACACGCTGAGCCAGATTGTCCGGGGTGAGGTCAGTGGGCTGGAGCATTTGAGCAATGCCCAGTTCCTCTAAGCGCCGCACTCGCAGAGTTTGTTCTTGGTCATCATTCCCCGTAAACGGCAGCATCAGCGCCCGCACGCCCACGGTCAGAATATTCATGGTGGTGTTGTAGCCCGCCATGCTGACGGAGAGGTCTGCTTTTTGCAGGTAGGCCAGCAGATTTGGAGTGTAGCGATGAATGCTTAGATTAGAGCTTTCCTGTCCGGCCTGCTTTAGCTCCCCAAACACGTCTTCTGGAACAAACGGCCCCGCAAATAACTGAATGTGATGCGGAATCCGCTGGGCTAATACCTTAGCTGCCCCCACCATGCTCCGCAGCAGTTCATGGCCAAAACGTCCCCCGCCCACACTGACCACAATCATCGGCTCCGGTTGGCTTAAGGTCTGCTGTTCCACTAGAGTGAGCTGAGGGTTATGGGGCGGCTGCACCACATAGCCGGTATACTGCACGTTGCAGTTGAGCGCCTGCACCTGGGAGAAGCTTTCTTCTAGAGAATGCAGGGTGGGATCGCCGTGAATCAGGAGTTGATCAAAGTACTGGTTCATGAGGCGACAGATCTTGGCCTCATGTCGGGCCTGATCCTGCTTAGTGACTACGATGTCCCGCAGGCTACATACAATCTTGATATCCTGGGCTCGAGCCGCATCCATCAGAGGAATCAGCTCAAAGGAAAACCGTCGTCGGCCAAAGGGGAATAGCTCCACCATCAGCACATCCGGTGCAAAGCGCTCTAAACAATCCAGCAGCTGCTGCCGCCGTATCCCTTCGACGACCTCTAGGCTCAATGTTGTATCAACGGGTTGCAGTTCGCGGAACTCGCTATCCGTTTTGATGGCGGGCAGGTTGATCACCTCGACCGTTGGCGGCACCTGGAAGCCCGGTACGACTTCACCGCCATTCACGAAACAGACCTGAAAGTCATCCACCAGTCCTCGAACAATTTCCATGCTGCGCACCAGATGGCCCATGCCCAGGATGTGCTGGCAGTAGAACATCAGCTTTTTCATAGTGGATTACCTCTTATAGGGGTCAATGGGAATTAAATAGGGAGCTTGAAATTGGGCGCGATCGCAGTTTCTAAGCCAGTAAATTGACCGATTCTGGAGGCTGGTGCACCCGTAAGAGTTCAGCAAGCTGGTGAGCGATCTGAGGTAGCCCGTCCCAGTCCAGCGTGAGGGTTGGGAGGGGATTCTCAGTGGTAAGCTGGGCCATGACCGCTGCCAGGAGCGATCGCGGTGTCATCGCCTCGGGATGAATCGCGGAAATCAGTCCTTGGGCCATAAACCGTTCAGCCCGAATCATCTGTTCTTGGGACGGCTGTGCACGGGGCACGACAACGGTGCGTTTGCCCAGAGTCAGAATTTCAGTGAGGGTGTTGTAACCGCCCATGGATACGACTGCATCCGCTGCCTCCAGGTAGCCCATCAGGTTGTCGGTGAAGACCTGCACTGTGGCACCGGGGCAATGCTGGGCCAGACTCTGGAGCGTTGCCTGCTGGTGGGCAGGCATTTCCGGGCCACATAGCACAATGCTGCGGAACTTGACTTGAGCAGAAAGTTCTCGGAGTCCCATCATGTAGGCATTCACTAACGGGAAACCATCTTCACCGCCACCTGGGGTGACCAGCACAAGCTGTTCCGATGGCTCCATTCGCAACATGCGCCGGAACTCAGCCCGATTGAGGTTGGGGGAAACCTTCCGAATGTAGCCGCAGTAGCGCACTTTGTGAGCAGCGGGTAGGGGGAACTGGTATTCCTGGACTAGATCAAACAGCTCGGCCATGCCAACCACCAATACCCGGTCATAGTGGGTTTGGATCGCCTGGTAGTAGTCGTGCTGCTGCCACTCGGCCACGGTTTTGGCAGGGCTGTCTAAAATATCCCGCAGCAGCAGCACTTTCCGCGTTTCAGGAAGCTGCTGATCTAAATAGCTCAGGGTGCTGGCCAATTCACCTTGAATGCCGTAGGGCTTCTTGTCCACCAAGAGTAAATCAGGTTTAAAATGAAGCGCTGCAGACTGAATCAGGTGCGATCGCCATTGCAGGGTTTCCTCTAAATCTGTACCTAGGTATTTGGCCGTCAGACTCCCAGACTGCCCCCGATTGAGGCAGGGAAGCTTGATATAGTCCAATCCTTGCGGGAGTCGAAAAGCCTGGAGCATCGGCGAACCCGATACCAGTAGAATCGATAGGCCTGTCCAACTGTCCAGCAGATACTCACAAATGGCCAGCATTCTACGGAGATTGCCGAGACCGAATGCGTCATGAGAGTAAACCATCAGTCTCATGGGTGGATCCTCCAAGGGATGAGTAGGGTCGCCGCCAAGCACTGCTTAGGCCGCTTGCCGATCTTCAGGGCCTGTCAAAATTAGGGGCGTTCGCAGAGACTGCGGTTCTTCGGCAGCCCGTCCGATGCCGATGTACTTGAAGCCCGCCTGGGTGAGGGTTGTCGGTTCAAGGGCATTTCGCCCATCTACAAACAGAGGCATATTCATGACTGCGGCCAATTCCGCGTAGTCCAAATTTTGAAAATCCTGCCAGTCAGTGACCAGCACCAGGGCATCGCAACCCGCCGCTAGACTGACAGGGTCAGGGACAAGCTCAACGGCTTCGAGAGCCTGGGACGGTGTACTGCTGCTCAGAAGGGGATCGTAGGCTTTAACCTTAGCTCCCAGTCGCTGGAGCTGAGTCATCAAATCTAGCGCCGGGGCATCTCGCAGGTCATCAGTGTTGGGCTTAAAAGTGAGGCCCAGCAATCCAATGGTTTTTCCTTTGAGAATTTTCAGCGCTTGTTGCAGCTTTTCCACCACCCGTAACCGCTGCTGTTGATTGGTGTACACCGCTGCTTTCAATAGCGCTGGATCATAGCCATAGTCCGTTGCGGTGTGAATCAGTGCCGCTACATCCTTCGGGAAACACGATCCCCCCCAGCCCAGTCCAGCCTGCAAAAACTTTGACCCAATGCGGCTATCCAGGCCAATACCCTGGGCGACTTGGGTCACATCTGCACCAATGCGATCGCAGATATTGGCAACTTCATTTATGAAGCTGATTTTGGTGGCCAAAAACGAGTTGGCCGCATACTTAATCATTTCCGCCGAAGCCAAATCCGTCACCACCACCGGAACGGGCGGCAGGGCAGGGTCAGCCGCAAACTGGCGCTCAATGAGCGGAGCGTACAGTTGCTGCATTAAGTCAATGGCGCGATCGCTGTTGCTCCCTAGCACAATCCGATCGGGGTTGAGCGTGTCATAAATGGCCGATCCTTCCCGGAGAAATTCCGGGTTGCTGACCACATCAAATCCAGCGATCGCCTGCTGCTGTTCCGCAACCCCTTCTAAAATGAGCTGCCGTACCCAGTCTCCAGAACCGATTGGCACCGTAGACTTATTCACGATTACCTTGTAGCCACCATTGAGGTATCTGCCAATGCCACGGGCCACCGCTTCAACGGCACGGGTATCACTTTCTCCGGTCGGGAGGGCAGGGGTACCGACAGCGATAAAGAGAATGTCGCTCTGGGCTACGCCAGCGGCTAAGTCCGTTGAAAAAGCAAGCCGTCCAGACTGCATGGTGGACTGCATCAGGTCTTCTAGACCCGGTTCATAAATGGGTGACTTTCCCAACTGCATCTGCCGCACCTTCGCGGCATTGTTATCGATGCACTGGACCGTATGGCCCGTCAAAGCTAGACATACGCCAGTCACCAAACCAACATACCCTGTGCCAATCACGCATACCTGCATCTTGAAGCGTCCTCCATCGCGTTAACTTCGACTGTTGCGGCATGCACTTACTCTTACAATTGGCAATGAAGCAAAAGTTAAGCTTGTGTGAGAACTACTTCATGAAAAAATTCTTATGCTAGCGGTTCAATTCAGCCCATGACCTAGATCTTTATCCTTGCTGTCTGGCATGGGTGTCTGGCATGGGCCAGAGTAGGTACGATAGGGAGAGGCTATTCTTGATTGTTTTTTGCTTTTTCTTGCAGCGTAACCCTTACCATGACGATTGCCCCCCTCAGCTGGTCAGAACTGGAATCCCGGACGAGCTTTCACCTCGATACCACCAATGGGCCAACCAATGCCCAGGCCACGCTGCGTCTGTTTGGTCGCTCGGAAGCAGACGTACAGGTGACGCTGTTCCGCGATCATCATGCCTGGTGCCCCTACTGTCAGAAGATTTGGCTGTGGCTGGAGGAAAAGCAAATTCCCTACCGCATCCAGAAAGTCACTATGTTTTGCTACGGCCAGAAAGAGCAGTGGTATAAGCGCCGAGTGCCTTCCGGCATGCTGCCAGCCCTAGAACTCAAAGGGCGCATGATTACCGAAAGCGACGATATCTTGATGGCATTGGAGTCGGCTTACGGCCCCTTGGGTTGGAGTATGACCCACCCCAACGTGCTGCCGCTGCGTCAGCTTGAGCGGCTGCTGTTTCGGGCTTGGTGTAACTGGCTATGCTACCCAACGCGATCGCCTCGGGAAGATCAGCACCATCGAGCCCAGTTCGTCCAGGTTGTGGGCCAGGTGGAAGCAGCCCTAGCCCAAATCCCTGGCCCCTTCTTTCTGTCAGACTTCAGCATCGTCGATGTCGTTTTTACGCCCTACGTTGAGCGCATGAACGCCAGCCTTTATTACTACAAGGGCTATGCCCTACGGGAAGAAAATCCTCACTTTTCAGCCTGGTTCGACGCCATGGAAACCCGACCCACCTATCGCGGTACCCAAAGCGACTTTCACACCCACGTCCATGATTTACCCCCCCAGATGGGCGGCTGCTATGCCAATCGCGAACGCCAAACCCAGCAAAACCAAACCCAGGTTGACCAAGGCCCCTGGTTTGGACTCCCTGACGTTAAGTACCCAGAACCAGAAACTGCCCGCACTGAAGCCCTACAGCGGGTGCTCAAACACCGGGCCAATATTATCCGCGTCAATCCCGCAGCCGACGACCTCTGCGATGCCGCCCTGCGCTGTGCCCTCACAACCCTGATATCCGGCGAACCTTGCCCGCCCCCAGCCGGATCAGACGTAGCACTGCGCTACCTGCGCGATCGCATCAGCGTCCCGCGAGATATGTCGATCTATGCGGCCAAACACCTGCGTACCGCCCTAGAGCAAACCGCTGCCCTGGCTGGCGATCGCCAGGGGCCACCGATCCCGATCCGCCACCGCCAGGATCAAGATCCGGCTAACTTTGCACAGACATCCCTCAGTCGATCCTAAGGATCGGATCCAGACTTTCCTGACTTTTTGTGGAGCAGGTGGGTAACCCCCAAAAAGAATCGGACCCCAAGGAGCCCGATACAGCTTGTGCATTGACTAGTTCGTAAACGAGTGGATAGCTGAACGTTGTTCAGACCACTATCTTTAAGTTTCCTCAGAGAATAAGAGACTGTCGATGTCGAAAAGATCAGGTATTTGTCAGGTGACAAACCTTGAATTCACAATCAGGCAATTTAAAGGTGAGAAAAGATCAGGTATTTGTCACAGATTCTTGAACAGCAAGATCATACAGACCGCTCCATCAAGCCAAATGAGAGCGATACACGGCTCACCTAACGCTCCATCAAGAAATTCAGTGAGTATCGGCCCCACGCCACACAATCTCTAGCACATGTCGTCGGAGTCCGTCACTGTCGTTACAAAAGAAAACAATTCAGGTGTTAAGGTAGGAGCAGGCAGACTTGGGGGTTCAGTCCACTTGCATGGATGGCACAAAATGTGCCGGGTGCAAAGATTGGCACCGTAGAGGTCACGCAGCGATGCGATGCATGGGGTGTGCATTCCGAATCTAGGCCAGCTTAAACATAGATTGAGGTTTGAAACTGTGGTGGCGACTCCTCTCAAAATTGGGATTATTGGTGCAGGGAGTTCTGGCCTTTACCTGGCCAACCTCTTGGCACGCCAGCACCACTGTTCGGTGACACTGTTCGAGCGGGCGGCTGCACCCCGAGCGGAGGGATGTGGCATTTTGTTGGTCACCTCCGGCATGCAGGCATTATTTGAGGGCGACCCAGAGCTATGCCATCAGATATCAACCACGGGAGCAGTGGCCAAAACCTTTGAGTTTCGTAATATGCGCGACCTCGTGGTGAATGAACACCAGGCTGAGTACGCTGCGGATGAATGGCCCAGCCTGCTGGTGCATCGGGGCAAAATCTTGGAGGCGCTGCTACATCGACTGCCTGCGGGCTGTCTGCGGGTGAATGCCAAACTCATCCAGGTGAATCAGGATGCAGCCGGGGTGACGGCTCAGTTTGCCGACGGCAGCACCTGGACGGGTGATGTACTGGTGGGTGCAGATGGGCTATTTTCAGCGGTGCGAGACTGTGTGGTACCCGCAGCTTCCCCTTGCTACCTCGGCGATGTTGTGTGGCGTGGCATTGTCCCTGACCATGACTTTTGTACGGATGGTAACTTTAAGGTGTACATGCGCAGTCGCGGGGTCTATGCCAACTTCTTCGACTTGGGTAACGGCTATACCCACTGGGGCTTTTTCATTGAGAAAGACCAGACCGATGCCGAACGCGATCGCCCGATTCCCGCAGACATTGACATCCCAGCAGCAGAGCTAGACAAGCTCCCTGACGCCCCCCGGGCAGTGATTGAAGGCACCCCTGCCGCCGACATTAAATGCCGCTTCTCCTATGACCTAGATCCCCTGCCCCAAATTCACCGAGGGCGCATCGTGTTGATTGGCGATGCTGCCCACGCGAAAAGTCCGACTCGTGCCCGAGGGATGACCTCCGGTTTTGAAGATGCTCTGTCACTGTCGCGCTATCTTGCTGCCGCCAGCCCAGACTCTGTTTTATCCGATTTGACAGCCTTTGCCGCTGAGCGTCTGCCTATAGTGCACGAATATCAGCGCAGCAGCCGCGAAATTAGCATGAAGGTTGGTCGGATGCGCCGTCCCATCCCCAAAAACAGTGAAGTTAAGGTTAGTGCCTAGAGGGTGCAGGATACATCGTTGTATAAACAACCAAGTATCTCTAAGACCCCAGTTGAATGTAGTGAATAATTTCTGAGTTTATTGCATCACGTCTTCCCACCAACCCAGTAATGGATGGTTTCGATGTGGCATGTAGTGCCCTTTAATACGTATTGCAGTCAGTACAGATCGCAAAGTGGCAGCAGAAATATTCTCTATATCTGACCAGTTTCTGACTATTGCTAAGGTTGATAGAATTTGTAGGTGAGGTGCTTCCCTTTGAAAAAATAAAATTGCTTTCTTATCATCAGTAGCTATTGCCCAACCTCGGTGAAATGCAATCGCGCAAGTTGCAGATTCACCATCGTCTCTCAGCTCAAAAACATAGTTCACAAACGTTTCCTCCTCACTCTCAGAGTCAAAGTCTATCGCTGTAAGTAGCCCCTTTCCCATAGCTGCTTCAAACTGATTTACATCCTCCTTATGCTCATTTGCCAAGCGTTGGAGAGTCAGTAACTCCCTTTCCTTAACGACTGTAGTAACGACAGCTTGAGCTGGTATGGACTGTATAATCTCAATCAAATGACCGGATGCACATAAATTCAAGACACAACAAGCATCAAGAACAACATGGGAGTGTTTGATTTCCATGATTTAACTCCCAGGGTCTTACGCATGACGTAGATCTAGGTAGGCAGATTCTTCCAACATTCCGCTAGAGTGCTCGCGCAATGCTTCTGCGATTCGTCGAGCCTCTAATCGATCAACACCCAGAAAATCTGCAAAGCAGCCTTCTGTAATGAGTCCTTGTTCCAAGGCTTCAATAGCAAGGTATTGATAGTGTATTGGAAGGATGTCAGCCCGCTGATTGATTTCTTCTAAACCTAGCCCCTGCTGTACGTTCCTAACCTTCAATCCCCGATCTCGCAAACGATCCCAAGTCCCTGACGGCAGAAGTTCTAGGTCTTCCAACCGATAAATAAGGGCTGCGATAGATACTCCATAATAATGAGCAAGAGTAAACAAATTAGTTGGGGTAAACTTACCATGAGTCCGGTACATATCGTTAAATCGACTCAGTAAGCCACTGGTAGGCATTAGAAAATATTTCGGAAAAGCCTCGCCTAATCGTTCGCTCTCTGGAATTCTTTTGTATTGCCCCTCAAAATCAACGATAGGTTTCCTTCTGTGAGCAAGAAAATGGAGATACCCATGAGCCATAGACCAGCGCCGCCGCTCTTCGTAGTGACTCAGATTTATCGCCATACAGCCACCAAGCTGTTCGTTATAGCTATAAATTTCTGAATATTTTGCTGGCATACTTAGGTAGAAAACCCTAATCCCTACGCTTTGCTCTAGGATGTCTCGCAGCATTGGGATAGGGCCATCACCCAATCCAAGCCGTTGACGCTCTGCGATCGCAATACTTTCCGCCGCTACTTCTATTGGCATGTTTGTCACGTCATATTCCTGAGGATAATTACGAGGAATTGGAGCATCCATTATCTTCTCAAGCTCCAGGTAATTGTGACAAAGATCCTCAAAACGCTGAATAACTGGAGCTATACGTGATTCTTCCTGTTCATTTCGCTGATAAGCTGCGCGAAACTGAACTTCAAATGGCTCAGTCACAGGAGTGGAACGAACAAAATCGCTGACGGCTCGACCATAAGCACGAGCCAATTTAATTAACTCATTCGGCTTGAGACGCCGCTCTCCCTTTTCAATGGCAACAATGGTGGTACGTGCAGCGTCGATGACCTTAGCCGCATCAGCTTGGGTCATCCCATTTTTCTTCCGTGCTTGTTGGAGGAGTTCTCCTAATTTCCGAGAATCAATATTATCGAGAATATTGGTAGCCATAGCATTTCCATTTCCCCCTTACTGAATCGCCATCTGAAAATCCTGAGATATTGGCTGATCGATCACTTGACTCAAGAAATTTCCCGAAACTTGAGGTTCGATAGTATCCCATTTAGATACATAGGTTCGATAGCGCGTAAAAATCACCTCAGCAACGTTAACAATGTCTTCTTCTCGCCCATTTCTGAGATCGTTGAGAGAATGCTTACCTGCCCGTGAGGTAAGTTCTTTTAAATGATGGGGGCCATCTACTATCTGGGTGCGAGAGCCAAACTCAATACTGAGTCTGGAAAAATCATTTTCATTGGCTGACTCAAACCTACAAATGATTTGTGCAACACTAGCCGCCATCGCTTGAGCCAGCACAACAGGGAGATTCCCTTTCGCCTTAATGTCTTTCTTAAGTTGCTCCAGCACAAGCCTCGCACATTGATCGCTGGTTGCAACTCCTTCACAAAGCCACTTGTATGGTTTTTGATAAAGTCGTCTGAGTCTGCATTGGACAATATCCCCATCTGGCATAGCAACCTCCGGCCATCGGAGTTTGTTCATATCTCAACAATAATGCCGTATTCTGACATTGTCAAATTTTAGCAGAGTAAATTGTTGAATATGTCAGAATTTACCCAGCACCTAATAGCTGTATTCATTGATTTACAGGATATATAGTCTTGACTTAATGTGCTGACTGTTGAATGTCAACTACGCCCCGTGCTCACGTCAATTACTTGACCGATAAACCG
>CAZXWR010000030.1:0-21337 GCA_964644325.1 uncultured bacterium
CGCTGCGGGAGCTAGAGCGGATGCTGGGTCGCACGGGAAACCCCATTGAAATGCGTTCTGACAGCGCGCAAATTGTGTTTGAAGTTCAGTCTGAGCAAGGCTTAGAACGCTTGACCTGTCGTTTACTAGACGGACAGTATCCGGCCTATCATCAGCTATTGCCCAAGGGGTTTGAGCGGCAAATGACCCTAGAACGCCAGGCTTTTTTGAGCAGTGTGGATCGGATTGCGGTACTGGCGGCGCGCAAAAACAATATTATCCGCATTGAACTCGACAGTGAGCAGCAGTGTATTTCACTGTCAGCCGAAGCCCCTGAATTTGGCAGTGGGCAAGAGTCGGTGCCGGCTCAAATTTCTGGAGATTCCCTGGAGATTGCGTTTAACGTCAAGTATTTAACCGACGGCCTGAAAGCGATGGACAGTCGAGAGGTGCAAATCCAATTCAACTCGGAAACCATGCCTGCCGTTCTGTCTCCTGTCTCGGGTCAAAAAGTCACCTACTTGATCATGCCGATTCAAATTCGCAGCTAGGGCTCCTGAGCTGGGTGCGAACGGGGATGGGCTGTCATGGGCTGCTGCTCCAATGGTAAGGGTCTGGGAGCCGCAGGGGCGGAATTCAGGGGCGGAAAGCCACCCAGTTCTCGGATCGTATAGAGGGGCCGACCTTTGACCTCTTCGTAGATGCGGCCAATATACTCACCCAGAATGCCGATGCATATGAGCTGCACAGCGCCTAAAAAGAACAGGGTGATTGTGATCAGGGTAAATCCCTCAAGTCGGGCAGAGGACGGGGAGTTGCCTAACAGTCGCCAGTAAAGGGTCAGCAGCATCATGATGCCTGCGATGCCAGCTGAGAAAAGACCGAGATAGGTAGCTAGGCGTAAGGGCACATTGGAAAAGCCCAAGATGCTATTGAGCGCCAGACCTAGGGACTGTTGCAGGGTATATTTAACCGAGCCAGCGTAACGACCGGGTCGATGAAATTGCACAGCAGTTTGGCGAAATCCGACCCAGGAGCGCAGACCGCGAATGTAGCGGTTGCGCTCGGGCATCTGGTTTAGGAGCGCAACGATGCTGCGATCCATGAGGCAAAAGTCGCCGGTGTCTGCGGGAATGTGAACCGGGGTCATGCGGTTCAATAAGCGATAGAAAAGGTAGGCCAGTAGACGCTTAGAGACGCCTTCCTGCTGGCGGCTCAGTCGTTGGGCATAAACCAGCTGGTAGCCGTTCTGCCAGGCTTGAATCAGCTGTGGCACGAGTTCTGGGGGATCCTGTAGGTCCCCATCCATGACAATGACGGCGTCTCCCTGGGCGAACTGGAGACCCGCAGATAGGGCAATTTGGTGGCCAAAATTACGTCCCAGGCTCAGGTAGCGAATGCGGGAATCTTGGCCCTGGATGGACTGAATTAGGTTGAGGGTGCGATCGCTGCTGCCATCATCCACCCAAATGAGTTCGACAGCGCCATTGAGGCTGTCAAACAGGGTACAGAGTTGACGGTATAGCTCCGGGATGGTTTCAGCCTCGTTATAGAGCGGAATCACAAAAGAGTAGGTACAGGCGGAAGTGGGTGGGGGATGCGTCATCGTGAGGTTGGCCAATGCCCCATAATGTTGGCTAGAACAACAGTACCGTTTTGCCATGTCAACTCCGAATGTGCGGATGTCCCAGCACCCTTTATGCCAGGGGTGTCAACCGGATTTATTAGTCAGCTTATGCCGCTAACGCTGCTTGTTGTTGAGGATGATCCGGCCATTTCCCTGGCCCTCGTTGATTTTTTTGAAGCGGAAGGCTACGTGGTGGTGACTGCCGTGACTGGGGAAGAAGCGCTGCCCTTGCTGCATGAGTATCGGCCCCACCTGTTACTGGCTGACATTACACTGCCGATCATGGATGGCTATGAGCTGGTGCGCCAAGTTCGCCGACTGACTGCCTATCGTCTGCTGCCCGTGATTTTTCTGACGGCGCGGGAGCGGGTGGCCGATCGCATTCGTGGCTATCAGCTCGGGTGTGATGTTTATGTGGCCAAGCCCTTTAGTCTATCTGAACTAGCCGCAATCGTCCGCAACCTCTTGGATCGCAGCCAAATTGTCCAGTCAGAGCTGGCGGCGCGGGTCTCAATGGCTCCAGAGGTGTCCACCGACAGTTCCCAGAAGCCCCAGCCCAATGAGCCAGTGGTTGTGTTTACCGAGCGTGAAACCCAGGTTTTGCAGTGGCTCTGTCATGGTTTCTCCAACCGTCAGATTGGCTTACAGCTGCGACTGAGTCCCCGCACCATTGAAAAGTATGTGAGTCGTTTGCTGCAAAAAACGGAAACAAGCAATCGGGCTGAACTGGTACGTTTTGCCATGGATCACCAGCTCATTACCTTGCCGGAGCTGAAAAAATCCGACAACCAGAGCTGAGCCTAAGAAATGAGCCTAAGATAACGGTAGAGCATGGGTTACCGCCAGGTGTTTCAGCAGCCCGCCGCAGGCATCTTGCAGTAAATCAACCACATAGCGAAAGCCGTCGCTGCCCCCATAGTAAGGGTCGGGGACTTCTGTATCTGGGAAGGTTTCACAAAAATCACACATCAGCCGCACTTTGGAATGATATTGACCCGTGCGCTCTAGCCTCAGCAGGGACTGGTAATTGTCGCGATCCATCGCCAGCAAAAGGTCAAAGGTTTCAAAATCGGCGATGCTTACCTGTCGGCTCCGCCCCGTGAGCACAATGCCCTGTTCTTGGGCGGCAGCCCGCATCCGAGTATCGGGGGCAGCACCAATGTGATAGCTGCTAGTGCCCGCCGAATCACAGCGAATGCGATCGCTCAGGTTTGCTTGGGCGATGAGATGGTTCATAATGCCCTCTGCGGAGGGTGAGCGACAAATGTTGCCTAAGCAGACAAACAGCAGATTGACGGTTGAGTCCATAGGAACTGGATGGATGAAGGGCCAGAGGGTCGAGCAATTTACAAGGTTGCCGATCTTTTCCTATCATGCTTCGGCTGCCATGAACAGCTGTCATGAGCAATGTTCTCATGAGCAATGTTTGCGATCGGCTTCTCTATGCTTCCGGTTGCAAAACCTCAGGGGTAAAGCAGCCGTGGAGACCGTAGGGGATATGGTGCCGCAGGTGCAGGCGAGCAACCGGGCCTGCCTCAAGTTGTTGGGCCTCAAGAATTGTGACATCGGTGCGGTGATGGGCCGCGTCATAAACAAAGCACAGCACCCAGCCGTCAGCTTCGGTTTGGGCATCGGGGTGAGGCACAAAGAGCGGTTCGCTCATAAAGCCAGTGGGCGCGGCGCTCCAGGTACTCTGTTCTCCAGTCTCTAGGTCGAGCTTGATCAGGGCTTGGAGGGGGGCGTTGCCTTGGGCTTGATGGGCCGCTCCAATCACTAAGGTCGAGTAGGGTTGGCCCACTTGACGGGGATTGAGGGTTGGAAATTCACAGCATCGTGAAAGGAGTACCTGTCGGTCTTCAACCGTTTCGGTGTGTGGGTTAACGCAGAAACGCCAAAGCTGTCCGGCGGGGACTTCGGTAAAGTCAACGGTGCGGAAGTCAACGTCAGGTTTCAGATTGGGGAAGTTCTCGTAGCAAATAGAGTCGATGATCAGGCGATCGCCCTGTTCGTAGGCATTGGCATGGTGAAACACAAAGCAAGGGTCGGTGTTAATCACCCGCACTTGCCCATTAACTTGCCCATCAGCTTGGCGAGGCATCAACCAGATGCGGGTGGGTTGGTTGGGTTTAAAGGCAATGCACTGTCCAGCGCCCCGTAGTCCTAACGCGTAGGGGATGGGGTTTAGGGTGACCGGATTTTGGAAAAAAATGTAGTAGTGGGGGGTAATCACAAAGTCGTGGATGAAGGCGAACCCCGGAATCGAGAAGGTTTTTTGCGTGAGCAGGGTGCCATCCTGGGCTACCTCGTACACCATGACCTGGGTATCGAGGCCCGGCTTAATGGCAAAGTTCACCAAGATCGGGTCGCCGCCGTTTGGATCAATGCGGGGATGGGCCGACCAGGCATCATTGTCCCGCAGGATGCCGTTGAGCGTTGTTGGGCCTAAGGTCTCTAGGGTGCGGGGCTCTAGGGCATGGGGCAAACCTGCTTCCCAGAGGGCGAGGAGCTGCTGGTTCCAGTAGAGAATGCTGGTGTTGGCAATATTTTTCAGTCGGAAATCAAAGGCATTGGCGAGCCAACCGCCAGGTTTCTGGGTGCCAAATACGCCCCGATACAGGATCTTGCCCGCTGCTGATTCAGCCAGGAAGCCTTCCGTGCGCACGTAGCGGTTTTGAAAGTAGGCGCAGCCGTCTGCAAAGGCCACCGCACAAATCATGCCATCGCCATCAAAGGGATGATGAAAGCGATCGCCATTCACCCCAAGCCGACCGGGGCCATTGCGGAAGAGCGTGCCGCGCAATGCAGCGGGAATGGTGCCGTCGATATCCGTGATGGCATAGCGATGTTCAGTCTCTAAGGACTCGTAGCCCCGTTGCCAATCGCTGAGACGGTAGGCAGTAGAGGGTGCTGGCTGGACAGAGGTCATAGCGATTTACTGGCGAAGGGTGGACGAAAAGCAAAGTTGCGGGCGGTCTGGGGTCAACCCAGTTCACTGAAAGCGGGTGCTGTCTGCAACCCAGCTCAATATTGAATCTCAGGATTTAGTGAGCGCTAGGGGCGCTTTCTCCTCGTCGGCATCTCGGGCCGCGCTACGAGGTTCATCGGTAGGGGCAGGGGCTTGCCCAGGCAGCCAGTGCAGCAGCGGCAGCGGCAGCAGGGTGGTGAAATTGGTCAGCAGCACCAGCAGCCACAGGTGACTAAAGTTGGTTTCGGTGATGCCAAGCCAGTGGGTCAACAGCCCCCCCGACTCGTGGGAGAGAATGCCGGCTAGGTTGCAAATTGACATCAAAATGGCAAACATCGTTGCTTCTACGCCAGCCGGACAGAGCTGGGCAGCTAACACGAGGACAGGCATGTAGGCAATCTGACCCATCACGGTCAAAATTAGGCTGTCTCCTAAGCTAAACCACTGATCGCTAATGCCCAGGGCACGGTTAGCATGGGTGACCAGCAATAGGGTGGTCAGCCCCAATGCGGCAGAAATTAGAGTACTCCACAGAAAGACGCGACGTAGCGGCACCGATTTTAAGAACCGCTGAAACATCCAGATGCCAATCAGCGAGGCAATGCTGGTAATGAGGCGCACGCGTCCTAGAAACTCAGGCTGAAATCCGAGGTCGTTGGTTGTGAAAAAGAAAAAGGCTGAATCGGAACTGGGGGTGGACTGCCACAGAAACACAAAGGCGACAGGCAGCCAGATTTGCTTCTGGGAAAAGGCGGTTTTGATTTGGCCAAAGTGGAGCCGCGCTGCCGTTCCACTCAAGGTAGACTGCACCTTGGGGTCGTGGATCAGCAGTGCCGTCACCGACACCAGCAGGGGAAAGGAAGCCGTGATTAAAAAGATGGCGCGAATGCTCAGGTATTCCAGCAGGAAGCCGCTCAAATAGGCGGTAATGAGGCCCCCTAAGGCTGTGGTGGCCCAGCAAAGGGCCTGGAGTGAACTGGCATCACTCTGGGACTCTCCCCGAATCCGCTCGACCACGATGGAATCGACTATGACATCGCTAATGGCGATCGCCAGGGAACTGGCGGCAATGACAGCGGTTGCCGCCCCAGCCGAATGAACCAGGGTTCCTAAGCTCAACCAGGCCAGACTGCCCAAAAAACCTGACAGCAGTAAATAGGAGCGCCGCCGATAGCCCAAAATTGGGACGCTATCGGACAAAAATCCAAAGACTGGCTTGATCACCCAGGGCAGCGCCACCACCCCCATCATGGCAGCGACTTGAGCTGGGCTGAGGCCAAGGTCATCCTTCAGGAAAAAACTGACGGCCAAACGCGCTAAGCCTAAAATACCCTGAACAAAATACACCAGCAGCACTGCGAACAGCTCTAGACTGGGCTCTTGTCCAAATAACAGGGGTTTTAGAATTTTTTTGAGGCGAGGCTGGTCTGCTGGGTTCAGAACCATTGATAAAGATTAACAAATGTCAACATTCTTATCATAGCGGCCTCCCTCCGCTGCCGCTGTTCAAGGCCATCATTTTGGGCCTAGGGCAGGGGTGTTTGTGGTCAGATGCGTTACGGAAGCCATTGGGGCGCGGCACCCGTGGCGTAAATCTTTTGGTTTTCAAGCGCAAGGGAGGGGGTCAACGGTAGCGACCAGACATTGCTCACGACTAATCCAGTCTCAGCGCCTGGGCGGGGGGCAAGGGTTTGGTCGAATAGCAGCTGGGAGACATCGGGGGCTAGGCTCAGCTTGATTTCTCTCTGGCCCGAGAGCGGCATGATGTTGGTTTTTTGGCCAGTCTTAAGATCGATCTTGGCGATGTAAGGCTGTTCCTGGTAGGCTTCGCCGGGGAGGAGTTCCGTGAGCAGACAGTAGAGCTGGTCGCGGTTGGGAGTGAAGTGGGCACTCAGGATAGACCCTTTGGTCCTTAACAGTTCTTTTTGGGTGCCCTGGTTGGTGACCAGGAATAGCGATCGCGTAAAGTCGGGGTTGAACTTCACCATTGCAGCTGCGGAGCTGTCGCGGGCAAAGCTTAAGACCATGCCGAACTGAGGCAAAAAGTCGAGGGGTTGACCCAGTTCAGCCTCATCCAGAGCAATGAGGGCTAGACCCTGGCCCTGGGCCAAAACCAGGGTATTACTGTCCGGTGCAATTAAAAAGTCACCGCCCCCAGTTTTGAGTTTCTGGGGCGATCCGCCCCGATGGATTTGCCAGAGGGCGCTGTCACTGGCCGCTTGGCGGGGTGCCCGCTGCACCACAATGCGATCGCCATCGGCAGATAAATCAAACTTGAGGATTTGTTCATCCTTGCCATCTAGCACCAGTTCGACTTGGCCAGCTGCAGCTGACCCCATTCCGGTCGTGACTTGATAGAGGCTGGCATCGGTACTGCTAGCCTGTCGATCGCGGGAAATTGCTGTAAAAAGGAGGCGATCGCCTTGGGGGTAAGGCTTGAAGGTCATGACGGCCAGGTTTTCTGGCGTCAGCACTATTTTTTGATCGCGGGTCACGTTATAGAGGATCAGGCGCTCAGCCTCCTCACCATTGACCCCCAGATAGGCAAAGGCCAAGTCTCGACTTTGAAAGGTCGTGCGAAATGGGGCTAGACTGCCGCCCCGGATTCCGGTTCCCTGGGTGAGCTGGAGCTGAAACTGCTGACCGTAGGGAATCGGCTCGGTGAGGGTGTAGGCAAAGCGACGGCCTGACCAACTTTCTTTACCTGGCAGTGGCGGAGCGATGCTTAACCCGGCGACCACGCTGGGCCAATCCATGGGTCGGGTGAAGGTGAGGGTAAAGGCTGTGTCCTCAGCGCCCACCTGACGGGTATTCCAGCTAAAGTCGCGCACCATGGGTCGCGTGCGATCGCCCCCGATGATGAGCAGCAGCAGCAGCAGGCTTAGCCCGAAAATTAACCCCAGAGCCAGACGATCCAGGGGCTGAAGGTTAATTTTTTTGAGGAGCGATCGCGCCATAAACAAGCAGCTTGGTTCGGTCTAAGAGAGACTGCACAGCGAGTGCTACGGTTTCTGCTAGGGCAAACTAGCGGAGAAGCGATGACAACATCCCGCCTATTGTAGCGATCCAGAGTGTCACTATTCGGCTACCTGTCCATGGCTACATGCCCATGATGGAATACCCAGAGTCCACATAGAGAACTTGTCCCGTAATGCCGCTGGATAGGTCACTACAGAGAAATGCGGCGGTGTTACCCACCTCTTGCTGGGTGACAGTCCGGCGCAGCGGAGCCATTTCTTCGACATGGTGAATCATATCCAGAATGCCGCCCACTGCCGAAGAAGCCAGGGTACGAATGGGGCCAGCCGAAATCGCATTCACCCGAATGTTCTGGGGGCCGAGTTCTGCGGCAAGATAGCGGACGTTCATTTCGAGGGCTGCTTTGGCGACTCCCATGACGTTGTAGTTGGGAATCACCCGCACGCCTCCCAGGTAAGTCAGGGTGACAATGCTGCCCCCTCCGGTCATAAGCGGTTTAGCGGCACCGCTAAGGCTGATGAGGGAATGGGCACTGATGTCCAGGGCTAAATTAAAGTTCTCAACGGTTGTTTTACTAAAGTCGCCGCTGAGGTCTTCTTTGTTGGCAAAGGCCAAACAGTGAATCAGGATATCGAGCTGTCCCCACTGTTCTTGAATGGCGGCAAACGTGGACTGCACTTGGGCATCGTCCTGTACGTTGCAAGGCAAAAATAAACTTGGGTTCAGGGGTTCGACCAGGGTTTTGACCTTGTCCGCCATGCGCCCCCGCTCATCGGGCAAGTAGGTAATGCCCAAATTGGCTCCAGCCTGATGCAGCTGCTGGGCAATGCCCCAGGCAATCGAGCGATTGTTGGCAATGCCCGTGACAAGGGCGTTTTTTCCACTGAGGTCGAGCATGGTAATTGACAAGAAGGGATTGAGAGGTTCAAGGCTGTGGCAGTTAGGCCCAGATCTCTGCCAGATCTTTGCCAGATCTCTGTTCGAGGGATACCCAAGTTCAGCGAAGCCCATGGGCCGCCTCAACTCGGAATGTAAACTGCTTTGCCCTTAGTATTGTTGCAGTTTATGGGGACACCTGAGGGCCATGCGGTTGTCTCGCCCCAAAACCTGTTTCAGAGCCGTGAAGGTTGAGAATCCGTGAACTCAGGGGGTGACCTTGAGGCGGAAACCTGGAGTCAATGGCGGATGACTGCGATTGTCAGGCCGATGTCTCGTAACGGAAACGACAAAAGAGTCAATTAATTGTATTAAATAATACATAAACTCCCCCCTGAGTTCGCTTAAGTGAATTTAGGGTGCAAAATCGTCCTACAGTCTGAACTCCACAGCGTTAATCCCGAGAAACTTCCACATCTGGGAATCCAGGCCGAAGTGGGTGTCCGCTAGGATCTAAATTCACACAGGATGTCAGAGAAGACAGCGATCTTGGGCAATGTACTTAGAAGAATCATCAGGGTAGAGACATGGTCGTGATGCAGGACAACCCCCTCGAATCAGTATTTCGCCAGATGAGCATTGGTAATTTTCCACCAGTGGTCGAAAATTACGATCGGGGTAAGACGATATTCTTTCCGGGTGACCCTGCTGAAAAGGTTTATTTTTTGGTAAAAGGGGCCGTCAAGCTCTCGCGGGTGTACGAGGCGGGGGAAGAAATTACGGTGGCGTTGCTCCGGGAAAACAGTGTGTTTGGCGTGCTGTCTCTGCTCACCAGTAATAAGTCCGATCGCTTCTACCATGCCGTGGCGTTTACGCCCGTGGAGCTGCTATCGGTGCCGACGGATCAGGTCGAAAAGGCAATGCGAGAAGATCCGGAACTGCCGATGGTGCTCCTGCGGGGTCTGTCTTCCCGCATTCTCCAAACGGAGATGATGATTGAAACCCTGGCTCACCGTGATATGGGGTCGCGGCTGGTGAGCTTTATTCTGATTTTGTGCCGTGACTTTGGCATGCAGAGTGGTAACGGCATCACCATTGATCTGAAGCTATCCCACCAGGCGATCGCCGAGGCAATTGGGTCAACGCGGGTGACGGTCACTCGACTGCTGGGGGAACTGCGCGATCAGGAAATGATCTCAATTCACAAGAAAAAAATCACGGTCCATAACCCCATTTTGCTGGGACAGCAGTTTGCCTAGTCAGCAGTTTGCCTAGTCAGACGCGATCGCAGCGTTGAGGATCGGTGAGCCCACCTGCATCACCTGCACCGTGTCTCCATGTTGTACCGTAAATGGGCGATCGCCTTGCAGTACAGCAAGGCCATTGGTGCCGGCTAGGTTCATGAGATTGCCGGAACTCTGGCTGCCCTGGGCTGGGTTGAATTCAAAGTTGCCTGCTGCGGTGAGCAATAGCTGGCCCCAGACATAGGTTTCACGTTTGCCGTCAAACCTTAAGGGCTGCTGGGTGCGCGCTGAGATAAACAAAGGCCCCCAACTGTGGGGGTATCCCGCGAGTTTGCGCAAAGCGGGCTGGACAAATCGCCAGAACCCAACGGGTGCGGAAACGGGGTTGCCTGGGAGGCCAAAGTATAAAATCCGGCGGCTGACCGCAGGGTCAGGATGGGGGAACGTGGCAAAGGTGAGGGGTTTGCCCGGTTTGACGGCGATCGCCCGCACATGCAGACTGCCGCCTAGTTCTGCCAGAATTTGGTCGACATAGTCGTAGTCCCCCACCGATACCCCACCAGAAGACAGCACGACGTCAGCGGTTTGGAGCGCTTGGGCAATCGCCTGTTTCAGGGTATCTCGATGGTCGGGGACAATGCCCAAGCGCTGCACCGTCGCCCCAGTCTCCGCGACCAAGGCGGCTAGGGCTGGCTGGTTAGAGTCGATGATCTGACCGGGCTGGAGCGTTTGATCGGGAGGGATGAGTTCATTCCCCGTCGATATCAGACTGATGACTGGCCGCCGATACACCGGCACGGCTGTACATTGGACGGTTGCTAAGAGGGCAATATCCGTGGCGCTGAGGCGGGTTCCGGGCTCGAGCAGCGGTGCTCCGGCTTGGCAGTAGGCTCCCTTCGCCCTCACCCAGGCATGGGGTCGGGGTGGCTCTAGCACAACGAGGCGATCGCCCTCCCGCCGGGTATTTTCCTGGGGCACAATCGTATCCGCTCCGGGTGGCAGCATTGCACCTGTAAAAATGCGAGCGGCTTGTCCCGCTGTAATTCCCCGATCGGGGACACTGCCCGCTGCAATCTCGCTCACCACTTCTAAGGCCGTGGGGTGCTCAACGGTCCACTGGACAAAATCAGTAACCCGTACCGCGTAGCCGTCCATGGCTGAGTTATCCCAGTAGGGGAAATCTTGCGGACTGGTGAGGGTTGCGGCCAGTAGTCGGCCCGCTGCGCGATGCAGCGCCACCGCTTCGCGGTCGTGGACGGCGTCTAGGGGCGTGACCTGCTGTAAGATTATCGACTCAGCTTGTTGAACGGAAAGCATAGGGGACGCATCTCGGGATGGCAGCGGTACATGAGCTGATTTTAGGAGAGGAACGCCATTCCCTGTCATTTGCCTCGAACTGTCTGGGCACAATGCGGCGCTGGAAACGGGGTAGGATGACGAAGACTTTGTCCTGATCAAAATCTATATCAACCCTTCCATGACCGCACCTGTCTTTACCGCTGAGTCTGCCCCAGACCTGAGCACCACCTGGCGCTTTCAGAACTGCGCTGCCGTTGGCTTACGCGGGCGAATTCAGGTACCGGGCGACAAGTCTATTTCCCATCGTGCTTTGATGCTCGGGGCGCTAGCGGCTGGCGAAACGCAAATTCGGGGCCTGCTGCTCGGGGAAGACCCGCGCTCTACCGCTGCTTGCTTTCGGGCCTTGGGCGCGCACATATCCGAGTTGAACGCTGAATGGGTGACGGTGCAAGGGCTGGGACTGGGCCAACTTCAGGAGCCGGATCAGGTTCTAGATGCGGGCAACTCCGGAACAACCCTCCGGCTCATGATGGGGATTTTAGCGTCCCACCCTGGGCGTCTGTTTACTGTGACCGGTGACGCTTCTCTGCGATCGCGACCCATGGGCCGGGTGATTAGGCCCCTGCAACAAATGGGGGCTCAGATCTGGGCCCGCCAGACCGATACCCTGGCGCCCCTGGCAATTCGCGGCCAGCAGCTCCGGCCTACCCATTACCACTCCCCCATCGCTTCCGCTCAGGTCAAGTCGGCGGTTTTACTAGCGGGCCTCATGGCCGAGGGAAACACCACGGTGACTGAGCCTGCCCTCTCCCGCGATCACTCCGAGCGCATGCTGCGGGCCTTTGGGGCCGAGGTCACCATTGACCCTGAAACCTGTAGTGCCACGGTCACCGGGCCTGCCCAGCTGCATGGACAGTCTGTAACGGTTCCCGGCGACATTAGCTCCGCCGCCTTTTGGCTGGTTGCTGGGGCCATTGTGCCGGACTCAGATCTCGTGATTGAGAATGTGGGGGTGAATCCGACGCGAACGGGTGTTTTAGAGGTGCTGCTGGAGATGGGGGCAGACATCACCCTCGAAAATGCCCGCGAAGTCGCAGGGGAACCCGTGGCTGATCTGCGGGTGCGCTCCAGTGCCCTGACGGGTTGCACCATTGGCGGTGCCATCATTCCACGCTTAATTGATGAAGTTCCGGTTCTGGCAGTGGCGGCGACCCAGGCGACAGGGACAACCGTTATCCGGGATGCGGCTGAGCTGCGGGTTAAAGAGAGCGATCGCCTCACCGCAATGGCGACTCAGCTCAACCAGATGGGAGCCCGCGTTACCGAGCAGCCTAACGGGTTAGAAATTGGGGGTGGGAGTCCTTTGCAAGGTGCTGAAGTCGATAGCTTTACCGATCATCGAATCGCCATGAGCTTGGCGATCGCGGCCCTGGTTGCCAAGGGAGAAACCCGCATTCATCGGGCTGAATCGGCGGCAATTTCCTATCCCAGTTTTGCGGCAACGATGTTGTCGCTGGTGGGGGGGTAACACAGTCTGGTGCTGCGGTAACCTGCATTGAGTGAACAAGAGGAACCAATAGAAAACGGCAGCGCTAAAACGATAGCGCTGCCGTTTGTCAGGTTAGGGTTGGCGTTTGTTAGTCGAAATTAATGCCAGCCAGAATATCATCTAGCTCAGACGCCTTGGATTGAGCAGAGCTGTCGGGAGGAGCAGGCTGCAAGGTCGCAACCTTCTGCTGAACCTGATCCTCAACGATTTGAGGCAGCTTAGAGAACTCTTCCGAAATCTGGCTCGTCACCTCATCCAGTTGCCCCGTCACCATATTGAGCTGATTTTGTAAGCTCACCATCTGCTCTGCCTGAATCTGAGAGGCTTTTGGATCGACGGTAGGCACCGCATTGAGCTTATTCTCCAGAGCAACGAGCTGCTCTTGCAGTGGGCCCACAATGCCCTGCATTTCCTGGTGGATGGCAGCAGGATCCATCGCGGCCGGAGCGGGAGAATTTTGGGTGGCCTGCACCTGTTGCTGGAGGCCTTCTAACTGACCTTGAGCCTGCTCAACAGACTGCTGGAAGCCAGCAATTTCTGCCGAAAGCTGGGCGACAACATGGTCTAATTTTTCATTGAGAGAGCCGACCTGTTGCTGCACCTGTTGCAGCTCTTCCGGATGGGCTGCCGGGGCTGGAACCGGACTTTGTTCCGCCATCCGGGCTTCCAACTCAGCGAGATGCCGCTGGACAGGCTCCATTGTCTGCTGGAACTCAGCCCGCAGCGGTTCCACGTCAACGGGTGCTGCAGCGGCGTTGGCTTCAGCCAGTCGGCTTTCGAGATCGGCGAGGTGTCGCTGGACAGGTTCCATCATTTGCTGAAACTCAGCCCGCAGCGGTTCAACATCAACCGATGCTGTATTTTCTGTGCCATCTTGCGCGGCAAAACGCGATTCCATCGCACCGATCTGCTGGTGCATGGGCTCTAGCAGTCCCTGGAACTCGCCGCGAATTGCTTCAAGATCTACGCCAGATGCAGCCGCTGCGTCTGGTGTGCCGACTTGGATCTGCTCAATTCGTTCTTTCAGGGTGGTCAGCTCTTGCTCAAACTGAGCAGAATCAACGCTTTGGGGGAGATTACGAAGCTGTTGATTAACGGCTTCCAGCGCCTGCGAAAGGTCAAGCTGATGATTGCGAATCTGGGTAAATTCTTCTTCCATCTGGCTCAAGTCAATAGAGCCGCTTTGCTGAACTTTCATATCCAGCGCTGAAACCGTTTCACTGAGAGACGATAGAGCCTGGTGAACCTGGGCGGCATTGGCTGGATCAATCTCGCCAATTTTTTCTGGGGTCAGACTACGGATGCCCTGGATTTCGGCTGAGAGTCGCCGCTGTACTTCCGTAATATCTAAGAGCGTTTGCTGACGCGTGAGCTGATCGAGCTTTCTCCGGTTAAGCAGGTTTAGGAATACAGAAAGCGCGAGGGGTGCAGTCGCGAATGCAGCACTTTGTTTAAAAAGAATAGCGACGGTTCCACCCACACTGCCCAGTAACGTCAAAATTTCCAACACCTGGAATTTAACGTTCTTATTTATCATTTCTTCCAGATGTTCTTCTGGACTGCGTTTGCGTTCTGTCATACGTTCCCCTATCGGACGATGCCCTAATAATATTCCCTAAGTTGATCAGAGGATTAACAAGGCAGCGTCCTAAATGATTGTTATATAGATGATGAGCATATTATGTGCAAAGTTACACGCTACTCTATCATCTCTCAATATTTTTTTTGGTTACTGTATCAATGATGGCATTGTTTAGCTTTGCGAATCGGCCAGTGGGTCTGCAATCTGGGTTCGTGTTATTGAGTGAACGAGTATCCTGAGCAAGATTTATTTGGGGGGGTGGGGCAGCACGTTGTTTCATGAAACCCCACTGAAACTGCATGGAAGACAGTGCTTGGTTGCTGGCAGTCTTAACGATACCTTTACGTTCGCCGTGTATTTTCCTAGTACTGTGGGCCTCGTGTGCTGCGAAGTCTGTCTGTGTTGGCTGAAGGGTCAAGGGTGTTGTCTCTGATTTTGGGTTGGGTGACGGCTTGATCCTGGCATTTCGTCATCTGGCCGCTGGGCTGAAGGGGCGATCGCTCTGGGATCGGATGCTGAGTCTGTCCAAGTCATGCATCAGAATGGCAATCACTGACCAGAATCTGGCGTCATCTTGGGCTGATGGCCTGCGAAAGGTTGCTTTGCGCAAAATGCGCAGTTTGCCTGACCGCGCTTGAGCGCAGTGCGGGATAGACGAAAAAACTTATTGGTGTAGCGATTAACGCACTGTGATGATCGAATGACTTCTGAGCAACTGTCAGATCCATGCCGTGTAAATTCTGTGATGTGGCGACCGAATCGCTGGGCCAGCCAGTGGTCAGAGGCAATGGTTCAGTGGGTATGTGGCGCCTTTGCCTTCGTGTCGGTTGCAACGACTGCTGGCATTATTTTTAGCCTGATCTTTGAAACGATTGCCTTCTTCCAGGAGGTACCAATTGGGCGGTATTTGACAGAAACTGAGTGGACTCCCCTCTTTCCCCAGGCGCAATTTGGTGTCGTTGTGTTGATTACATCAACGTTAATGACGTCCCTATTCGCCTTGCTGGTGGCACTGCCGTTGGGCCTTTTAGCCGCCATTTTTTTGAGCGAGTATGCGTCAGCCCCATTACGGCAGTGGGTCAAACCCATCCTAGAAATATTGGCTGGGATTCCCTCTGTGGTCTACGGGTACTTTGCACTGCTGTTTGTGACGCCCATTTTCCAAGCATTTATACCGGGTTTGCAGCCCTTTAATGCCCTGGTCGCCGGGATGGTGATGGGAGTGTCAATTTTGCCTCTCGTTGCTTCTTTGAGTGAGGGTGCCATTTATGCTGTGCCCATCAGTCTTAAAGAGGGAGCCTATGCTCTGGGGGCTACAAAACGCGAGACAATCATTGGGGTGATTTTACCCGCGGCACTCTCGGGCATTGTGGCTTCTTTTATTCTGGCCGTGGCGCGGGCGGTCGGTGAAACCATGATTGTGGCGATCGCCGCTGGGCAAAATCCCATTTGGACGCTAGATCCGAGGGAGCCAGTCTTGACAATGACCGCATTCATTGTCCAAGTCAGCTTAGGCGATGCGCCAACCACCTCCCTCGCCTACAAAACCTTATTTGCGGTGGGTATGACGCTTTTTCTGATTACCTTTGTGCTGAACATGTTTAGTTTCTTGTTTGTTCGCCGCTTCCAGGAGAAATACGAATGAGCGTTTCCCAGAATTCATCAGGTTTGGGTTCTCGGCTAGGGCAAGGGGACTTCTTGCCTCGGCTCTCCTGGCGCTATACCCAAGACGCTCTGTTTCAAGGGATGACCTGTCTTGCCATTGTCCTGAGCTTGGCTGTTTTAGCGACCTTGGTCATTGATGTCTATCTAGATGGGGCTGGGCGCTTAAGCTGGGAGTTTTTGACTTCCTTCCCCTCACGAAAATATGAGCAGGCTGGTATTGTGTCGGCGTTGGTCGGGAGTGTGTGGCTCCTGATTTTGACGGCACTGGTGGCCTTTCCCGTGGGGATGGGGGCGGGTATTTTCCTGGAGGAATTTGCGCCAAAGTCCTGGATTACCAACCTCATTGAAATCAATATTGGCAACCTGGCAGCGGTGCCTGCCATTATTTACGGTCTATTGGGGCTACAGGTCTTTGTTCATTGGCTGGCGCCCATCACGGGTGGACGCAGCATTTTAACGGGTGGACTCACCTTAGCGCTCTTGGTTTTGCCGATCATTATTGTGGCCACCCGAGAATCACTGCGGGCTGTCCCCCTGAGTCTGAGACAGGCTGGATTTGCTTTGGGGGCAACGCGCTGGCAGGTGGTGCGGATTCATGTCCTGCCCCAGGCTATGCCGGGCATCTTGACGGGAACGATTTTGGCCCTGTCTCGAGCAATTGGTGAAGCATCGCCGCTGATTACCATTGGGGCGTTGGCCTTTATTGCCTTCCTACCGCCACTGTCTATGGAGGGCATCCACAGCAGTTTTACGGCCCTGCCCATCCAAATCTATAACTGGGTGTCCCGTCCCCAGGAGGGGTTTCACACCAATGCTGCTGCAGGAATTTTGGTATTGCTGCTGCTGCTGCTGGTCATGAACGCTGCGGCTGTGTTGCTACGGAATCGCCTGCAATCAAGCTCTTAAGAGTTTGATGGGTCAACTTTGATGTTTCTGGATTGAGTTTTTTCTTAAAGGTAAACCATGAATACCCTATCTTCCTCTACGCTGCCAACTACCTCTGAATTTGCCCTTAGAACTGAAAATTTAGAGGTATTCTACGGGTCTACCCCTGCGGTCAAAAATGTGTTTCTGGATATCCCCAAGGGTAAAATAACTGCCTTTATTGGCCCCTCTGGCTGTGGTAAAAGTACCGTGCTGCGATGCTTCAACCGCATGAATGATCTCATCCCCAGCGCGTCAGTGCGGGGCAATGTCTTCTTTCATGATCTGAATCTTTACAGCAAAAAAGTGGATCCAGTCGAGATCCGTCGCCGCATTGGCATGGTCTTTCAAAAGCCAAACCCGTTTCCAAAATCCATCTACGAAAATATTGCCTTCGGTGCTCGGATTAATGGCTACCAGGGCAATATGGACGAGCTAGTGGAGCGATCGCTTCGTAAAGCGGCCCTCTGGGACGAAGTGAAAGACAAGGTACGGGAAAGTGGCCTATCGCTATCGGGCGGTCAACAACAGCGTCTTTGTATTGCCAGGGCGATCGCCATTGAACCCGAAATTATTCTCATGGACGAACCCTGTTCAGCGCTAGATCCTATTTCTACCCTGCGGATTGAAGAACTGATGCAGGAACTCAAGCAGCAGTACACCATTGTGATTGTGACCCACAACATGCAGCAGGCCTCGCGGGTTTCTGACAAAACAGCCTTTTTTAACGCAGAAGCAACCGAACAAGGGGGTAAGATTGGCTATCTGGTTGAGTTTGACGAAACCATCAATATTTTTACCAATCCCAGAGAAGAGTTCACCCGCGACTATGTCTCAGGTCGGTTTGGTTAGTCCTGAGCCTAGCGCGCCCCGTCTATGACTAAGAGTCGCAGTGAGCGCTGCTACTGACTATAAACGGTCTGGACTTGCGTATTTTGGTAGTAGTGCGTCAGGATGTCTCGGTAGGTTTTCCCTTGCTGCGCCATGCCGTAGGCACCCCACTGACTCATGCCTAGGCCGTGACCGTACCCGCGACCAGAAATTTGAAAACCGGATGGTTTTGAACCCGTTTTACCGGGCTGTCCCGCTACGAGGTCAAACTGAGGCGTGGCGCTAAAGAGTGTGCTTCTAAGGCCCAGAGCGCTGCGGACATCCGCTGCCTTCATCACCCGCGATCCTTTATCACCCTGTACCTTGACCATCCTCAGACGGCCGGTAGTGGGGCTACTCTGGGCCGGACTGATGGCCAGTATCGTGCCGAGTCCAGGTAACCGTTGACTCAATTGAGCTGCGGTCAGGGTTTGGTTCCACTGAAAAACAGGGGCCGACTGGTCAAAATCGGGCACGCCGCGCAGATAAGGCACGGCACTCATCCAAACATTTTCCGAATTTTCCGTATGCCCGCCCGAGGCGGAGTGAAATACCGCTTCAATGACATTCCCCTGGTAGGTTACGACCTGTCCCAGCGTGGCCTGCACCGCTGCCTGGGTACTTTGGGCCTCACCATTGAGCCCTCCATACACCTGGGATGCCGTGGTGCTGAGTACGTCAAACAGTTTGTATTTGGGTCGATTTTTATGGAAGAGGGCATAGGAGCGAGAGGCAACGGCCTGGGCCTTGAGGGCTTCCTGAGGCCAAGTGGTATACATTTCTTTGCCCACAACGCTGGTTAAATAGTCGTCGAGCTTTACATCATTCACAACGGTCATCCCCTCCGAAGACCGAATCAGGCGCACCTTGCCTCTGTACCAGCGATCGCGGATGTACACCATTCCGTCGGCCTGAGGACGTACCTCAATTTGCCAAGCTTTTTTCCCCGTAACGCTGACGCCTCCGGCAACGGCTGATCCGACAAAGCCTTGGAGCGCCGGCAACTGACCGATCACGGTGCCCGTGCCATCCACTAGCTCAGCGGGAGTAGAGCTACCGATGGTCATTTGATTGCTGGATTGACTTAACCCAACCCGGAGGTTCATAGCCTGGGCTGGTACGGCAAGTATCAAAAGCCAAATAGCGCCCCATAAAGGAAATTGCGAGACGGTTTGGGTTGAGAAAAGCCGACCGAGTAGGCACCAATGCATGGCTGAAGTTCTCCGAGTAGGTGTGGGGGTGAGCAGTCTCTTCAGGCTCTAGGGACCGATCTGTGGTACCTCTGGACATCCAGAAACCTGCGTCAGGAATGGATCAATAAAAGCACAATTCCTGCTAAAAAGACCCTCTGTGGCCCTAAAAGTTTCACATCCGTTGTCCTATATATATTGATGGTGCCCAAAGTTGGTCTACAGACTGCCTCTGTGTATTTTCGGGTCTGCAAACCGATGGAGGCTGACCTGAATCAAGGCACTGGTTCAATCCCATGTGTCCCATGACCGTGACCCTAACTGACAATTAATCTCAACCTAATGCTCTTGGGCACCGTATGATGAAGTAGAAAGTTTCATCAATAACATAGTCAGAGTTGCAAGACATTGCAGATTACATTTCTGGGGACAAGTTCTGGTGTGCCAACGCGATCGCGCAACGTTTCAAGTGTTGCCATCCGGCTAGCGCAGCGAGCCGAGGTCTGGCTATTTGACTGTGGCGAAGGAACCCAGCATCAGGTCCTGCGTAGCAACCTCAAAATTAGTCAAATTCGCCGCATCTTTGTGACTCACATGCATGGTGACCACATTTTTGGTCTCATGGGGCTGTTAGCCAGCTGTGGTTTGGCTGGAAATCCAGAACGCATTGACATTTATGGCCCACCTGGCCTAGAGGACTACTTACAAGCCTGTCGTCGCTATTCTCACACCCACTTTTCCTATCCCATTCGCGTCCATGTCGTCACGCCGGGACTCGTTCTAGAAGATGAGGACTACCGGGTCTATTGCAAGCGTCTTGATCATCGCGTGACGGCCTTTGGGTATCGGATTCAAGAAAAAAACCGACCCGGTCGATTTGATGTGAATCGCGCTACGGCATTAGGAATTACACCTGGCCCGCTGTACGGTAAATTAAAGCGCGGTGAAGTGGTTCAGTTGGCGGATGGGCGCACCATCAATGGTCGCGACCTGTGTGGACCAGTTCAAGTCGGGCGTAAGGTCGCCTACTGTACCGACACTATCTACTGCGACAATGCGGTTGAATTGGCTCAAGAAGTCGATGTCTTGATTCACGAATCTACCTTCGCCCATCAAGATGCTGCCATGGCGAGTGAACGCCTACATTCGACGTCAACGATGGCAGCTCAAGTGGCTCTGGCCTCTGCGGCCAAACAGCTCTTTTTAACGCACTTCAGTCCCCGATATGCCCCAGGTGCTGCACTGCAGGTGGAAGATTTGCTCAACGAAGCGCGGGCAATTTTCCCCAATACGGCTCTGGCCCATGATTTTTTGACGTTTGAAGTGCCGCGACCAGCCTGAATATTTCGCAACAGCAAGCGAGCGCTCCGCTGTTTGAATAAGTATAAATGCTTAAGTTGTGCCAGCTCTATGGGATGGACTTTTCAGAAGGTCTTGAAGAGCCTTAAAAAAGCGGCCGATACAAAACTAGGATGCACTCAGCTAAATTCGGGCTGTCTCATCAGCTGCATGGTGCTGCTTGTCTCCCAAATAGTCTGAAAAATAGGTTGTTTTTAAGGGGTCGTGAGACCTGTCTTGTGGATAAAACACTAAGTAGTCAATAAAAATATCGCAAAAATACAGGCTATCAGCGTGGCTGAACAGCATAAAATTTCGAAAAATTTAGAGCATGTTTTGGTTTCTAACTTAAATTCTGTATGATAAAATTTTGAAATGTGGTATCAAGTTTAATGATACCTGTGGTACGGTTTGACTGCTCTACAACGAGCAAGTTTTTAGTGTGTTACTAGTGCGATACATAAACGGGGATTGAATTAAGAATGGCGAGTACCAAAAAAAAAGCAAATGCTGTGCCGCTGAAAGGGGAAGCTTTACTCAAGCGTGTGCGCGAGCTTGAGAGCATGACCAAAGAACAAAAAGCGAAAGAGTGTGGCTACTACACCATCATGAAGGATGGTACAGCCCGTCTCAACATGATGAAGTTTTTGAATGCTCTGATTGACGCTGAGGGTATTGAGCTAGACGGTCGTTCGCAAAACGGCAGCAGTCGTGGGGGTCGAAGTGCCAGCTTCCGGATTAGTGTACAGGCGAATGGCAATCTTCTAATCGGCTCGGCCTACACCAAGAAAATGGAGCTGCAACCGGGGGATGAATTTGAAATTTCCCTGGGAAGACGTCATATTCATCTGAAACAGGTGACTGAAGCGGCAGAAGCGGAAGAATAACCTGGATGAATGGATTTATCCTGCAGACTTGAGTTTTTATACTTGTAAGGATGGGGTGGAGAATTATTCACCCCATCTTTATCGAAATATCTCGCCGCTAGGTTCTGAGACGTGAGGTATTGGCGTCATTCTTGAGCGGATCTGTTTCATTCAAGGTTCAACCGATATCTATATGGATATCAGTATTAATAGAGTGAAGCAAACGCGATTTGATTTTGTTTCAGATCATGGTTAACCTATTGGCGCAGATGAAACGGCAGAAGCAGGTTGAAATAGCTTTAAGGCTTTTGCGTGGGTTCCTTCTCTATGGGGTGCTCAGCTTAATCGCGATCGCCATGTTAATTCCGCTGCTGTGGTTATTAA
>CAZXWR010000031.1:0-20944 GCA_964644325.1 uncultured bacterium
TTGGCTGCTATACAAGTCATCCCGCAAACTGTCCCGCTTGGCGGTGCATCCCGATTGTCCCTGGCCCCGATCGCATATTTTTTTGACCCGGAACTCCAGAGACTGAGGCATTGGTCTCGATTACCCTTCTGGCTGGAAGTTCTGGGGATAGCTGGGGGATGACAGGTGAAGCAAGGTCTGGCTCAGGGGCAATAGGTTCAGAAGCAGGCGCAATAGGCTCAGGAGCAGAAGGGGGCAAGGCTTCTTGGTCTAGACCAATTTCTGGCGGGGTTCGCTGGGCCAGGATAAAAAATCCGACAAGAATGCTGGCACCAATGATACTGCCTGCCACCAAAAAAGGCAGAATTTTAGACTGAGGTTGTGGCTGCTGCTGCACCGTAACCACATCGGGCGGTATGGGTTTGGGCAGGTCTGGACGAGCTGCGGCGGTTTCTAGCTGAACGTCAGGTTCAAGTTGGGTAGGGGGCTCAGGCGGTACAGTTGCTGATAAGGGAGCGACAGTTTGCGGCGGGGGCACAACCTTAGGTGGCTGCTTCATCATTTGTTTGGCTGCGGGGTCGAACCCTAACGGAAATTGAGTGTGTTCGTCGTAGAGGGCATCGGTCAAGTCCGCTTCATCGAGGTTGGCTCCGGTTAAGTTGGCTCCGGTCAAGTTGGCATTGGCTAAGTTAGCCCGACTGAGGTTGGCAAAGGAGAGATTGGTGGTGCCGCTAAAATCAACGCCTTCTAAGTTGGCACCGCTCAGATTAGCGCCGTAGCAGTCACTGCCAGACAGGTTGACATGGGACAGGGTTAACCAGCTTAAGTCGGCCCCTGAGAACTGGCTGCTCTGAAAATTGCGATCGCCCTTTTCGTAACGTTGCTTGAGCAGACTCGCATCCATAGTGCGTCTACAAAAAGAGAAACGAAACCGTCTGACTGAGAGTACTCACGATCAACCCAAACGCTTGCCGATTGAGAGATGTCATTAAAACTGAACAATCCCTTTAGTATCCAGCTCCCATTCATTTGTGCTTGATATGTAGGTAACCTGGGCAGGAGAGATTAGCTGAAACTCTTGATTATTAGGGTCACCCTGAATATTAAACAATTTACCAAAGGTTTCAATATTACCTACCCGCAGCTTGAGTCCTGCTTTCGGAATGAGCAAAATTTCCTGAGTTCCACCCGAAACAACCCAGTAACTTGGATTATTAGTCTGTCCTAACGTTACCTGATCAGTGCTAGCATTGAGCCGCCGCCGCTCTAAACTGTTTTCAGTCTCAGCCACCCCCTTGGCATTTCTTTCTAAACTTTCGGGTTGAGAATTATATTGATCCACAATACTGGCGTAGGGGCTGATCGGTTGCGCAGGGGCTGCATACTCAGCAGCATGACCAATCTGTGCTCCACCTGGGGATCTGGATGAGTAAGGTTCAAATCCTTGGGGCGTTGGCGTACCAAAAACCTGAGCGTAGTCCGCTGTGGAGCCACCTGTGAGGGTCTTGGCGTTTGCTGTGGAACTCATTTGTTCTTCAATTTTTTGCAGCCGTTGCTTTAACCGAATGAGTTCATTTTCCTTAGATAAGGAAGAAGCTATTTGCGTTTGCAACTTACTGTTAAACTGACGTTGATCTTCTAGCTTTTTTCTCTGGTAGTCGACATGCTTCTCTAAGTTTTTCTTTAAAAGCCAATAAATAACTCCATTCCCAGCTAAAGATAAAACTGATAAAATCGCGGCGGCAATTACCAACTTATCCATTGTATTGTGACTCGATTGGGTAGTCGGGAGTGTATCAGTATCAGGAGAACTATTGGGGTTTGCGACAGTAGTCCCTGTTGCTGTAGGAGTTGAGCTAGAACCAGTATCTGGAGTCTGAGCCAATACTGTACTGGACAATATGGCCATGAGCATGAGGGAGGCAAAAAACCTATAGAGTTTCATTTCCAGTTATCCGCCCATTGTTTTCCTAAAACTTGCAGCAATGCTTTCAATCCCAAAATAAAAGGCGGTTCAATGCGGATATTCTCAACATTGCCCCGCATATTTAAGAGCGTGCGCTTTAATTCGCGATTTGTTTCTCGCCAAAGTGCACCATTCGCATCAGGGTCGTTGCTCACTTCATAACCTTGAAATGGCAACAGTCCTTCAATCCCCTTGTCTTTCAGAACCTGGTGGTAGGCGTTCATCAAGTTTTTGATTTGCCTCAAATCAGGCACCTCCCACGACTCAATCTGCCCGCTCACCTGCATCCGTGTGTTCCAATCGAAGGGTTTGTCATTCACGCTATAGGATTCCCCCGCCACCAAAGGATCATCCTGGTGCTTTTCCATCCCTTTTAGGTGAGTATCGGCCAACACTAGACCACAGGCCACCTCATCCTTCGGGAACGGACTTAGTTCCGACTTCATCTCAATATCTGTGAATCCAGAAGCCTGACTCATCATGGTGCTAAACAGCTCATTCACCTCGCTGTAACGGTCAAATGCGCCGCCCTCGGCTAGCCAGTGCAGCAGTCGTCCGCCATTCCCACCTATAAAGACAGGCGTAATTTCATCGGTTTTATAGATGCCCTCATCGTGCAGCGTCTTTAAAATTGAGCCGACATAGTAGTACATCCCCGACAGCCCCAATGCCATGAGTTGCATCAGTCCCTGAAACTCTGGGTCGTCAGCCACCATATCGCGCCGTCGCTCTAGCCAGCCTGGAGTCTCACGACGCATGAATACATCCAGCTTCGCAAAAAACTGAAAGCCCTGGAGCCTAGACCATTCATCTGTTTTAATCCGGAATCGTCGCTCTAAGAAACCCGGATTAAGCTGAACAAATTGCGAGAAAATATCCTTGCCAGCCAGTTGAATTGAACATTGATGAATCAGCTGATTGTTCTCCCAGATAGAAATATCGGAAGTGCCGCCACCGATATCAATGCAGGTACTGTTAACCAAATCAAGTTTATTTTTACGTCCCGGCATTTCATAATCGGCAAAATACTGGGCCACCGCCAAACTCTCTGTTCGATAACGGGTAGCGTTCCCTGAATCCGGGCAGTTTTGCGAGATGCCTGTCGCTTCTTCTACAGATTGCGTAATATTGCGCCAGTTAATCGCGTAGGTTCTGCGATCGCCCTTGGAAAAAGCCGAGGGATAGGAAATCGACCACTGAATACCGCTGGCATGATTGGCCGCAGCCTGAGCCGTTATTTGTAAAATCAGCGTTTTGAGAAACAGCCGATTGTAGCTCAGCGAATCCGTTGACCATTTGAGATTGGTGCGAATCCAGTCATCGACATCCGGCTTAAACGTATTGCTATCGCGAGGAATATAGACGCGACCATCTAACACCGCTAGCTCTTCACCCTTCCCTCCCCGTGTTGTTAGCAACGTAGAAAGGGGAAGCTCCATATTGTTGAAAATAAAATACTCTTGCAGGGCATTCTGGCGCAACTCAATGTTGCTGTCCGTGACCTGATAGTGCAGCGGATTCAGCTTAAGCTGACTGACCGTGCCATTCCGTTCCTGATAGACGTTGGTAAACGAGGTTCCAAAATCGACCCCTATCTTCCATTCCGTGCCAGTCATGATGCCTACTCCCGGGGGCGTCTTCAGCACAATCAGCCCTAGAGAGAGCTGCCCTTTCCCCCGACAATCAATATAGGTCGGGAACTCAGAGAGCTGTGTGAGCTGGCAGTTACTGCTGGCATCGGACATCGACGCCGTTGGCAAGTGAATTGAGCCAATCCCCTTGAATACATAACTTTCAGTTGTTTTAGGAAAGTTGACCTGAAAGGTTTCTAGATCCGGGTCGTAGTAAAAGGTGTAGTACTCTTTCCAAGTAGGAGAGCAGAAGTTAGGCCACACCTCCAAAATCGGTACTTCTGGCAAAAGGTTCTCTTTCTGGAGCGGATAAGTCTTGGTAATACGATAGATCTTTGGCCTCTCATCTGGCTTTGGGCCAGACAGCGGCAAATCCAGGACAAACTGCACCTGTGGCCCCATCGTGGTATCTATCCGCTTGACCTGCATCATCTCAACCAGATCTTCCGGGGTCAAAAAGTCCAGCAGCATCCGGTTAATGGGCAAGAGGGGCGTAATGGGCTTGCCCTCGTAAATATCGTTGAACGCTTCAATCCCCTTTGGCATCAAGCCACCGGGGAACGCCTTGGCCTGGGCCACAAAGGCCAGTTCCGGTGCAAACAGGTCTGCTTCCCGTAAACACTGCACATTCCAGCGAGGGACCAGTCCCGAGTTCGGCACATCGTCCGGCTTGAGGGTCGCAAGATTGGTGGAGCCGTGGATCCAAATACTCTGGGCCGATGAATCCCACTCCCGCATGATTTGATGGGGCTCTGGAATGATCAATAGGTCGGTCGTTGTCTGCTTAGAGGCACTGGCGACCAGCTGCACACTCGATGGCTGCGGGATGGCCTGAATAGGAGTACTGAGGGAACGCAGGGGTCGCAGCTCGACGCCGAAAAAGCGGCTGTTGGTACTGGGCTTGAGGGTTTGGCTCGGGACATTCCCCAACTGAGCCTGAAACTCCCGCAGCAGTGCTGCCACTTCGTTGGTGGCGGCCTGGTTAACGGCTGGGCTGTTTAGTTGCTGGCTGTTTAGTTCCTGCCGCAGTATCTCCAGCCAGGATCTAAGCTGTACTTTTTCATCGGTGTTCAGATGATCGTAGGGGGCAATGGGCGACCGCAATCTACCCCCCGACCACCAGGGCAAACCAGACCAATCTCCCTCTTCGGACGGACAGATCAGGGTGCTGGGCGTGCTCATCCCGACGGGCCGATTGTTCCACAGAAAAATGTACAGTTCCTGCCAGGGATTCTGACCGTTGTTCAGGATGTACAGCGCATTTTTAGGCGAGGGCAGTAGCTCAAATAGCGATCGCGCAAATCGGTCTTGGTCTACAAAATCGGGCAGCACGAGCAGCTCTGCCTTCAGGTCAAAGCCGCGCACCTCCGCTAGAGCGATCGCCGCCAACATGCCCTGCCACTGCTCAATCATCTGGGTGCGAATCGGGTAGCGGCGATTGTGGAGCGCCATTTCCATCGACAGGGGCCGCGCCCACATATCTGGGATAGAGCTGACGCTTTTCACATCCCGGCCCGCAGCAGGCACCTCCAAACTAGAGGCCACATGCTGGAAGGCAATTTCGGACTGGGCATCCCAGTCCCCCACAGACCCGGACTTAATTTCAATACCTTCTTGGCCCCCATCCCCGTCTTTGAGTTTGGGCAAGAAAAAATGGGACGTCGACTGAATAGAACTCCGGCTCTCGGTCATGGTCTATGGCTTAGCTATCGGTTTACGTTAAGGCTGACAAAGGGTGTATGTACTGGTCGCCAGCCCCGCAACACCGGGCTGATTCTCCGATAAAAGGGCTAACTTTTCTTTGATGGCTTGAGGACTTGCTTCTTGAGACTGCTCTAAGCCATCCGTGCCCACCACCAGCCGATTAAAGTCGTCCGTTGCCTTGCGCACGGTGCCATCCCGCTCTAGAAATAGGTTAGGCCGAAACAGCTGCACAGCGCGGCTATTGCCCGTTGAATAGTGGATGGTTCCCAGCCACTGCAAGAAAGAAAGACACCATTCATTGACGGCCAGGATGGCATCGGCTTGATCGGTATCGTTTAGATCGGGCAAGCCTTTGCCTCCCATCAAGAGACCCTTGGGCCGAAAGAAGCGACTGAACCAAGGGGCAAATTTCTGAAAAGATTTGATATCTCGTTTCCCCTGCTCTAGCTCTGGCTCTAGATTGGCAAGCCACAGATAGGCAAAGCGGGCGGTATTCGCCAGCGATCGCTTGACGACGGCACGATCTGGGATATCTTCCCAGGTAATGTGTTTTTCATCCCGTCGACTTAAAAGCACGACTTTATCGGTCTGATTGGCAAACAAAAAGTGTCGAGCCGCCAGCGCCGCGAACATCTCAATGAAGTGCGGGTCGTTCCTTTGAGTATTTTTACCCACGCTAAAGGTTTTAACCGGGGCTGGATCCTGGTCACCCAATAAATAAATGGTGTCAAAAATAGACTGCATCTGGTAGTAGCGCAGGGCCGCTTCAGTGTTGAGCAAAAACTGCTCCGGTCGAGCGTAGATGCCCCCTGGATCTTGGTCGGCAGCGATCGCAAACTGAAAGTACGGCAGCATCAGCAAGCCGCCAATCCGAACGCGATCGCCCACCCCAGCTCGATTCAGCTTGTTTTTCAGCAGTCGACCAATGGTTGGGAAGCCCGAAGCCCCCGTCCCACCAAAAATTGAGCCACACAGAAACACGCGCGGTTTTTTGCCATTGCCCAGATCCAGCTCAATATCTTGAATCAGCGTCCGCCAGGGTTCCTGGCTCGAGTCATCCAGCTTCACCTGACTCATGATGGCTGAACCAATGGCCGGACGTCCCCGGAATCCCACATCTAGATCAGCCTGTCGCTCACCCGCTGTGTACAGCACATCAAACAGGTGGCCTAGGGTTGGGTTGTTAAAGGGATAGCTTTCGTAGTTGAAAAAGGTACCCAGGGTTTTGTTCAAACTGCCGTGGAAAGGTGACCATACATCCAACGCATGCAGCGGGGTCTGCATCCAAGCGACGCGATCGCCATCATTACGAATCAGCTTTTGACAGTTGCCATAGGTGCGAATCGTGTCCCGAGTTCGCGTCAAGTTGCCATTGCTTTCATCTGGATCAATGAACAAGATTTTAATAGCGGCCTCATCAAACAATCCAGAGGCTGCCAAGTGCGCCAAAGCCTCCACACATCTTGACCCTGTGCCGCCAATCGCTACAACATAAAGCGACATTATTTAAGCCCTATCATGTGACGTACTGTAAACGAACCCGGAGGCACGAACTTCAATAAGCCAGGGGAAGCAATCGCCGTTGAAAACCAGAAGACGATCAAACTATCAACCACAAAAAAAATCGCCAAAGATAGGACAGCCTCGTTACTATCATTAAAAAAATAAAGAGCGCTACAAATTCCCACAACGGGAATAATCAGGATCACTGCCCACCAAAGCCGCATTGAAGATGCGTCTTGGAATGCCGTAATTTTAGAGCGTACGGCAATCACATACCATAGAATTGTTGCCCCTAGAGCTGTACCGAAAACGATGGCAGCACCCGGCATATATTTTTCGGCCACCCAGTCTAAAACCTCGACATCAGTCAACGCAATCATGTCACTTTGATAAAGCCAAGGCTGGACTAAAAAGACTAAAATTGCTCCGAATATACTCACGCCAAACATGCGAACAATATCGAGAACCATGCTTATTTTCCCTTGATACCGACTCTGACGGGTCGATTTGCCAAGCAACGGAACAACACTAGCTCACTATGGTAATCACTTTTTCAGCTAAAAGAAACCAGGATTATCTATCTTAAAATATCGCAACTAAAAGCTCCGTTAATTATTTTCTCAGAGAAAATATTGGTTCACAGGGTGTCTTTGAACCAATGTCCTATATCCGGTGTTGTGGTGCTGGTAGCTACCACAGCTCTATCTAGTTATGGGTGCTACAAAATTATGTTCGCTACGGCAAGGTTTGATCGTGTTTTTCGACACATTCCTTGCCCGTGCGGGTTTTAGAAGCGTGAAAGTGGCGGGGCTTGTTTCTCGAGGGGCAGATGCTGGTTGAGCCATTGCTTAACATCGGCTAACACGTCCGCCGCATTCAGGTCAGCATATAAATCGTGGTAGCTGTCTGGGTAAGACCGATATGCTTTATCTGCGTAGGTGACCGCTTCAAAAAAAGCGGCGCTGCCGTCCGGATCGGTGATGCGATCGGCGGTGCCATGCATCATGAGCAGCGGAACCTGGAGTTCTTGTGCATGGGCCTGCACCCAATCAGCCGTCGCCATAAACTCGGTTGCGAGCCGTGCTGTGCCGCACTGGTGGCGAAGGGGATCTTGGGCATAGTCTGCTAAGACCGCTGCATCTCGGGAACTGCCGGCCTGATCTAGGCCAGAGGTCAGGCTAAAGCGGGGCCAAATGCGAGACAAGACTTGACCCAGCAGCAGCTTAAACCGAGGGACTTGCACTCTGCCTAAGGCGGGTGCAGTGACAATCAGGCCCCGAATGCCCGCAGGGTAGTGCAGGGCAAAGTCGAGCACAGTCGTGCCCCCCAAACTATGTCCCCACAAGAAAATCGGGGGTTCAACCTGGCGTGTTTGTAAAACTGCCAAAAACGCCCGCAGATCTTCGCGGTATTCTGCCCAGGTGTTGAGGTAGGCACGCTGACCCTGCGATCGCCCATGTCCCCTCATGTCAAAGGCGTAAACGCTGTAGCCTGCGGCCACCAGCGGAACTGCCGCTCGCCGCAGACAGCCGCTGTGGCTCCCTAAACCATGCACCATCGCCAGGGTTGCTCGGGGTACAGTATCGGGCTGCCAGCTCTGGTAATACAGCGACAGGCGATCGCAACCTGAGAACGTGCCATCGAAGTGCTGCATGATAGGGGCTGTCAAAGCATAAAACGACTCTATAACAGCGTAGCGCCGCGCCGCTCTAGAACAAACTGTTTAATCGTCTAGAAAAGGCCAGATGCGGTTGGGCAAAGAGAGTCGCCGTTCCAAGGGCACCCTGCGGCGTCGGTACTCATCAGCGCGATAGATGGTCGCTCGATTGCGATCGCAGGGAACCGCCATCTTGGAGTGGTTGTATCGCCCAGCCCAAGAAGCAGGCTTACAGAGCCTCTGGCCACGATTGCCATAGCGGCGATAGTAGTAGTCATCCCCCTCGCCATCGATATAAATCTGCCGCCGCCGATAATAGCCATCGTCATCGCGGTAGTAGTCATCGGCATCGTCAATTCTACGTCGGATCCGATCGCGCCACTCCCTTTCCGACAGGCGATCGCGCCATTCGCGATCAGTTAAGCGATCGCGATTCCTGCGCCGCCGCCAGCGGAAATCTCGATCGTCATCGTCATAATCGTCGTCATCCCACCGATCGGCCACCAGCACCTCAGACTGCCGGGTGAAGGTTTCTGATGTCTCAACGGCCCCATCCTCCGGGATAGCAGCACTCGCAGGCATCACAACCGCAATGGCTGCGGTGGCACCAATCATGAAACTCAATAGTGTTGACATAGGGGCTCCCTCCATTTGAACGCTTTAGAGGGCTAACGCTGGTAGTTTGCTGATGCGAATGCTTGGTTCAGTGAGCATTCCTGAACTCAGGCGGCCAATCTAGCCAACCTGACGTTGTGCACCTCAATATCCACTAGCATAACCATTTCATGAGCCAGACCGCTGGCACCATAAACATATCAGCGCATACAGCGGTGACTCAATAGCCATAGTCCCCTTGGGGAACTAGACGAATTGAACCCCTCTGAGGTTCCGCAACCCAAGCCCCCCAATGGTCGCCCTGCCCTGTAACCCCTCTGGCGCGATCGCCAAAATGTTAAGCTTTATTAAGGAAAATCGCATCTTAGGGAAAAGGGGCTGGCAGTCATGGCAACGGCATTGATTACAGGTGCCTCCTCTGGCATTGGCGCTGAATTTGCAACAGCGTTGGCTGAGCGAGGTTTGGATTTGGTGCTTGTGGCCCGTTCCGAGTCAGCGCTTCAGCAGTTGGGGGAACGCCTGAGCAAGCGGTATGGGGTGCAGGCAACGGTCATTGTGCAGGATTTAACGATGCCCCAGGGGCCAGCCCACATTTACCAGCAAACCCAGGATCTGAATTTGACCATTGATCTGCTGGTCAATAATGCTGGATTTGGCGACTATGGTCTGTTTGCCGAGAGCGATCGCCAACGGCAGCTAGCGATGATTCAGCTCAACATTCAGGCCCTGGTTGATATGACCCATCACTTCTTGCCGGGGATGCAGACCCGGCAGTCTGGCAGCATCTTAAACGTGGCCTCTATTGCAGCCTTCCAGCCGATGCCTTACCTGTCGGTTTATGCGGCATCCAAGGCATTTGTCTTGAGCTTTAGTGAGGCGCTCTGGGCCGAGAATCAGGCCACTGGGGTTGAAGTATTAGCCGTTTGTCCTGGGCCAACGGAAAGTAACTTTTTTGAAGTGGCGGGTTTCCCTCAGGCATTAGCAGGCGGTAATTCAACCCTTGTGCCGGCTGCGAAGGTGGTGCAGCAGGCTCTGAAAGCACTGGATCATCAGCGGGCCAATGTCGTGACGGGCGGTCTGGGCAATCAAGTAATTGTCAATTTGCCGCGGCTGCTGCCCCGACCCACCCTGGTGAAGGCGATCGCTAAACTGTTCCAGCCCCAGTCAGCTTAAACCTAGCGGTTGAGGCTTTGTTCGTCCGAACCCTCCCCACCGCCTTGCTCAATGGACGGTTCATCAGAACCTAGAAGCGCAAGCGTGAAGCGTTATTGGTTTTGCTGGGGGTTGACCAGACTGAGGTTTGCATCCCGAAAGGTAATGGTGTAGATATCCGTGGGCATCTCAATTGAAGCTGCTTGCAGGGCTTCTTTGATCGCGGTTGTCACCTGGGAGGTCATCGCAAGAAACTCAATTCTCTTTGAGTTCACCCAAAATCGCACTTCCAGGTTGACGGTGCTCGCGGCCAGCTCCCGCACTAGTACTTCCGGGGCTGGACTGGGCTCGACTAAATCGATTTGCTGGATGGCTTGGAGGATGGTTTGGGTGGCTTCGGTTAGGTTCGCGTCGTAGTCAATGCCCACGATGACTGAACTGCGGCGGGTTGTGGAGGCCGTGTTGTTCGTGATGCTGGCCCCAAAAACTTCCTGATTGGGGATATAAACCATGCGACCATCGTAGGTTTTGAGGGTGGTGGCCCGCAGGTCAATTTGGATAATTGTGCCTTCGTAGGCTTTAATGACCACCTGATCGCCCAATCGAAAGGGGCGAGCCGCCAGTAGAATCACCCCAGAAATATAGTTGCTCAACACATCCTTGAGACTAAAGCCAATGGCCACACTGGTTAGTCCTAAGGCCCCCAGCAACGCCCCAAAATCAATGCCTAATACGCCTAAGGCAATCACAGATCCAACAATCCAAACGCCACCGTAGCCCAGACGGCCAATCAACACCTCGGTACTGCGATCGCTTTCCGTTTGTTGCGCCCAGCGAAAGGCGATGTATCGCATACTGCGGGCGGCCCCCCACGTAACCATCATGACCAGCAGCGCACCAAGTAAAGCAGGCAGCTTATCGACCATGTCGCGCCCCAGCTGCTGCACAGTGCTCTCCAGGCGCTGGGCCACGTCAATCGCCAAAGGCGGCTTGTCGATGGCTTGATTGAGCTGATTGGCCCAGTCTTGAGCCAATTCCGTGACCGAAACACCGTAGTCTGCCGCATCCTGCTGGGTGACGGTCATCAATACCCGTTTATTGAGCTGTAAGGTTGCCAGATCGCGCCCGGTGATTTGAACCGTGACCGATTGCAGCGTTTCTGCTCTAGCCAACAGGCTGCCAATACGCCGATTGATGATCTCTGCCCTTTGGTTGGCACTGATCTCCGGTAAGCTCCCCACCTGAAAAATAGGTCTGCCCCTCACCGCAATATCGGCAAAATAAAGGGAGTCTTGACGGGATGTCGGTTGCGACGGACTCACGGACACTTGGGGCAATTCTTGAGCTGGGGCGGGTTGCCCTAAAAGCACCAGAAGCGAGAGTCCCAGCATAATGGTGCGTTTGCCCAGAACAGATGGGGTCATACCTACCTTTTCAACTGCATCATCAGAGACGAAAGTCCCTCAAGCTATTTTGATAGGAGAAAATGGGTAAGTTCTACAGTAGCTGAATATCGCCTGAGTGTTTCTGAAACGGCGTTTAGCTAATCGAGAAGGTTGATTTTGGACACAAGCAGCAGCCAAGAGGTGCTGGCAGCCTATGCAGCAGGCCGCACCAATTTTAGAGGCGTCGAACTGCCTGGGGTAGACTTAGCCTGGTCAGTTCTGTCTGATGTTGATTTCAGTAGAGCCAACTTATCCGGGGCTAATTTTAGCGGTGCAGAATTATGCCGCGTTAAGTTTTGCGATGGTGCTGACCTCACCTTTGCAAACTTCAGTCGGGCTGACCTGGATCAGGTGGACGTGAGCGGGGCTAATTTAGAAGGGGCTAATTTAGAAAGCACCCGTTTCTCAAACCTTACGTTCAACCATCAAACGAAATGGCCCCAGGGATTTCAGCCCCCCGACCCAGCAGCACCTCCCGACCTAGACAACCCAAAACCTGCAAACAGTCTGGCGATCGCACCAGCGCCAGACCCGGAACTTGCTGTTCGCAACAAACCCCTCAACGCCCTAGTCAACCGGAACATCCCTCAAGCCCAGCACGATCGCGACCCCGTGTTGGATGTGGAATGGGTCGCGACTCGTCCCCCTGTCTTACAGCCAGCCCAGAACTGGCAGCCCCAATACAGCCTCAAAGGCCACCGTGCCCCGATTAACGCGATCGCCATCAGTGCCGATAATCATTGGCTCATCAGCGCCAGTGATGACGGTGTTGTCAACCTGTGGGATATGACGACCCGACGCTATGCCTTTTCCTTTTTGGGGCAAACTCAGCCCGCCACCTCCGTTGCCATCAGCGCCAACGGTCAGTACATTGCCAGTGGTTGTCGGGATGGCAAAGTAACCCTTTGGCGACTGCCGCAGCGCACCCTACTAAAAACCCTGATGGATCGTGGGACGATCACCAGCCATGCAGGCCCGGTGTATGACATCACTTTTACATCAGACAGTAAAAAGCTGATCAGTGCTGGCGCGGATCGCTGCATTAAAACCTGGAGCGTAGAAACCGGAAAGGTCTTGCAAACCCGCAAAAGCCCACACTCCGAAGTCAGGGCGATCGCCCTGAGCCCAGACGGTCGCTGGCTGGCGGCGGGCAGTGCAGACCACATCACCCTCTGGGCAATGCCCCAGAGGGGCGCACCTGTTTGGAGCGGCGCACACTCAGCCGCCCTTCAGGCTGTGGCGATCAGTCCCGATAGTCAAACGGTTGTCAGTGCCGATCAGGGGGGCGGCATCAAAATCTGGCAACTCGCGTCCGGCCACCGAACGCACGCTTGGTTAGCCCATCAACCCGGTGCCATGGCGATCGCCCTGCACCCCACCCAACGACTCGTTGCCAGTGCTGCCCTAGATAGCAGCCTCAAGATCTGGGATATTGAGTTGGGTACGCAGGTACAAAGCCTGACCGGAAACGCCCCCATCGCCTTTTCAGGGGATGGCTCAATCCTCGTGACCCAGGGAGCGCAGTATACGCTACAGGTCTTCCAGGATATGAGGCTGCCGGCTTAGCCCCATCGATCACAAAGGCGCTATCCCCACAGTGTGAATTTGCCCAATAATGCTAAGGGTTATACCCTCCACCTCAGGTTTATTAACGGTCAACATGCAGCACAGCTTCACTCCCCTTCGGCCCCAAATCATTTTTCTTAGCCTGGGTTTACTGCTTACAGCCTGCGCACCGCAACGGGAAACCTTTTCTTGTGATCCACCCGCAACGCCTGCCGCCATCACCCAGAAACTCCGCAAAACTGAGGCCATCAAGCTCTCCGTGTTGATTGATGGCACTCCTTCCATGCAGGGCTACGTCAATAGCCCGAGTAGTCGATATGTCAAAACCTTGCAGCATATCGACAGCGCCTCGTCCACCAGCTGGCCCGATTCTCAACGCACCGTCAAGTATTACCGATTTGGCACCGAAAAAACGGCCCTCGATCGGGCCACGTACATCCGGGCCAAGCTGCCCGAGTTTTATCGCGGGGGGCCGACTTTAAACGTCAGCCGTATTGACGCCATCCTGGAGCAGCCCAGCCCAGACAGCCTGAGCGTCATTGTGACTGACCTATACCAGAAGGATGCGGATGTCAGACTGGTGCAAAATAAGTTGAAAAGTCAGTTCCTCGAGCAGAATGCTGCTGTTGGGGTAGTGGCCGTTAAAAGCGAGTTCAAGGGCACCGTCTACGATGTTGGGCTGACCGGACAAACCTTTACCTATTCCACCGAAGCTCAAAAAGCCGAACGATTTCATCCCTTCTACGTGCTGCTCTTGGGTTCCTACGGCAATATTCAGCATTTCTATGCCCAAATGCAGGCCAGCGGCATGGCTCAAGTGGATCATGAATTTGTGATCTTTTCGCCGCAGGTTACAACCCAGCCCGCCATGCTCACCCCAGAGGTGCAAACCAGTGATTTCCCGCAGGCCATCCGCCAACCAACTGCCCTGAAGGATGGCCCACTATCCCTCAGGAAAGAAAACAAAGCAGATCCGGTGCAGTTCTTGCTGCTGAGCCGCAAGACTGAAGCCACAACCGTAGACTATCGTCTCCCCTACAAACCCCTCCCCTACGTTTTGCCGATCAAATCAGGGGCGATCGCTCTGAGTCAATCCTTAGAACAGTACCAGGGAAAATCCCAGGGATTTCAGACGGTATCAAAACTGGGCTTGCTCCAGCTCACAGACTGGAATACCGCAGCGGACAGCTTGCAGTTTAAGGCCAAGTTCCAGCCCGACCAGGCAGAAAACGGCATTTATAAACTCCAGGTAGATGCCAAGCCCGCTGAGCTGGCCGAGCCGGATTGGTGGCAACAGTGGAATGCTGATGAAGGGAACCTAGATGGCTCTAAGACCAATAATTTACTGCCATTTTTACGAGGGCTGCGCCTTAGCACCACGGCCATCATGAAACAGCAATCGCCCATCATTGCCCGCCTTTGCTTTGGACTTCAAAAGAAATAGGGGTAAGGTTCAGAATCCTTCAAGGTCACTCCATCGTGCAGAATGCCCAGCGTGTTATCCGGCTGCAGCACCTTATCAGGAGACCGATAAAATAGACACAGTTTCATTGACACAGTTTCAACGTGCGATCGCCCGTCATGGTTTTTCCCACCCCGCTCTTAGATCAGGCCAAGGCCCGCCGCCGCCAAGCCGACGAGCACAGCCGACTAAAGATGCAGCAGACCGTTGCCCGGTGGCTGAGGGAAAATGCTGCTCAGTACGGCATCCAGCGGGCCTATTTATTTGGCTCGATTATCCAACCCGGTCGGTTTACCCAAGGGTCAGATGTGGATCTTGCAGTGGAAACCATCCAGTCCGAGCAGTTCTTTGAGGCAATTGCAGCGCTCTCTGAAGCCGTTGAACGAGAGGTTGATCTTGTAGATTTGACCCAGTGCCCCTTTGCAGCCCAAATTCGACGACGAGGTGTTCTGTGGATCAACAAGACTGGGTACTGCTAAAAGCGGATATTGCCGCCCAGCAAGTTGTCATCCATCGCGTTTTTAACCGTTTGCAGGAGCGAGCCGCTGGATTGTCCCTGGAAAATGCCGAAAAACTGGAAAGTGTGGCCTATCAACTTCATAACTTCTACGGTGCGGTGGCAGGGCTCCTGAAGGTGATTGCAACCTACTTTGAAAACCATATTTCTGATGCCTCCCGCTGGCATAGTCTTGTGCTCCAGCACATGACACAACCTGTGGAGGATGTACAACCTGCGGTTCTATCTCAATCGAGCTATGAGTTACTCAATGCTCTGCGCGGCTTTCGACATTTTTCCGCCATGCCTATGGCGTCCCCCTGGACTATGTTCAACTCACCAGCAATCTCCAAAAAGCTTTGACCGTGAAGCCCTTAATTGACCAAGAGCTGCGTCTGTTTTTAGCAGTCATTACCCCCAGTTAAATTACCCAACAAACTCCAAGTTAAAGGTCTTGCATGATATACAACTATATGGCAATATAGTAGAAAATAATCGATTGCATCTAGTGAAGCATTCTTTAGGTGTGTAAGCGACCCGCGCGGCGTTGATGTTTGCGAGTCGTGGGTCAGAGAAGTCCAATGCCAGACCAGAATGGATGAGAGGAAAGAACGATGCTTTTTCGACAGCTATTTGATTACGACACCTGGACCTACACTTATTTGATTGCAGACCCGGCGACCTGCGAGGCCGCCCTGGTTGACCCTGTGCTAGAGCAGGTGGAGCGTGACTGGAAGCTGATCCAGGAGTTAGGACTAACGCTGCGCTATTGCTTAGAAACCCATATCCATGCCGATCACATCACGGGCACGGGTCAGTTGCGCGAGCGCTCGGGCTGTGCCGGAGTGGTACCCGAGCATGCCCAGGTCGATTGCGCCAATCAGTTTATCCGCGATGGCGAGGTGCTGCACCTAGGCAGCATTGAAATTCAGGCGATCGCGACCCCCGGCCACACCGATAGCCACATGGCCTACCGGGTGAATGGCGATCGCGTGTTAACGGGCGATGCACTCCTGATCCGGGGCTGTGGGCGCACCGACTTCCAGAGCGGGGATGCAGGTACCCTGTACGACCATGTCACACAGCGGCTGTTTACCCTGCCCGCTGATACAAGGGTGTATCCCGGCCATGACTATCGCGGCCAAACGGTCTCCACCATTGGTGAAGAACAGCGGCTTAATCCACGCTTCACGGGCAAAGACCGCGCCGCCTTCATCAACCTCATGGCCAACCTAAATTTACCTAACCCGAAGAAAATTGCTGAAGCCGTTCCGGCCAATGAGCAATGTGGCAAGGCATTTGCGGCCTGAAGCCACCCTCTCTCCACCGCTGGGTAGGTTGCCCTAGGCGACAAACCTTCGAGGTGTTGTCTCACCCTTCACGATAAATCTGTATTTCTCAATCGGAACTCTAACCATGACATCATCACAGACAGCAACACTCCATGAACTAGATGCACCCACCTTGAAAGAGCAGCTGGATCGTCAGGCAGTGCTCTTGGTTGATGTTCGGGAGATTGTTGAATATAGAGGCGAACATATTCCCGGGGCGCGGGTCGTGCCCCTGTCCCAGTTCGACCCCCGGCAAATTCCCCGAGCAGCGGCTAAACCCGTGGTTCTGTATTGCCAGAGTGGCAATCGGTCAGCAAAAGCTGCGGCAAAACTATTCAGGGCGGGCTTCAGCGAAGTGAGCCATTTGGCCAGCGGCCTCTCGGCCTGGAAAGGGGCCGGATTTGAAACAACCGTGAACCGGAACGCCCCCATTAGCCTGATGCGCCAGGTGCAAATTGTGGCGGGTTCGCTCATTCTGCTGGGGGTCATTTTAGGAACCTGGGTTGCCTCTGGGTTCTATCTGCTCAGCGCGTTTGTGGGGGCAGGGCTCTTGTTCGCGGGCATCACCAATACCTGTGCTATGGCGATGCTGCTGGCGAAGCTCCCCTACAATCGCAATGCTTAAGCGCTGTGCGTTTTAATTGGGCAGCCATCTCATGCAGGTTGCCAAGTGCGAAACAAACCTGAATCCGAAAGGGGCAAGCAATGATTTGGTGGGTTGGGCATCTCTTGGCAGCGGGTATCGGCCTGAGTTTGGGGCTGATGGGCGGCGGCGGTTCAGTGCTAGCCCTGCCCATCTTGGTCTATGTACTCCAGGTTCCGACCAAGGCTGCGGTACCGATGACGCTGGTGATTGTGGGGACGGTGAGCCTCTTGGGGGTCATCCCCCACTGGCGGGCCGGAAATGTGAACCTCAAGGCCGCAGGCATTTTTGGACTGGCGACGATGGTCGGTGCGTTTGGGGGAGCGAAGCTGGCCGCCTGGGTCAGTCCCACCTTTCAACTGGTGCTGTTTGGCGTTCTCATGCTAGTGGCTGCACTATTTATGATTCGCAAAAGCACCCAGAAGATTAAACCTGAAGCCACGTCCCTGGCCTATTACCCCAAGCCAGTTTGCCGCTACTGCTGGCTCTGGTTACTCACAGAAGGCATTGGGGTGGGTGTCCTGACGGGATTGGTGGGGGTAGGGGGTGGTTTTGCCATTGTGCCTGCCCTGGTTTTGCTGGGTAAAGTCCCCATGAAAGAAGCCGTGGGTACCTCGCTCCTGATTATCGCGCTGAATGCCGTCACTGGGTTCTTGGGCTACTGGGGACAGGTCAATCTGGACATCCCCTTGATGGTGTCGATGACGCTAGCGGCCAGTTTGGGCACATTGCCCGGTGCCTATCTCGCCCAGTTTGTTTCCCCACAGCATCTTCAAAAAGGATTTGGTTACTTTTTGCTGGTCATGGCGGCGTTTGTCCTATTCCAGAATCGCCCTGGACACCCCAGCCAAAGCCGTCAGTCACGGGTGCCTGCTGAGTCCACGTCCCGTGTTCTGTAGTCCCACGGCATACAAAATCTCATACAATAGAGGTGAGCAATTGTACGCATCTCAAGTGCCGCAGGGGGACGCCTGCTGGTCTGGCCCAGAACGCTTGAGAACTGGGTTGAGTTCAGCTGAAGTTTGCGAAGACCGTTAAAAAGTCAGCTTTTCCAGGAGGTTCGCATCATGGAACTTGGAACTGTTGTTGTAACGGGTGCGAATGGGCAAGTCGGTCGGCAACTGTTAACCGCATTGCAGGGTAAATGTCAAAACGTAGTGGCCCTGGTCAGAACGGCCACCGATCTACCCGCCTCAACCGTGATTGCCGATTGGCTCCATGCGCCTGAAGCTCAGACCGCGATCGCCCAAGCCGATGCGGTGGTGCATTTGGCAGGTAACCTAAAGCCCAAGGATGGTGACTATGTCGGGGCCAATCTCAAAACCACTGAAGCCCTGGTGTCGGCTCTGAACCCAGCGCAGACTCAGCGGGTTATCTTTTTGAGCTACGTGGGGGCCACCGCACATGCCGCCAATGCTTACTTAGCGACGAAGGCGAAGGCGGAGCAGCTATTGCAGGCCAGCGGGGTACCCGTCACGATTTTTCGCTGCACCCATATTATTGGTTCCCCCGCACAGCCCGGTGCTACCGCCACCCCTTTGCTGAGCCAGTCAGACAAACCTGTTGTGATTCTGGGTTCTGGTAAACAGCGAGTCGCGCCCATTTATCTAGATGATGTGGTCGCGGCGATTGTGGCAGCGCTTCAGCAAGACCAAAATGGCGTCTTTGACCTCGCCGGGGCGGAGGAGCTGTCTATGGATGAACTCGCGACGCTCCTCAACCGCAGACAAACGGTACGGAAAAGCCATCTGCCGAACCTGATCGCCAGACTGCTGCCTTGGGTAACGCGGGATCTCCCGGCGGCTCTGGTGGATGTGATGTTGACCGATAGTGTGGGCAATCCGCAGTCGACTGTCGCAGCCTTTTCTTTGAAACTCACCCCTTTGCGGCAGGTATGGGCCATGGCTGGCTAGCTTGATGCCAACTGCATGCCCAGTTCTTGAAAGCAAGCGGGTCAATCAACAGGGATGAGACGATTTCTCAGCCCGTCGAGGCAGGTGATCCTATGTCGAACCCACCCATTTCTCTGGATGCCCTATGGCAGTCTGCAATCCCGACCCATCAGGTCTTTCAGCCCGAACAACTGCAAGGACTGCCAGAACCGGCGCAGCGCTACCTGAACCATGCGATCGCCCCCGGCACACCGCTGGCTGCAGCGGTGCGGCTGCGCATGCATGGCGAAATCAAGTTGAAACAATGGCGGCCCTTTCAAGCTGAGCAGGTTATCTGCTGGCCCCAGGGCATGATCTGGCAGGCCAAAACTTGGATGAACGGCCTCCCGATTAGCGGCTGGGATCGGGTGGTGGATGGCACAGGTGCCATGCAGTGGAAGCTGCTGGGCCTGCTACCTGTGATGAGGGCAGCGGGCCAAGATGTTACGCGATCGGCCATGGGACGTCTGCATGGGGAATGTATCTGGTTACCATCGGTTCTATGTGGGGCAACCTGGAGCGCCTCAGACGACACCCACGCCAACGCCCAGCTTACCCTGCACCCAGAAACCACTGAATTGATGCTGACCGTCAACCCCGCCGGACAGCTGGCGCAGACTTGCTTCAAGCGCTGGGGCAATCCGGAAGGTGCAGCGCACCACGCGGTAAATTTTGGTGGCTACCTGGAGGCGGAAAGAACCTTCGCGGGCTATACCATCCCCACTCAGATTCGGGTCGGCTGGTACTTTGGTTCCGATCAGTTTGAGTCAGGCGGTGAGTTCTTTCGCGCCACAATTGATGAGGCGATTTATCGATAATCTGATGGGTGACAAGCACCCTCATCGTCGTGAGCGTGAAAGCGATCGCCTTCTCTACGACTGACCTCATGACGCCTTGTGAACGCTGCGTGAGACAAGACAGCCCCTTGCAGCGGCGATCATGTTCACGCTACTGATTCGCGGGTGGCGAGGCCCATTAGCTGAAGGACTGGATCTGATCAAACTTTTTGGCTTGCTGCATCCAGCGATCGCCAATCGTATCGCAAACCGATTCACACAGTTCAAAGACCAACGGGTCAATGATTTCGTAGTAAGCGCTCACCCCACGGGCCGTTCGGGAGAGAATACCCGCTTGGGTCAGCATTTTCAAATGCTTAGAAACATTAGCTTGCCCCAACCCCGTCACCTCCGTGAGCTCCATCACCGTCCTCGGCCCCGAACGCAAACTGCTAAGAATCTGCAGGCGACTCGCCTCGGACAAAAGCTTGAAATAGTCGGCCACCGCCGCAATCACTTCAGGCGAAATCCTCGCATCTTTCTCGGTTTTGGGCATGCTGCCAGATAGAAAAGACTCATCAATAACTATATAGTCATTTTACAAGGCATAGAGGGTAAGTACCAGAGGCGGCAGCGCCAGCCTCCACGACAGCCATTCACCTTCAGGTGGCAGCCTGAGAACTGCCCAAAAAACCAACCTGTCCCGGTGGCCAAAAGCGGAGGTTGGCCCTGCCAATCACATTGGTTTCTGGCAGAAAGCCCCAAACGTGGGAATCGTTGCTGTTATTGCGGTTGTCGCCCATCACAAACAGCATGCCTTGGGGCACCTGCACCGGAGACATTTCATAGGCTGGCGGCTCCGCGATGTAGCCCTCTTTGAGAGGGTGTTGATCAACCCAAACCTGTCCCTGGTGTACCTGTACCGTTTGCCCCGGTGCGGCAATCACGCGCTTGATAAAGGCTTGGTCGGCATCGTATCCCACTGCTTGCAGGGCGACGGGGGGGTGAAACACCACGATGTCACCTGGTTTGGGCTCGCGGAATCGATAGGAGAGCTTCTCCACCACAATGCGATCGCCGGGGTAAA
>CAZXWR010000032.1:0-20424 GCA_964644325.1 uncultured bacterium
AGAGGTGTTCTCAGTCCATTAGATGCCTGTGCCTGATGAAAAAGCGTTGGTCAAAGACCTGCCTATGCCCTTCGGGCAGCAAGCAACGGCGATCGCCCTTCTCTCTGCTGTTTTCCCTGAAGCCCGTGGGTTAGCACAACACAAACCAGCTCTGCATCAAAACAGCTGCCATTCAGGAGTCTGTAGAAGCTTTAACTGATGTAGGCGCTTCGTAAAAAAGTAATCATCTAAGCAGCTAGAGCTATGAATCAGCGCCGACTCTAGGCAAATGCGCCAGCTCCACAGATGGGCGGCCTGGGTGAGGGGTTGGATAGCCTCCACCTCTTTTGCAGTGAGCTTCTGCACACTTTCATAGCCTGACAAAAAAGCATCGCGAACCTTGCGAGCCATCCCAGTGCGAATCGAAGTCTGTAAAAACTTGGCAATTTCAAAGGCGCGCCAGCCATAGCCACACTGATCAAAATCAAACAGGGTCAGCTGGTTATCTGGGGTGAAATGCACGTTGCCACTATGGGCATCGCCCCAGCAGATGCTCCAGTAGGGTGCGGTTTGGGGCAGAGCAGCAACCTGACGCTTAATCTGAGCAATAATATCCCGGAGATCGCTTAGGTCAGCTGGACGCGATCGCATGTGGGTTGAGATGATCCCAAAAGACTCATCGAGCAGATAACTCAAGTCCAGCGGCTTACGCACCGCATCCGTCTGAAAATCAGCCGCAACTTCATGGAGTCGGGCCACCGTTTCCCCCAGCTGAGCAGCCTGGACAACGCTCAAGTCTCCGAGGGGAATATCCCCCGGCGCATAGGTAAACACAGAAGCGTATCGCAAGCCCTCAGGGGCATGAATCTTAACCGACAGCTCACCGTAGGTCGTGCGCAGCGGTCGGGAGACAGGTAAGCCTTGACGACTCAGAAATTCCAGAAATTCCAGCTCAAAATCAATGTCTGACTGAGTCCGCCAATGGGCATGAGACACCCGCAGCACATAGCGAGCTGTCAAGGCATCAATGAGATAAACATCACTGAGGCCGCGATTCCAAAACTGACAGTTATGCACAAAGCCCAAAGAATACAGGGATAAAACCTGCGTTTTCAGGGCCTTGCAGTCTAGGGTGGAATAGGCGACGGGAAAAACCGCTTGGGTTGCCATCTATACCTCAGAGCTTTGACGCATGGTTGAGGAAAATTTCTTACAGTAAGCGCTAAATTTTGGTTCTGCTGGTATTTTAGGAAATCAAGTCTCGCCAAACTGTATTAAAGGTGCCCAAATCACAGTTTGGCGCGCCAAATTTTGGGACGCTTTTGAGCCTGCTATTTACGGTATGGTGCAGAGGTGGCCCCATCGCTGGGCCATTTTTCGCCATCCAGAGAGGTTGTTATGTCAGTTTCACCCGCTATTTCCTTTGAAGAGGCGATCGCCCTGACCCAATCCCTGCTGTCAGAGCTGGAGCAGCAGCAGCTTGCCGATGCAGACCTGAAGGCTGCGGTTCAGAACCTGGTGCAGAGTCGTGCCGGGGCGCGGGGTTTTTTCGTCGGGTACCTGACCGATGCCAGACCTCTCGCCGATGCACCCTCGCCGCCCATCGTTGCAGCCCTCCAAGCAGCGCCAGAAACCGTCAATGAGCTACTGGTGAAAAACCTGGCCATGTCCACCGCCATGGCGATCGCCCATCAGCGTAATCAGGATGCGGAGATGGCGGCTCAATCGGAACGAGTCCAGCGGCGCACGGCCCAGCTCCTGAAGCAGGTGCAAACGGACGCTATCCAGCAGGAGGCTCAGCAGCTTTGGGAAAGCCTCCAGGGAGCAACGGGGGACTACAGCCTTTTTCTGAAAAAGTGGGGATATGACGCCGTACAGCAGCAGGCGATCGCAGCGCAGCTCTGCCAGGTTTTCCCACAATTGGCTCAGTCCACCACGAACTGAAGCGCCGGGTACAGTGAACCATGTCCGCCCTAGAAGCACGATTGGCCGACCATCTCCAGCAGATTGCCCGCGAACGCGACCCTTACCTGGCGACGGCGGGGCACTTCTCTGTTCAGCAGTATGTGCGATCGCAGCTAGCCGCTTGGGGGACGGTTGAACAGCACGACTTCCAGTACAGAACGGGCGGGCGCGTCCATCACAACTTAGTTTTGAATCTCCCGGCACAAGACTCGCCTGCCGCAAAAGCTAAAGGGGGCTGCATTTTAGTGGGGGCACATTATGATGCCGTACCGGGCACCCCTGGGGCCGATGACAATGCCAGCGGCGTCGCGGTTTTGCTTGAGCTAGCCCGCTGGTTTGCCGCACATCCCGCCCGCTATCCGGTGCGCCTGATTGCCTTTGACCTGGAAGAATATGGTATGCAGGGCAGCACTGCCTATGCCGAGCAGGTGGTGCAGACCGGGGAACCGATTCGGCTGATGCTATCCCTCGAAATGCTGGGCTACTTCAGTCAGGCTCCCCAGTCCCAAACCTATCCAGCCGGACTGCAATTTTTCTACCCGGATCAGGGTGACTTTATTGCCCTGATTGGCACGGTGCCGACTATCCCCGAGATGCTGCATCTGCGTAAGTATCTGCGCCAAGCCACGGTGCCCTGTCAGTGGCTGCCCGCAGGCTGGCAGGGTAAGCTGGTGGCGGCGACGCGTCTGAGCGATCACGCTCCGTTCTGGGATCGAGGCGATCGCGCCATTATGGTGACCGATACGGCTTTTCTGCGGAACCCCCACTACCACCAACCCAGCGATCGCATTGACACCCTCGACCTTCAGCGCATGGCCTGCATCTGCGAAGGACTAGCCGCAGCCTTACAGCATCTGACTTAGCCCGACGGGCATTGCTGCGCCAACCGCAACTTCTTAACGATCCCTTTAGGGGGAACTTTGACCGCGATCGCTTACATTCGTCACAATAGAAAAAAATAAGCCCATCCGGTGCCTGCAACTGCTATCTGGCACCCTGGGTCATTCACAACAAACCCATCGTGAGGACTACCGTGAGTCACACCAGTAATTTCCGAGATGCAATTTCAAAGGCCCGCCAGGAATCGCTGGTAGGGCCAAACGTGATCCGCAACGCCCTGCCCTTTGTGGGTGGCGGGCTAGTGCTGACGGCTGTTGGCGCTTGGGGTGGCCTGGAAGTTTTGGCCAATAACCCCACCCTGTTCATGCCCACCGCCATGGTGGCCCTGGTGGCAGAAATTGCCCTCTTTTTTATTGCCTCCAACGTGGCCATGAACGGCAAAAACAACGTTGCCCTGCCCCTGCTGGCCTCCTATAGTCTGCTGTCGGGCTACACCCTGGCCATGCTGCTCAACTTTGCCCTGGAAACACCAGGGGTTGAGCTAACCGGCATCGGGATTGCGGCCTTGAGCTGCGGTGTCACCTTTGTCGCCGCGCGTTCCGTGGGGTCTAACCTCTCTGAAGAGGACGGCTTCGCCCTCTCCAAAACTCTACAGCTGGGCCTAATTGCGTTTGTAGTCGTGATTCTGGCCCAGTTTGGACTTACTCTCTTCGGCGTGGTCACCCCCAGCTGGTTAGAAATTGCCATTTCCGGCATTGGCGTGGTGATTTTTGCGGGCGCTGCGGTGGTAGATTTCTTTGTGCTGCCCCGTACCTACCGCGATGAGCAGTACCTGCCTGCTGCCCTCTCCATGTACCTAACCTATGTCAACCTGTTTGTGTTTATCCTCCGGCTACTGATTGCGGTCAATAGCCGGGACTAAGCCTATACCGCCTCAATACGGCGACAACTGAAGGGCGCGACTGAAGGGCGCGATCGCCGACCTGCATCAGCCCGCCTCAAAGCGACTTCTCCAAGGAGAAGTCGCTTTTTTAGTACCGTACCTTGCCATCACAAACTGTTTACAATTCACAAGAACCACAAAGCCTTACGGTATGGTGATCAGCATAGTGGCGTGTTTGTTGAGAGTTCCAGAACCCCCATGACAGCGGTGCAGCCCCATAAAAAAGCCAAGGCGCTCAAGCCTTCCAGTAAGCGTCCAGCCAAAGAACTGTGCAGTGAATGTGGACTTTGTGATACCTACTATATTCACTACGTCAAAGAAGCCTGTGCCTTCATCAACCAGCAGGTTGCAGATCTAGAGACCCAGAGTCATGGCCGCAGTCGAAATTTAGACGACCCAGACGACTGGTATTTTGGGGTGCGCCAGGACATGATGGCCGCCCGCAAAACCGAGCCCATTCCCGGTGCCCAGTGGACTGGCATTGTCAGCTCGATCGCCATCGAGATGCTGAACCAGGGTTTAGTGGAGGGGGTGGTGTGTGTCCAGAACACCCCAGAGGATCGCTTCCAGCCCATGCCGATCATTGCGCGCACCCCAGCCGAAATTCTGGCCGCACGGGTCAACAAACCCACCCTCTCCCCCAATCTCTCGGTGCTAGAGCAGGTTGAGCAGTCGGGCCTCAAACGGCTGCTGGTGATTGGGGTCGGCTGTCAGATTCAGGCACTCCGCAGCGTGGAAAAGCAGCTGGGCCTAGAAAAACTCTACGTGCTAGGCACACCCTGCGTCGATAACGTGACCCGTGCAGGGCTTCAGAAGTTTCTCGATACCACCAGCCGCTCTCCGGAGACGGTGGTGCACTACGAGTTCATGCAGGATTTTCGCATCCACTTTAAGCATGAGGATGGCTCAACGGAAACAGTGCCCTTCTTTGGCCTCAAGACCAATCAGCTCAAGGATGTGTTTGCCCCCTCCTGCATGAGCTGCTTTGACTACGTGAACTCCTTGGCCGATATCGTCGTGGGCTACATGGGTGCCCCCTTCGGCTGGCAGTGGATTATGGTGCGCAACGATCGCGGTCAGGAGATGCTTGACCTCGTGCAGGATCAGCTCGAAACCCAGCCCGTGATGTCCCAGGGCGATCGCAAGAAAGCGGTGCAGCAGAGCATCCCGGCCTACGACAAGGGCGTCACCCTGCCCATGTGGGCCGCGAAGCTCATGGGAGTTGTGATTGAGAAAATTGGCCCCAAGGGGCTAGAATATGCCAGATTCTCGATTGACTCTCACTTTACGCGCAACTATCTCTACGTGAAGCGAAACCACCCAGAGAAGCTAGCCGAGCATGTCCCAGACTATGCTCAACGCATTGTTGAACAGTATCAGCTACCCGATTAGATATGACGAAATCAGTCGATAGCCCTCCTTTTTTGCCAGCCCTGCGCGTTTTGGGCTATCAGTTCCGACTGATTGGCTGGGGCAGCTTTTGGCTGAAGTTGGTTCTAACCCTGGTCACGGCAGGCATTGTGCTGTTTGCCTCCATTGCGATGTCAGGGTCACCTCGCCCCGTCCCTGGGGCGGCTGGCCAAGTGGCTCAAGCCAGCCCCAGCGTGAGTATTGGCATTCCCTTTTTAATTGGCGGGGTGATTTGTCTGGCCATCAGCGTGTTCTGGAGCTTTACCTTTACCCGGCTGGGACGGCGTTTTTTGGTACCCACGGCCCAGATGCAGCCCTCCAAAACCGAAACCACCCGCCGCATTAAGCTGGCGCTCATGACCGATCTCATTGGGATGGCCCTGATGGTGATCGCGGGTGAAGCTGTGGGTGGCGTATTGTTTGGCAAGGCCCTGTCCCAGGGCGTGGGGTCGTTCATTAATATCGACCCGAGTCGCTTTGTGCAGCCCTTCGACCTACTGGTGGTGCTGTCCTGCATCCACGGGATTACGGGACTGTTTATTGGCCTGGTGAGTGCGCTCTGGCTATTGCAGCAGACAACGCAGCAGAAGCCCCCCACCAGTTCTGAGGTGCTGTAGGACAAGATAATGGCCGACCTGCCCCCCCTAACGCCAGAAACGTTTTGGGCCATCCTGAAGGAGGAGCTACCGGATGAGACGGTGAACCAGCTCCTGTGGCATTGCCTGGGCTATCGGTTCAATGCTGAGTTACAGAAGTGGAACTGTGCAGCGGTAGCCCCGGAGTGGGCCGAAACCTATCCCACCCCGCCAGATTTTATTGGCAGCCGTCCGGCCACGGTGAAGCTAACGCGATCGATTCCTAAAGAGCATAAACAGCTTTTAAAAGAACAGTTAAAGTTTGAGGGCTACACCGTCAGCGAACTGAACCCCAACCGCACCCGTCGCGCCACAGCGGTCAACTGGCTCCTGAGCTACCTCAAGCAGTAAACCTCGCCTTGAGTACAAAGCCACTGGATTTCTTACACTGCAACGGTACTGACCCCAGAAACAGAATTAAATTGGATCGCTCGGCATGGGAATGAGAGACTCGACTGTCTGCGGTGTTGCGGGCTGACCTGTCGCGGGCGATCGCTGTTGCAGCAGCTGCGCGACGACCTGTTTATAGTACTCTAAGTCTAGTTGCCAGTTTTGGATTGCCTGACTGAGCTGTGTTTGGAGCGTGACTGGGGTGTTGGGCTTTAGGGGAGTTTGAAAATCGGCACCAAACACCACGACAGGCACCCGTTCTTGTTCAGGGGCCTGGAGCATCGCGTCTTGAATGCTTAGCTTCAATACATTGCGTTCCAGCGGGTACATCAAATTGAGTTCTGCCCGCATGGGAAATTTTCCTAGATTTTGCCATGAACCAGGCTGTAACAGCCCCTGACAGATATAGTCATGGGCTGCCTGCCCGTTCCCAGGGAATAAAACATGGCCCCTAAAGCTGACCCCAACTGCCTGAAAGTTCAAGTTGCACAGCACTTCACTGTAGCGCTGCGCAATGTTGGGGAGCACGAGGTCATCGAGTCCCTTATCCCGGAGGGTTTCCGAAAACCCGATGCGGTTTGGGGCGCAAACAATGGTCAGGCCGTTCTTGTAGCGCACCTGAGCCGTCTGGGATGAACGCACCGGCTGACGCGCCAGTTCCCAGTCTTCTGGCACGATGTTGCTATGGCGTAAAAAGTCTGGCGTGAGTAGAGTCGGGTCTTGGCGCTCGACCCCAATGGCGACAGCCATTTCTTGAACATCGAGACTTTGGTTTTGCATGGTGATCTGTGGGACTAACGATAGGGAATGGAAATCGGCTTTAGAGTGCGCTTGCTCATCCACTCTAATCGACCTTTCTGGTGTCCACCACCCACCCCCAACCGCCTCAACATGAAAATATCTGCCACCGCATCATGCGCACCGTGACAGATAGACAGGTATGTGAATGCCAGAAGCGATCGCCCTGGCTAGAGTTTGCGACCGAACTACAGGGTCAAGGCATGCTCAAGACCAGACCACGACCGCTCCCGTTAAATCTCGCTAGAATCAGTTCAGAACGAGAACTGGCTGGGTCGCCGGATTGATTCATGTTCCGGTGGCACAAACCCAGATGAAGGCTGTACTTCATACTCAGCGCCCTGTCTGGTTCTGACCATGCCCATGTCTCACAACGCTGAACTGCTTAGACTTTAGGAGAGGGTTCCATGCTGGCGCAAACCTCGCAGCCCCCTGATGGATCAGCACCTCACCTCACGGTGCTTCTGCAACAGCAGCAAGAACTGTTGCAGGCCCTACAAGCCGAGGTCAAAATACTGAAGCTGGATATCCAGCAGCTGCGGTCAGATCTGCGGCAGCAACAGTCGCTCGGCTTTAGTAATGGTCGCGAGTACATCATTATCGAACGGGATAAAACGACCCTCTGGCACCGATTTGAGGACGATCAACCCGTCCCCATCAAAGACGCCGTCCTGAAAGGCTATCTGACGCGGGTTGCCTTTGTAGACAAGGAATATCCGAAGCTGCACATTTATATTGAAGGCGATCGCGAGTATGTACTGGTCACCGGGTTTGAAACCCACTTTGCCCGCGAAATCTTAGCGGCGATCGCCACCCTGCGGCCCGCAGACTTAACCTTCCCAGTCATCATTAAGCCCGATACGGGCAGTGAAGAAAGCGAGCCCAAAAGTAAGCATAGGCCCGTCTTTTGTAACGTGATCCACCAAGGCCGCCTGGTGAAGCCAGGAACATTCCGCCAAATGGATATCCAGCAGCTCTTCCAGCTCGCCCAGTCTAAATTGCAGGGACAGACACAGTCCTCAGACCTAGCCGAACCCACAGCAACCGCAGCAGCCGTACCGCCAGAGTCCGCAGCGACTCCACCTGCTCCCGCTAGCATAGATTGGGAGCACGTTTGTCGTGAACTAAACATTACCCCAGCCGATCTAAAACAGGTGGCCCAGCGGCTGAAGTTACCGATGGGGAAACTCACGCGATCGCAATCCGAACAGCTCCACGAGGCAGTGTACCGCCAGTTTAGTCAGGAGGATTGAGCGGCTCACCAGCGTCAGCATCCTGACACAAAGATTACCCATCGACAACTCTGTAAGACTGAGGAAAGCTGTACAGTAATCCGTGATAGCCTTTCGCTTTTTTTTGGGCATGCTGGACTCGTATCGCCGCATATTTGATGACACTCTCCGTTAGGAACGTTCTGAACTCCAACTAAATTTACAGCTTATCGAGAATGGGATAGAAACGGTAATAGGCCGTAAAACTTCCTAGAAATTCCAGCATGACGACCATGGCAATTGAAGTGAACCACATTGCCTGACAACTGGAAATTAATCTCAACCGTCCAGTCCATAAAAAACGATGTTGAGTAAAACACCAACCGGGCCAACATTTTCTCTCTTGATCTCTGTGAATGATCAAGAGCAGCGACTCTCGCTGACCCGACAAACAAGCTGGACTTTTGGCAGCAGCCGGAAAAATGACGTTTGGCTAGAGTCTGCGGATGTTGCCCCTTTCCATGCCCTGCTTGAAGTGGTTGAAGATCGGTATTGTCATTTCATCGATCTCAGCAGCGACTCTGGCACGCTCATCAACGATGAACCCATGCTAAAGCCACGCCACCTTCAGCATGGAGACCGAATAGCGATCGGTCAAATTCTGATGGTGTTTGAAGTGTCTAGCCAGCCAGAAGCCCCTGAAGAGAACGCGCCTGTACAGGCCTTTATTCTTCAAGGGCAAGCCATGCAGAGCCTTATTTGGCAACATACAGCAGATCGCAGGTTGGTAGGGGGCAAACTCAATCTTGGAATTCATTCTAGGCGAGTCTTTCAAGATTCATGACTGTCCCCAATCTAGATGAAAACGGCTGTATTTTTCAGGCGCAACACATTTCAGTCTCTTATTTTGAATCTACGCTGCTCCTTAAAGAAACACTGGCACTACTCCAAAACGACCACGACGGCATAGTATTGGTCGTGATCGACATTACCCTTTATCCGGGAGACTGTTATAGTTTTTGCCGCTGGTGCCGTGACAATCATCCAGGCGTCAAAGTCCTGTTAATGGATAGTAATCGTACGCAAATTTCCGACTTAGAACGTAAAGTTGCCGTCAAGAATGGGGCATTGAATCTATTGCCAGCCCTCGAAAAATCATCCCTTGTTTTGGACGGATCAACCCTCCTAGCTCAGGCGAATGAAGTCATGCACGCACTCCATAAAAGTCACCTAACCGAGAGTGGACTACTCGAAGTTTTACGCAACAGCAACGTTATTTCGGTATAGACCATCTGTATTTACAGCATAAAAAGACCGTCGCTCAATTTAAGAGCCCGCTGAAATTTCAAGTCCCTGACAGACGATCATCCCTCAAGCATTCTTCTTCCGAGGAGCAAAGCAAAACAGATAGGAAGGCAGAAATACGATTGCTAGCTGGAAAGGGAAATTTAGAAAGCGTGGGTGCAGACGGCAGCAAGCTGGCAGCTCGGGAACGTCACTGAGAGGCATGTTCGTTAGCTGTATAAGTTGGGAAACCTCTGTATAGAGCAGAGGTTTCCCTGATTCAGAGTTTTTTTGAGCGTTTGTACTGCAATTTTTCGGAATGGCCTAGATCGAGCCAATGGTAGAGCCACAAGTGTACCCCAGTAACGGAAAGGATGACGTTCAGGCAGATGATCGCTCTTTTTCGCTTCTGCTCCAGAGCGAGGGCCAAGAGTCTCTGATTCCTCTTTCGGGCAATATGAGCTGCACCTTTGGACGCGGCCCAGAAAATACGATACAGATAAGCGATCGCTATGTGTCCCGGTTTCACGCCCAGCTCGAGGTCATCGACAATCGGCAGTGCTACCTCGTCGATTTAGGCAGCAGTAATGGCACCTACGTCAACGAGCAACGACTCAACGCGCCGCGCTGCCTACAGCATGGCGATCGCATTGAAATCGGTCACAACCTGATCATTTTCCAAGCAGAGGATGCCGCTGAAACAACACCCCACCCGGCAACCATTCCCCATGTTTTGATGCTGTGCAGGCAGACCGTTCCCAGCACCTTTCTCGCCACCATCTGGCAAGAAATCTGGCAGTCCCAAGGATTACAGGTCGCAGCCGTAGACTCCATCACGGATATTAAGCAGGTGCTTGACTCTCGTCCGCAGTCTGGCGACTCACCCCAGCTGATTACCCTCGACATTAAAGACTACCCAGGAGACTACGCAATATTCTGCCGCTGGTGCCGCGAGCATCATCCCCAAACCCAGGTACTTTTACTGGACAGCAGCCGCAAGCACATCCCGGATCTGGAGCAGAAAATTGCGGTCAAGAATGGCGCGTTAGCCCTATTCCCAGGGGTTGAGATCAGTACCCTGGTTCTGGGAAGTTCTATTCTGCTGGCTCAGGTCAATCAGGTGATGCAGAGCCTGCATAAACCAACAATCTCAGACCGTGAGTTTTTAATGATCCTGAGAACCAGTGAATTGCTGACCGATTAACGGTCGGTCTTCAAGGCCGCGATCGCATTCTATTTCAGCACCCAGAACCAGAAGCCCGATAAAAGCTAGAACCCAGAGGGCACAGGCAAAAGCAACAGCACGATCGCACGGCTCTCATACCCCTCTCTCTAAACTCTAAAATAAGGGAGTAACCTCAAGCAGCAAGCAGGTTAGCCGCCCTACTCTTACCCCTACATTAGGCAAGAGAGCCATTTCTGAGGATCACAGCCACCCATCGCCGGAGGTCGCCATGACCGTTACGCCGCAACGCCCCTTCATGAGCATTGAAGAATATCTAACCTGGGAACCCCAACAAGAAGTCCGATATGAGTATGTTCAAGGCGAACTGTATGGCATGACGGGCGGCACCATTCCCCACAACGACATTGCCATCAACCTGCTCAGCATCCTCCTGCCCCATGTGCGTGACCAAGGGTGTCGGCTAAACATGGCCGATGTCAAGCTCCGCATTGCCCCCCGCAGTCTCTACTACTACCCAGACCTGATCATTAGCTGTGACCCGCGTGACCTTCAAGCCCACCAGTATATTCAATATCCCAAACTGATTGCTGAAGTGCTCTCACCGAAAACGGCGACAAAAGATCGAGGCAGCAAATTTAAGGATTACCGCACGATTTCCAGCCTCCAAGAGTATCTGTTAATCGACTCAGAATCCATGAGCGTCGAATGTTACCGTCGAGGAGAAGGACGCTTGTGGCTCTACTATCCCTATGGGCCAGGGGATGCGATCGACCTCGACAGCATCCCCTGCTGCTTTGGCATCGCAGAACTTTACACAGGCATCACCTTTGAGCCACAGCCTTAACCGTGCAGCGTCAGTGCCCCACCTAAAAACGCTAAGCTCAAACAGTTGACGGTGCATACCGACTGGGAGAATGGTTATGGCGTCCGTCCGCGACATCGCCCAATATTTCCGGCAATACTGGGGGCTGGCTGGCTGGAGCATTGCTGCAGCCAGTACCTTTGAAGTCCTCGACCTCGCCGTTCCTTACCTGATGGGTCAGATCCTGAATCTACTCTCGCAGCAGCCCCTCGACCCCATTGTGCAGCGTCCGGTCACGGGCATTGCCAACGGGCTGGGTCAAGCCCCTTCAACCAGCCTATCCCTGGGGATATTGCTGGGGTGTATTTTTATGGTTTCAGTGGTGCGGGCACCGATTCAGCCCTGGATTGGCAGCTGGTTTCACTGGGCGATTCCGCTACGCGCTCGCCGCGATCGCGCTGAGCAGGTGCTGCGTAAAATTCTAACGCTGCCCCTGTCGTTCTACGACGAGCACAACCCAGGCCGGATTGCGGGGCGGGTGGCTCGGGGTCTAGAAAACCACACCTGGACTTATCCTGAACTCGCGGGTCAACTGGTGCCCAAACTGGCACGGGTGCTGGGCATTTTTGTGATGATGCTGTGCATCGAGTGGAAAATTGCGATCGCCTTTATCCTGTCCTTCGGGTTTATTCTGAGCTTCAGCCTGCGGAAGCTCGGTAACCTCATCCGCAAGGAGCGCCTGCTCGATCATCACATTGAAAACACGGAAAGCCGCACCTCCGAAATTATCACCAACATCAAAACCGTTAAAGCCTTCGCCGCCGAAGCCCAAGAACTCAACCGTCAGCGTCATCGCCTCGACCGGGAACTCATGGTGGTGCTGCACCGCATCCATCGCGGCTACGTCGTTTTGGGCACCTGGCAGCGCACCATTGTGCAAAGCTGCGTCTTTGGCATTTTGACCCTCACCCTGCTAGCCACCCTCCAGGGCCGGATTTCCCTGGGCCACTTCGTCACCCTGTTCACCATCTCCAGCATGGCCTATGCCGAACTCGAACCCCTGAGCATTCTGGCCGAGTTCTTTGCCCGCCGCTACGCCGCCATGATCCGCTTCCATGAATTTATGCAGGAACCCAGCGGCACCGATGCCGCCAACCTCGAAGCCACTCCTCTCCCCCCCTATCAATTCACAGGCAAAGTGGAATTTGAGCAGGTGAGCTTTGGCTACGATCCGCAGCGGCCCGTCCTGCAAGACATCCACCTGCAAATTGCCCCCTATCAAACCGTTGCCTTAGTGGGCCGCTCCGGGTCGGGCAAATCTACTCTGGTTAAGCTGCTCTACCGCTACTTTGAACCGACCTCAGGCCGGATCCTGATCGATGGGGAAGACATTCGCACCCTGGACGTGAGCCGCTATCGCGCTCGGCTAGCGATCGTGCATCAGGACGTGGATATCTTCAATGGCTCGCTGCTCGATAACCTCACCTACGGTAACCCCACTGCCACCTTCGCAGAAGTAGAAGCCGCCTGTCACATCGCCCGCGTCGACGACTTCATTGATGATTTACCCCAGGGCTATGCCACGGTGGTCGGCGAGCGGGGCGTGCGCCTCTCGGGTGGACAGCGGCAGCGTTTGGGCATTGCCCGTGCCCTGTTGGTCAACCCCGATGTCTTGATTTTTGACGAAGCCACCTCCAGCCTAGATTACGAGTCTGAACGCGCCATTCAGCTCGCTATGGGGTCGCTGCTGGGCACTCGCACCCTGATTATCATTGCCCACCGCCTTAGCACCGTCCGGGAAGCCGATCAAATTGTGGTCTTAGACCAGGGTCGCATTCGCGAAATTGGCTCTCACACGGAACTATTGCAGCAGGGTGGTCTCTATCAGCACCTGCACACCCTCCAGGACAGTGGCGATCTGAGGCGCTGAACATTCGCCGATTCTAGTGTCGCGTTAGAGCCTGCATCAGCTTCAGGAACTCAGTCGGCAGGGGAGCTTCAACGGCAATTCGGGCCTCGGTCACGGGATGGCGCAGGGTGAGTCGCCAAGCATGGAGGGCCTGCCCCGTGAGGTTAACCCCCAGCGATCGCCCTCGACTGTAGAGGGGGTCGCCCACAATCGGGCAGCCTAGGGCGGCACAGTGCACCCGGATCTGGTGGGTACGGCCTGTTTCCAGCCGAAAGTACATCAGGGTGTAGTTGCCCAGGCGTTCCTTAACGACCCAGTGGGTGACAGCGGCCCGCCCCCCTTTCTCAACCGGAACAATGGCCATTTTCTTGCGATCGCCCGGATTACGGCCAATGGGCTGGTCAATCGTGCCGCTATCTGCTGGGGGTTTGCCATAGATCAGGCCTAGGTATTCCCGACGGGCCGTTTTGGCCTGGATTTGGGCCTGGAGATGGTGGTGCGCCGGGTCAGTTTTCGCAATCACCAGGGCACCGCTGGTGTCCTTATCCAGACGATGGACAATACCCGGTCGCTGCACGCCGCCAATCCCAGAGAGGGTCGTGGCGCTGCCATCCGGCGTTTGACAGTGGGCCAGGAGCGCATGCACCAGGGTACCTGTTTCATTACCCGGAGCCGGATGTACCACCAGTCCAGCAGGCTTATTCACGATGATCAGCTGGTCGTCTTCGTAGAGAATATCCAGGGGGATCGCTTCCGGGGTTAAATCCATGGCAGTCGGCGGCGGCACCGCCACCCTGACCCTATCGCCCGCCTGGAGGCTGTACTTTTTAGCGGTACAAACCGTCTGGTTCACCCACACCTGCCCCTGGTCAATGAGCCGCTGTACCTGCGATCGCGACAGCGTATTGTCCTGCTGGGCCAGCCAGCGATCCAGACGTTGACCGACAGCTGCCCCCACAACGGTGGGGTAGGTCTGCACCGGGGCAGGCTGAACTGAGCGGTCTGGGGAAGCGGTGGCCATTGCGCGTTGCCATCTGAAAGGGCTGTGTCCATTCTGGCGTATCTATATCTGAAAAAGATGGGCGATCGCCTCACCGCAGCTGCGGCTCAGTTTGGCTTGGGTTAGGTTTAGAAAATAGCAGTAATCGGCTCACTTCAGCCAGATCTATCCCTAAAAATTGCATAAACTGGTTAAATCATCCATTTTTAAAAGCCCTAATCTCTGAGCAAGATTAAACCATGCGTTCCCCACTCCAGGCTGGTATTCAGAGCCTTTTAATCGGGAGCTTAGCCCTTGGAGTCGCACGGCCGATCAAGGCAGAATGGCCTGCGACGATCAGTCAATTATCGCCGCATCCAGGCTCCACCCCGATCCAACTGGGCGACTGGGCCATCGTCAACCTGAAAAACTTAGACGTTCCTCCCCCTACCGTCACTGGAGAAGCCACCTTACCCCTCGTTAAACTCCAGCAGAGTCCGGTCTACCATGTCGAGGCGACCCTCGGCGATCTCCCAGGGCGCTACCTCATCGATACTGGAGCTTCGACGACAATGTTGTCGGGTGCCGTGGTGGAGCAACTTCAGCTCCAGGGGCAGCCCGTCCCGCCCGAAAAGCTGTCTTTTGCGGTAGCGGGTGACGACTGTCCTTCCATGCAGGCCAAGCTTTATGAGCTGCCCCCCTTAAAGCTCACCTCAACCACCATCAGCGGCATCAGCGGCCTGCGGTTTACCAGTACCGAAATACCGGAGGGGCTTTCTGGGGTGATCGGCATGGATATCCTGCGCCAGTTTGACCTGTTGCTGAACCCGCCCCAGCAACAGTTGGAACTTCGCACCGCAACACCGTTGCCTGCGGTGGCCCGTCCCCTGGCGATTCCGCTCCAGAAACGGCTTGGGGTTTATTTGGCTAAAATTCAGCTCAATCAGCAAGGCCCTTTCACTGTCTTACTGGATACTGGGGCGGGCAGCACCTTTATTTCCCGTGGGGTCGCAGAACGTCTCAACCTCGCGCCAGAACTCCGACAGCCCATGAATATTCTCGGGTTTTGTGGCCTAGAACCTGCTGAGCGATCGCGGTTATCGTCCCTCCAGCTCGGTCATTTGACCCAGCGAAACGTGGAAGCCATTATCCTATCCTCATCGATTCTGGAGCTGCTGGGGGTCGATGGCATCCTCGGGCAAAACGTTTTGGGGCAGTATATTCAGCACTGGCGGTTTACCCCTGCCGATTTACCCAGTGGGAAAGCCGATGGCACCCTGCTGCTCTGGTCTCATTCAGTCCGGTAGCCTTGTTGGGGCCAAAACTGGCTCGGTTTTGCGATGCGGTACCAGGGGAACTTACAGCTTAAACATCAGGTTCAATACCCAAGGAGCGCAGCTGCTGCGCTAGATGCTCTGCCCGCTGCTGTGCCTGAACGGCCACCTCTGCGGGGGATGGAACGAGATCTCCCTCTCCGGTGAAGTAACGGAGCTGTCCGGCATGAATCCCTAAGTATAGGGAGAGGGTTTCGCTCCAGTATTGGCCGGATGCTGTGGGGGCAATGGGGTGATATTGCTGATTCGTAAGCCGGAAGCCAGCCAGTTCTAAGGTGTCAGGGGAGAACCAGTAGTATTCATGGGTATGGAACCGATCTTGGTACAGGCTTTTTTTGAGCGTTTTGTCCACTTCTGCGGTGGAGTCGGAGAGAAGCTCAATGATGAGATCGGGATATCGCCCGTCTTCTTCCCACACGACCCAAGATTTGCGAGGCCGCTTTTCGGTCTGCTGCACTAAGAAAAAGTCGGGGCCTCTGAACTCTCGGTTTTTGAGCTGTTGCCGACTGAAGTAAACCGTCAGGTTAGCCCCCACAAAAAAATCATCGCGATCGCGCCAAAGCCATTCCAGGCAAGCAACCAGCAGCGCGAGCTGGCTGTAGTGCAATGAACTTTCCATTTCTGGCTCACGACTCTCAAGCTGGCTAGCATCGGGCATTAGCTCAACAAACTGCTCTGCGGTTAGAGACATAGGCTCACCTTTGCTTCTGGATCTAGCATAGCTATTCCGCCACTGGTGGTCAGCGTTTGGGGGCTGAGATGGGATGATGCGTTTAGTCTGCTTGGGGCAGTTTGACCTGCCATCCCCCTTGTTCATTGACAGAAACGGTGCCGCCTAAGGCCGTGATCTGCTGGATGGCAAATTGACGGATGGAATCATCGACTGCGTTGACCAGCAGGTTATACCAGGAAGCAACGCGGGCGCGACGGCTATCGGGGTTGGTCGCCAAGAAGGCGGCGGTTTCCCGCGATCGCTCGGCCCTAGCTTGAATATCAGGGTCTGGGGAACGGCTAGCCCAATCTGCGGCTTTTAAGTAGGCCTGTTGAGCCGCCTGATTATTCCCTAAAAACAGCAGCTCATCGGTGGCTTTTGCCTGCCACAGGAAGTGGGCTTCTGGCTGAAGCTGGGGCGGTATAGCTCCGGCTCCTTTTTCGAGCAGGGCAACGGTTTTTTGAGGCTGACCGCCATAGAGGGTAACGCTGGCGGAGAGATAGGGATACATATCCAAGAACAGCGGATCGCGCTCGACAATGATATCGAAGAAGTCAGCGGTCATTTTGTAACCTGTCTCTTTACGAGCATCGTCGTCGCCAAAGTACTGAATGAAGTTTAGATAAGTCCAGTCGGCGACCAGGTTATCGAAACCCAAGGTGGGTGATTGCTTGAGTAGGGCCAGCTGAGCTTTAATTTGCCGATCTTGAATCTGATACGCTTCCTGAGATAGGGTTTCGCTGATACTGGATTCTAAGCTGGACAGACGGTTGACCTGAAAGAGGGTGATGCCCCCACAGGCGATCGCGGGAATGATGAGTGCGGGCAGGTACTGCTGTCCCCAGGCTTTAAGCTTCAGGATGAATCCGGGTTGCACAATGTGTTCTTTCATTGGAATTGCACAGTGTTGCCGTTCAATGGGATATGAACCAGTATGCCCCTGAAACAGGATGTTGTTATAGCGTTCGCGCATTTTTTTGTTCATGAATACTGCTGATTCGGCCTACGCTACTGCTTATTTTGAATACCTGACCCAGCTCCAAATTGAGCTGCCTGTCGCAATCCAAACCCGCTTGGAAAGCACCTTGGCACACACGAACTGGGAGGAACCTAGTACAGGTGCAGACTGGAATAATGTTGGGGTTGCAGCTCTGATTCAGGCAGCGATCGCCGATGATGAGGCGATGCGGGCGGTCTATGTTGAGATGGCGTTTGAGGCATTTCAGTCTGGAGCAGAACTCCATCCGCTCTGTACGGCCCACTGGGCGGTTCTCTGTGTTTTGACGGGCGATCGCAATACGGCCAAGAAAATGGCGTTTCAGCAAATTTTGCGGTTACAGAGTCAGATAGATGGTGCTGAAACAGCAGTGCCCACGGGGCTGCTCTACTTGCCTGGGGCTTGGTATACCCGGCCTGTGGATCGCCAAGGGCTCGTTGAGAGCCTGTATGGGACAGCTAATGGCTTGGAACAGGCCTATCACTGGCTCGGGCAAATTATCAGCAAGTCGGAGTTTGTGTTCTACAACCCAAATGCCGCCCGCTCTCTGGCGATCGCTTCCCATGTCAACCCTGCTGTGCCAGTAAACCTTCTCCAAGCAGGATTGGCCAGTTTGATGCGGCAGCAGATTGAAGGATTTTTGCTGTTGCACCAGGCCCATCGCTTGGCCCCAGCAGACCTCACCCTCTTGCAGAGCCTGTACATTGCGTATAAAGATTTGGGAGATGAGGCGATCGCCCAGCAATACTTCAGCAAAGCCAAGGCTGTCCATACTGCTCAACCCCAGTTGGCTGGACGCTGGACAGAGCTGGCAGAGCAGACGGAGTTTACCTACATCCCTTTTAATCAAAGCCTCATCCTGGCCGTGCAGCCCAGCTTCAAAAGTATTGTGACCAGCGTTTTATTGGCCAGTGGGGATTGGTTTGAGACTGAAATGGAACTGTGGCGCAGTTGGCTCCAGCCCGGTATGACGGTCATTGATGTGGGGGCCAATGCTGGAGTGTATACCTTTAGCGCCGCGGCGCAGGTTGAAGCGAATGGAAAGGTGATTGCGATCGAACCCTTTCCGGCCTGCGTGAGCTACTTACAGGAAACTTGTCGGGTCAATCAACTGGATTGGGTACGGGTGTACGGAGCCGCAGCGAGCGATCGCACGGGGAATATCCGGCTGGCAGTACAGGGAGCTAGTGAACTCAATGAGGTGGTGGCTGATGATGTGGAGGTGGCTGCTGGACAGGTGGTTGAAGTACCTTGTCTAACCCTGGATAGCCTGATAGAAAACGAGTCGCTAACATCTGTAGATTTTTTGAAGCTAGATGCGGAAGGGCATGAGTTGAATGTGTTGCAGGGTGCCCTACAGCTTCTGAAAACCTTTGCACCCGTCATTCTGTACGAGAATATTGCGGGTGCGCAGGGGAGCAATCTGGTGGTTGCTGAATTTCTGATGCAGCAGGGCTATGAACTCAATATCTATCAGCCTTACTTAAAGCAACTGGTTCCGTTAAATTCCTTGACGGAGGTGAAGGGGCAGCTCAATCTTGTGGCTACGCCAAAAGCAGCGATCGCAGTCTGAAGTGTCTTGCACTACAGAATCGCGATGGTAGGATGCCTTCATCCATCAGGTGCTACGGAGAGAAATCATGCAGCAATCTGTGATCTATCAGGAGTGGAGAGAAGAATTTCTGCAAGAAGGACGACAAGAAGGACTACATGAAGGTGAACTCAGGCTTGTGCTTCGTCTCTTAGGACGGCGCATCGGAACGGTGCCGCAAGAAGTAGAACAGCAGGTTTGCGCTCTGTCCCTTGCTCAACTTGAGGCGCTGGCGGAGGCGTTGCTGGAGTTCAAGAATGCGGAGGATTTGCAAGACTGGCTGCGATCGCACGGCAGTCCCATCGGTGAATCACACTGAAATACATGCAACATTAGGGGGGACAGCCCAATCTCGACTGTGATAATCCGAGACGCTATTTTGAATGCTGTAACCCGAGAGGCCATTTTTGAAGACAGACTCCATTTTTTATCGAATTTTCCAGACTGTTCCCAGCATTTTCTTTGAGCTGCTGGAACTCCCGCCTCAAGTTGCCCAGGGCTACGTATTTCGCTCGGTGGAAATCAAACAGCTTGCTTTCCGCATTGATGGCGTCTTTCTACCGCAGCCCAATGCCCCCGACCAGACAGTTTGGTTTGTGGAAGTACAGTTCCAAAAAGATCCCTACTTCTACCACCGTTTTTTCGCCGAAATCTTCCTTTTTTTGCAACAGTACCCCCAGACTGCAGATTGGAAGGCAGTTGTTCTATTTGCAAAACGCACTACGGAACCAAAGCAAACCCAGCTCTATCGCGCGCTTGTAGGCAGTGAACAGGTGCTTCGGGTATACCTAGAGGAGTTGCAGGATAGACCTACAGCATCGTTAGGCGTTGGGTTGCTTCAGTTGATCGTGACAAGGCCAGAAGTGGCTGGTACTCAAGCCCAGTCTTTGGTCGCCAAGGCTCAACGCCAATTACGGTCTGAATCCGACCTGCAAAGGGTTATAGAATTGATTGAGACGGTGATGGTCTATAAGTTTCCAACGCTAAGTCGAGAGGAAATTGAGCGAATGTTTAGCTTAAGCGAATTGAAACAAACCCGTGTTTACCAGGATGCTTTAGAAGAGGGGCGCCAAGAAGGGCGCCAGGAAGGTGAACAGGAGGGGCGACGTAAGGAGGCAGTGGCTATGGTGCTGCGGCTTTTGAATCGACGCTTGGGGTCTGTTGATTCTGCTGCTGAGGAATCTGTGAAAAGGCTGTCTCTAGCTCAACTCGAGACGTTGGCGGAGGCGCTGCTAGACTTTGGCGATCGCAATGATTTACATAACTGGCTGCGATCGCACGGGGAAGAACCAGCTGACGGTACAGGGCACCAGTGAATTCAACGAAGTCATGGCCGATGATGAAACGGTTGTGACAAAACTGGTGGTAGAAGTGCCCTGTCTAACCCCGGAAAGCCTGATAGAAAGGGTATCAACTTAAGACGGGACAAGTTGTATAGAGGGCTTTCTGGACATTTTGG
>CAZXWR010000033.1:0-20418 GCA_964644325.1 uncultured bacterium
TTACTTATGGAGCCTCTCAACTTTACCTGCAAGGCTTTTCAAACACGTTCTAAGGCTGGGGCTAGATCTGCTCCTGAGAACTGACCTGCCACGATCGCTCTGGTAAGGGCATTGGCAACCTCGTAGGGCAGCAAATGGGGTGCATGGAGCGGTGTGTTTTGTTGCAACCACTCGGTCATTTGGGCGAGTACCTGTTCTCGGCGGGGATCGCCGCTCACCAAAACGATCAGGAGGTTAGCATCCAGCACAGCGGTCATTGCTTTACATCAGGCTCCGGTGTTCGAGGTCGTTGCGGCTAGCGCGGCTCAGTTCTAAAGCATCAATGTAGGGTTGGTGACTACCAATGTCGCTTAAGCACTGGAGATGGTGTAAGGCGACATTGGTAGATGGAGGAGAGCCAGGGACAATGGGGTGCCTAAGCTTAAGAAAGCACAGAAAATCTAACACTTGCTGGATCAGAACGTCAGGGATTTGCTCAAGTTCTTGTAAAAGTTGCTCTTTAGCATTCATAAATTTGCAGGAGGAAGATACCTTGATTGTAGGGTTTTGTAGCGGGTGGCATGGTGGAAATCTCTGAAAGATTCAGTCATGACAGGTGGTGACATGACTGAATCTAGTGTGAGGTAGCAACAGCGATGATGGTTCCCAATAAATTTGGCGGTAGTGCATTAGTGTAAAGGATAGAGAAAATAAGGAGTCGCTGTTGAAAATTCTCAAAAGCAAAGCAGATGAAAATCGAGATGACTTGCCCGACTTGTGGCTCTCACGAAATATCAAAGAACGGTACCACTCGACGCGGTAAGCAAAACTACAAATGCCGTGACTGTAATCGGCAATTTGTCGAAGACCCGCAATGGAAGCCGAAAGATAAAGACACACAGAGTTTGATAGACCTACTGTTGCTGGAGAAAATCCCAATGGCCGGGATTGCCAGAGCGACGGGTGTTTCAAGGAGTTGACTGCAAGAGTACGTGAATGCTTGCTATGAAGCGGTGCCTCAAGCGCTAAAGGTGCAGCCCAAAGCGAAAGGCAAGCTAAAGGTGCAAATGGATGAGCTATGGTCGTTTGTGGATCATAAGGGTAATAATCAATGGGTTTGGCTGGCGCTCGATGTGGACACCCGAGAAATCATTGGCTGTCACATTGGCGATTCGCTGAAGGCGACGCTGCGCGATCGCTCTAGAGAATCAGCTCGGGCGTTGTGGCAATCGTTACCGGGAGTGTATCGGCAATGTGCCACAGTCTGTTTATCTATAGGCATCAAAAGTGATCTGCGGCGACTTATCTCAACCGTTAAGCCCCTGATTGCTTTGCGCCAACTCGGTTGACTCTCTAGCCTACTAGAGGGTTTAGTCTGGTGGCATACACAATGCGATCGCATGTGTCGGTGCTAGTCACTTCGCTCATTTCCCAGGAGGCTCGTCATGAAGCTACAGCTTACAGTTCCCAGTATGGCCTGCGGGGCTTGTGCTGAAACCATCACGAAAGCTGTCATTGCAGTTGACCCCAGTGCCGTCGTCACTGCCGACCCGAAGACGAAACAGGTGGAAGTGACTTCGACCGCTGCCCCAGCGCAAGTGAAGGCGGCGATCGCCGCTGCGGGCTATCCCGTCCCATAGGATGGGCACCCCGAGGAGATTCACACCCGAGGAGCAAGCAGCCATGACGACGGTAGCGAAGGCAGGGACAACCACCCAAACGTTTCAGCTTCAGGGCATGAGCTGTGCTGCCTGTGCTAGCACTATTGAAGCGGCCATTCAGGCTGTGCCAGGGGTAACCGCCTGTAGCGTGAACTTTGGCATGGAACAAGCGACTGTTCAGCTGGATCCGCGCGCCACCAGCCCAGAGGCGATCGCCGCTGCGGTGGCCGCAGCTGGGTATCAAGCCCAGGTCCTGGAGGTACAAGATATCCTGCAAGATCCGAGTCAGGCGGAACAGGCTACCCATCGAGCCGAATCGCGATCGCTGCGGCGCAAGGTTTACATCGGCGGCATCCTGAGCACCGTGCTGATCATCGGCGGTCTCCCAATGATGACGGGCTTAACCCTACCCTGGATTCCCCACTGGCTGCATAATCCTTGGCTCCAGCTCGGGCTGACCCTGCCCGTCCAGTTCTGGTGTGGCGCTGCCTTTTACCAAAAAGCTTGGAAAGCCCTCCGGCGTCGCAGCGCCACCATGGATACCCTGATTGTGCTGGGCACCAGCGCCGCCTTTGGCTACTCGCTGCTCGTGACCCTGTTCCCCGAACTGCTCACCCGCCAAGGGCTCAACGCAGAGGTCTATTACGAATCGGCGGCGGTGATTATTACCCTGATTTTACTGGGGCGCTTGCTTGAGCATCGAGCGCGGGGCCAAACCTCAGCAGCGATTCGGGCCTTGATTGGCCTGCAAGCCCGTACCGCCCGCATCATCCGAGGGGGTGAAGTGGTGGATGTCCCCATTGAAGCGGTGCAGCCCAACGACATCGTGCAGGTGCGTCCCGGCGAGAAAATTCCGGTGGATGGCACGGTGATTGAGGGCCGCTCCACGGTGGATGAGGGGATGGTTACCGGGGAAAGTATTCCGGTACAGAAACAGCCGGGAGACCCCGTGATTGGGGCGACCATGAATCAAACGGGTAGCTTTCAGTTTCGCGCGACCCATGTGGGCAAAGACACCGTACTGGCCCAAATTGTGCAGCTGGTGCAGCAGGCCCAGGGGTCTAAGGCCCCCATTCAGCGTCTTGCCGATCAGGTGACGGGCTGGTTTGTGCCCGTGGTGATTGCGATTGCCCTTCTGACCTTTGGCATCTGGTTTGGCGTGACGGGCAACATCACCCTGGCGTTGATGACCATGGTGGGGGTGCTGATCATTGCCTGTCCCTGTGCCTTAGGGTTGGCGACCCCGACTTCGGTGATGGTGGGGACGGGTAAGGGGGCAGAAAATGGCATTTTGATTAAGGGCGCCGATAGCCTAGAGCTGGCCCATAAGATCCAGACCATTGTGCTGGATAAAACTGGAACCCTCACCGAAGGTAAACCCACGGTCACCGACTTCATCACCGTGGCAGGCACCGCCCAGTATCATGAACTGCGAGTCTTGCAAGCGGTGGCTACCGTCGAACAACAGTCAGAACACCCCCTTGCCGCTGCTGTGGTGCGCTATGCCCAAGCCCAGGAGGTGGAGCTAGTCACCGCTGCCGACTTTCAGGCGATCGCAGGCTGTGGGGTGCAGGCTACGGTGCAGGGGCAGCTGGTGCAGATTGGCACCCAGCGCTGGCTCACGGAATTGGGCATCTCTACCCAGGTGTTGCAGGCCCAGGCCCGAGCCTGGGAAGCTGCCAGTAAAACCGTCGTCTGGCTCACCATTGACGGCCAGCTTGAGGGCATCATGGCCATTGCCGATGCCCTGAAACCCGCTTCAGCTCAAGCCGTGCGATCGCTTCAGAAACTCGGGCTAGACGTGGTGATGCTGACGGGCGATAACCGCGCCACTGCTGAGGCGATCGCCCAGGAAATTGGGATTCGCCGGGTGATTGCTGAGGTGCGCCCCGATCAGAAAGCTGCTCAGGTGAGGCAGCTCCAGGAGGCTGGCAGAATTGTTGCGATGGTGGGGGATGGCATCAATGATGCCCCAGCGCTGGCCCAGGCTGATGTCGGGATTGCCATTGGCACGGGAACTGATGTGGCGATCGCCGCCAGTGACATCACCCTCATTTCCGGTGATTTGCGAGGGCTTGTCATTGCTTTGCAGCTGAGCCGTGCCACCATGGGCAACATCCGCCAGAACCTGTTTTTTGCCTTTATCTACAACGTGGCAGGTATTCCCATCGCTGCTGGCATTTTGTATCCCATCTTTGGCTGGTTATTAAACCCGATGATTGCGGGTGCGGCCATGGCCTTTAGTTCCGTTTCGGTGGTGAGTAACGCCTTGCGACTCCGGAAATTTCAGCCGACCTTGAAAGCTTAGTGGGAGACAGTGAACAGGCTCATGGTGCAACCCTGGAGACAATGCGATCAGAAGCAGTAACGGACACAGATTTTAGCTCAGTCTTCATCAAATCCTCACTTTTTGTCAGTACGCTTATACACATAACAAAGCTCAAGAGAGTAACCTTGTTTCTCTCACATATAAGCAATTGGACAAAAATTTTTATGAACTGCTGTCCCTGTTGTTCTGGCCCCCTTGTGAGCCAGGTTGATCACAATCAGACCTACTGGTTTTGCCACAGTTGTTGGCAGGCGATGCCCTCCTGTACGGATTTAAACAACCCCCTCTCCCAGGTCGAGCCGGAGCATTCGGAGCTAGCGCCCGATCTGGCCGCCCAATTTGCCAGACTCTATCCCAACTCAGATACCTCACTCACACCTTCGGCTTAAACCCTACGAGATCATCATGGGCCAAACTCCACCCGTTAGGTAGCGCAGGCTTATCTATCAGGCTGATCTATAGAGACCTGCAAACTGTGACCGCTCGGTCGCTGTACTTTATGCGGCGACAGTTCGGGTCACGGTCATGATTTCAACCGGATGAGTTTCGGAGAGCATCAATCATGATTGCAGCATTTGACGATGTGATTTTAGGCGCAGGGTTAGGGGGACTATCGGCAGCGGCCTGCCTTGCGAAACAGGGCCATCGCGTTGTGGTACTAGAACAGCACTACTTGCCGGGTGGCTGCTGTCATACCTTTGACTACGGTGACTATCGCTTTTGTGCCGATGTTCACTACATTTCGCAATGTGGCCCCGACCAGGCGATTGGTCAGTTCCTCCGCTTCATTGAGCGGACGGTACCGTTTAACTCCCTCGATCCAAACTGCATCGATCGCGTCATTACACCTGCCGCAACCTTCAACATTCCCCTGGGCTGGGAGCAGCTGCGCACCCGTTTACTGGCGCAGTTCCCCGAGGAAGCAGCGCCAATCAACCGCTACTGCAACGAGATTCAACACCTGCACCAGGATATACATGGCTTGGTCAACGAAGTGCGCTGGTATGACCAAAAGTGGAGCGATTGGCTGAAGCTACCGAAGTACTGGAATCTATTTCTGAAGCGCACCTGGACGCTGCAAGATCTCTACGATCATGTGGGGTTATCCCCAAAGCTCCAGGCAATCCTGGCCGGACAAAGTGGGGACTACGCCCTGCCGCCAGCGGAAATTGCCCTCCTCACCCATACCTCCCTGGTGTGGGACTACTCTGAGGGCGCTTACTATCCGAAGCATCACTTCAAACAGTTTGTGGACACTATCGTGGACGCGATCGCCAGTAATGGGGGCATCATCCGGTTTTCGACCCCGGTTGAACATATTCAAACGGAAGGTCACCATGTGCAGAGCGTCACCGCTGGCGGCAGTCAGTACTATGCACGCCAAGCCTACATTAGCGACCTAGATCCGAAACTGACCGTACAGCTCATGCATGATGCTGCCGCCCTCAGTCCAGCCGAGCATCAGCGTCTGACAGACTACCGCTATTCGGCGAGTGCCTTTAATATCTACCTGGGTTTGGATGAGCGCTTTGACCCCAGCCGGTACGGCATTGGCAACTGGAACCTCTGGTACTATCCCACAGGGGACTTAAATGAAGCGTACCAGCGTCAGCTCCAGGGCGATCTTGATCATCCTTGGATCTTTTTATCTTGTCCAACCCTGAAGTCCCAGGAACCTGGGATGGGGCCTGCCGGACACCATGTCTTAGAGATTGCGACGGTTTGCCCCTATGAAGGGTTCGCGGCACTGCGTAAAGCTGACCCAAAAGCCTACAAAGCTAAAAAACGTGCTGCCTATCAGCAGGTTATGCAAAGTGTCTACGACCTGATTCCTGACATTGATGCCTACGCGCGGCTGAAGGTTTATGGCACACCGACCACCAGCGAGTTTTACCTGGGCCAGCCCCAAGGCAATATCTACGGGGCTAAGCTAACGCCGCAGCAGGTCGGTCTGAACCGATTGGGCTACCGCACGGAAATAGACAATCTCTTTTTAGTGGGTGCGAGTGCCGGGTACCCCAGCGTACCGGGCGTGATTAGTAACGGTATGGATGTCGCTGCACTCTTGACCGGGCAATCGGTTTGGGCGACGAAAGTCCCGCAGTCTGACCTGGCAGCGGTCTGATCTGGTAACGGTCTGATTGGGCGATCGCCCCGTCAGACTGCCGCTACATTCATGCATTGCCGCGCTGCTTAGATCAGTGACCTGGTACAGACCCTGTGGTGTGGGGATTCCGTACAACTCAATGTCCTTCCCCATTCTGGAGTAACAGCAATGACGCGATTCCCAATGACACCGCTGACAATGACAACCCCGCTTGCCGTCGGTCAGCCAGCCCTGGCCTTTGGCTGGTGGGTGGAAATTTTTACGTCAGCGCCCTTGTGTATCTACTATTTTGGCCCCTTTGATAGCGAGTCCGAGGCCAACTTCTATCGCCGGGGCTATGTTGAAGATCTCAAAGGTGAAGGGGCCCGCATTGTGGCCGTGAAGCTCCGCCTCACCCAGCCGCGACAGCTCACCATTGATGAAGATGAGCTAACCCTCCAGGATTTAGAAAATGGCCCCCTCGCTTTTTTTGAGGCGCTGGTGATTCGTTAAACCGGGCTATCTTCTGGCCGGGGCCGCTGCGGGCGCTGCCAGCGTAGATCCAGGGTGGGGGTCTCGACGATGTGGATGGTGGTGGAGGCGATCGCTACTTTGCCCTGGCTCTGGTCAATGGCATCGAGGATGTGGCGGAAGAGTAGATCTTTGATGCCCCGGCGTTTTTTGTAGTCCACCACGTAGCGCACCGTGTATTCCAGCCAGTTATCGGTGGGATAGACAGTGATGGCAGGTTCGACGGTGGCTGCTTCAATGAGATACTTGCGCACCATTTGATTCAGTTCTTGGCGGGCGAGGGGCACATAGTCAGCCACCACTTCATCAACCGCCTGCTGCAAGATATTCCGCATCAGGGCGCGATCGCTGCCGTACTTGATCGGCAGCGAAAGTTCATCCCACAAAAAATGAAAGTCCGCAGAATAGTTATAGACGGGTTCGCGAAACACAAAGCTATTGGCGACCCGGACAATGCGTCCGTTGTACAGATCGGCCTTTACCCAGGCCCCGCATTCCATGAGGGTAGTGCGCAGGAAACCAATGTCGATCACATCCCCCATAATGCCGCCCAGCTGCACGCGATCGCCTGGTTTATAAAACTGGCCCAAAGAAATGGCGACCCACCCGGCAAAGCTGACAATCACCTCTTGCAGGGCAAAGGCAACGCCCGCCCCCACAGCCCCAAAAATGACGGTGAACTGTCCTAAGCGGGTGCTAAAAACGCTGGCGGCAAACAGCACAATCACGATGTAACTGACAAACATCACGATTTTGCGCACCCGATAGCGCAAATCTGAGTCGGGGATGTAGTGCCCGACAGAGTTGCGAATAATCCGAAAAAACAGCAGAATCACCAGGCTGCCCAAGCCTACCGTGATGAAATTGACGACAGTGGGGTCAGCCAACCAGCGTTTGAGGGTCGCAAGAATCAATTCCATGTCAGCCTCCCAATGGAGATTAATCTCAGCTTAGGCATGGGATGCCGGGTTTGAGTCGGGTGGCACCGCAGGCCAAGGGCGATCGGGCGGGCTCATGCGAAACCCTGGCGCTCGATAGTCGGCGGGGAGGTAGTCGGCGGGAATGGTACTCTGATGGCCGTCCCGCAGGGCAGAGTAGTGGGGGGACAAAATTTCAATGTCGGCGCTGTTGCAGCCATCCTGGATATTTTGGTGGAGAACTGAATAGGTTTTTGGCATCCGGTTGGCTTCTAAGGTAAAGGCATTGAGCTCATAGCTCACGTAAAAATCATCCAGGCTAGTTTGCAGGACGAAGGGGGCCGGGTCAGACAGAATATCGGGCGTGGCCACGGCTGCCGCTGCCAGGACTTCATGAACTTTGCGCCAGGGCACGTCATAGCCGAGGGTAATGGTGGTGTGCAGCAGCAGGGGGCGCTGGGTATCGCGCATGGAGGCGCTGTAGTTGATGACGTTGCTGCCCAGCACGGTGGAGTTGGGCAGGGTGACAATCACGTTTTTGGGGGTGCGGATGCGGGTCACCAGCAGGGTTTTTTCTTCGATGTCGCCCGCCGTTTCGCCAATTTTGACGCGATCGCCCAGTTGGAACGCGCGGGTGTAGATCAAGATGATGCCCGCCACCATATTGGCGATCGCCGCCGTTGAACCCAGGGAAAACAATACCCCAATAAACAGGGACACTCCTTGAAAGGCCGGCGACTGAAATCCGGGCAGAAAAGGGAACGCCATCACTGCCGCCAAAGCAATCACCAAAAATGCCGTGAGCTTATAGGTCGGTGTGGCCCATTCCTGGTAGAACCAAGAGAACTTCAAGTTACCTCGCCTAATTTCCGCAAAAATCAGCTTCAAGAACCGCAGCACATAGAAGGTCACCACCGCAATCAGCAAAATGATCAGCAGATTGGGAATATAGTCCCCAATGGCCTTTCCCGCTTGATTCAGGGTTGTCCCGAGATAGTTGAGCCAGCGTTGACCGAGGCCCCGGGTCCAAGGGAAAAAACTCAGCACGAGGGGCACATACAGGTAGAGCAGCACCCCAACCAACAGCAGGCGCAAGAGCTTAGAAAGGCCCACCAGAATATCGGTAATCCGCTCAGAGGGCAGCAGCTCTAGGTTTTGGATGCGCAGTGCCGGAATGCGGGTTGAGCGCCAAGCCTCTAGCTGTCGCAGCAGCCGGGGAAAGGCTTTCTGAATCAGAAATAGCACCAGAAATAAGCCCAGGGTGGCTCCCGCTGCATAGAGCCCTTGCCGCAGCAAATAATCGGGCTGGCGCGTCCGGCGATAGGTATTAATGGCGTCGCGCACCTGGGCTAGATACTGCTGGGCCAGGGTTTTACGATCGGCATCGGCCGCTTTGGCATCCTCATCGGTAATGGTAATTAGGGCGCGTGACCCTATCGTGATGCTGCTGACGGCTGCCTCATTGGTCACCTTGAGGGTTTGTACCTCAACGCTATAGTCTGCGGCGACTTTCTCTAGCCGTTGGGTCACGGCCTGGGCGCGATCTCCGGCAGAAAATGACCCAATCGGCACATGAATCACAAAGAGCGTTTCGCTGTTGAGCTGCACCGGAGCCCCCAGGGAAGCGGCTGTTTCTTGGGTCACTGCCCTGGGGGAAATCAGCACCAAACACAGAGTCAGAACCGCTAAAAATAGCCACGATGCCGCTTTCTTGACCATCGAAACTTATTTCCTTATTGAAGTTGGGGCTGTCACCGCATTGCATGACCTGCTGCCCCAGACCCATCTGTTCACAGCACCCCAGTTCTGGCGACCTAGGGTACTGACCGATGCTCAAGGCTGATTAAACCGCTTACCCTCATCAAACCGTATTTTTTCAGCAATCTGCGCTTTTTTCACAATGCGTTTCAATCTGGCAAATTTCGGATCCCTGACTGCGCCCCCACCCAAAGGATTGAGGGTGGGGGCGATCGGTGGCGGATTCAGCGCTGGTGAATTAGGGGACGAGAGCTGGAGCCTGCTGTTGCAGTGAGGCCAAACTGGGAATCGGGGCTTTGAGGGCCGCACTCGACAGCTCTGGAACTTTGATCAAGACGGAACTCAGCAGAATATCTAGCAGTCCGTCCTGGCGCGATCGCCGAATTGCCTCATGGGTAATCAGTTCGCCCACATTCAAAATCACATTGTCCTGACGGTCTAAAATGACCCGTGTGACCGGGCGACCGAGGGCATGGTGAATGCGACGGTCTTCGATGGCCTGGAACCCCTTGGCTTGCAGTTCATGGGTTTTGGTCTGCACTAGCTCCCAGAGACTGCTGGCGCGATCGCCCACTTGAGCCGCGCCCTTCAGCGCGCGATCGCCTGCGGTGGAGAGTGCCTGACCCTGGTCGTGCATCACTGTTTGCAGGGATACCCCCGTCGCCTCTAGGAGTGCCTGTTCTTTGCCGGACATGCGGGCCTGCTCCACCACCGCCTCAGTCACAATTTGACCCGTCGCCGCTACAATCACGTCATCGGCGGTGCGCACTTCCCGTTTCACCCGCCGCCCCAGGGTTTGATCCACCATGCGTCGGGCCAGAATACCGCTGGCCTTCTGGCTCAATTCAGCTGCAAAGCTACCCCCCACTGCTTTATAGAGCTGGTCGAGCATGGCTTGCTCTTCAGCAACCTCTGCAATGTGGGCCGTCACCGGGCTGCCCTGGGCAATCAACAGGGTGCCCTCGGGGGTCAGTAAATCTTGATCCACCGTTTTGCCCAACATAAAAGCCTTCTGCTCAGTCGGATCAATGATGCTGCTGGTCATGGCGGTGACGGCCTGATTAACCACCTCCTGCAATCGCTGATTCGTGGACAAGGTGGTTTCCTGGATCCGACGGCTCAGTTCAGCCGCAAAGTTGCTGCCCACGGCACGGTAGAGCTGATCGAGCATAGCCTGCTGCTCTGCCAGTTCTGCTTTGAACAAGGTGACGGTTTCACCCTGGGCAATGAGCACCGTGCCATCAGGGGCCACCACGTTTTGATCCGCCGTTTTACCGACCATAAATGCTTTTTGCTCGGCGGGGTCTACGATGCTGTTGAGCATGGGGCCAACCGCCTGATGGATCACTTCCTGGAGACGCTGCTGGGTCGCATTTGTGGCATCCTGTACCTTCTGGTTAAGGTCAGCGGCAAAACTACCGCCCACCGCTCTATAGAGCGGGTTGAGCATCGCCTTTTGCTCCGCTAAATCGGCGATCGCCGCAGTGACATATTCCCCTTGGGCAATAATCACTAGGCCATCGGGTGCGACTACCGATTGATCGACCTGTTTCCCGATCATAAATGCCTTTTGTTCCGCAGGATCCGCAATGCTATTGAGCATGGCAGCGGTCGCTTGGTTGACCACCTCCTGCAAGCGCTGATTGGTGACCGCCGTTGTTTCTTGTACCCGACGGCTGAGTTCTTCGGCAAAACTGCCGCCCACGGCACGATAGAGCTGATCAAGCATGGATGCCTCCGCCGCCGCCTGGGCGATCGCCTCAGTCACAGGCTGTTGCGCCCGAATCAGGGTTGTGCCGTTAGGGAGCACAATATCGCGGTCAACCGTGCGGCCTAAAACAAAGGCCTGTTGCTCAGCCGGGTCAGCAATACTGCTCATGACGGTGGTGACGGCCTGGTTAATCACCTCCTGGAGTCGCTGGTTCGTATAGCTGGTGGTTTCCTGAAGTTTTTCGACAATGCTCTGGGAAGCAGTCTGAAGCTGCCGCGCCACCAGTCCCGTTCCCGTTTGCAGGCGATCGCGGGTTGTCAATACCGTTTGCTTAATGCCGCCCACCTGCTCCGCCATCAAGTCAGCAATTTCTGGTGGCACAAAGGCATAGTCAGCCCCAATTTTTAAGGTCTGGGGTGCAGGTACAAACGAGCGTCCTGAATATACATCGGCAAACAACCCACCCGACACTTCATAGCCCGTCACTGCACCCGTTTTTTCATTCAGGTAAAGGTCAACCATCGTGCCCAGGTTAGCCCCCTGGGTAGTCATAATGCGTGTCCCTTTGAGGATCACCTGCCGCTTCAGAATTTGGCGAATCTCGCCGTGCTTTCTGGCTTTGACAATGGCGTTATGGGTAGGAATCAGTACCGCATCTGCCCCCATCGCCAGCACTTCACTGTAGGGAATGACCCAGGCACCCCCAAGCCAGCTGCCCTCATCTACCAGGAAGCCAGCCAGGGTGTTGTTGTCTTGGTCAAAAATCAAATCCCCCACGCGGGCTAGCGCCTCACCCGTCTCAAAAGAAACCACTAGCTTGCCAATCAGGTCGCTGCCTTTACGCATGATGTTCACCCTTGAGCATGGCCGTTGAATCCAAGCGAACCTGTGCAACCGCCCCAGAAAATGTCACCTTTCGGGCCTGACTTTCTTTGCCAAAGTGCGGCACCAGGTTGATGACACCCAGATATTCGCTCACCGCCCCGCCGCCAATGGCCAGACCGAGGAAGAACGCAACACCGATGGCCGAAACCGAGCTAGACCGTTTACCTAATAGCCTAGGCATGGACGACTCTCCTTGAAAAAATGAATGGAATACAAACAATACCGTTAGGGCAGCATCAAGCCGCCCCAAGACTCGCCAGCGACTGGTTACTTAAATAGGCCGGGGAAGTTATAGCCAATCCCCAAAAAGACGCCGACATCCACCGGGTCGAGAATGGCAGCATTTACGCCAGCCGTCGCCGTCCAGCGATCGTTGATGGGTAGGTCAACGCCTCCGGTTACCAAGGGGCCAAAGTCACCATCGGTACTCACGGCAAACCCACCGCCAACGTAGGGCGCCAACTGAATACCCGTGTCACCAATGGCGATCGGGGCAAAGTCCAGGGTGGCGGGTAGTAAAAACGTCGCATCGTCGGTGAAGTTGGTTGTCACCCCAGGCCGCACCGAGAAGAAGCGCGTCATGCCAATTTTGCTGTAAATAATTAGGCCAGAATCGCCCACTGCCGTATCGCCGACTGCCCCAAAGTTCCCGCCCACTCCGATGTAGCTAGAGCCAGAGCGGGTATCTCTACCCGGCGATAGGTCTTGGGCGGAGGTACTGGCAGGCGTATCGTTGTCTTCTCTAGGAACGGGTGCTAAATCTGGCGTGGCATCATCATTGGGTGTATTTTGCGCGATCAGGGGAAACACAGCAGGCCGTTCAGACGTTTCAATGCTCAAAGGGGTACTAGAGGTTGCCAAGGGCTGTAGTTCTGGCAGCGCAGTGGCCGTCTCAAAGGTGACGCTGGGGGTGAATTGACTTTCCCCAGATGCGTTGCTGGTAGGGGATTGAGTTGGCCTATCCAGTTCAGGTGTTGCCGCCAGCCCTGCCTGAGCGCGGGCATCGGGGGCAAGCAACAGTCCACTGGTTAGGGTGGCAATTGCAAGGCCCGTAACAATCAATGGCTGTAGTGTAACGTGCATGATTCTCTCCGATGAATAAAAAGGAATAGGGTCAGGAGTGAATGAAGGTAGACATTTCCACGACTGAAATCAGCACAAGTCTGATGTCCTGGTGTCTATACCTCTATTCAAGTTGGAATCTATGGGTTTGCCATCAACTCAATGGATAGAAAAAGGGCGGGTTTTCATCCTTTTGGATTCATCCGTTGGGTACAGATAAAACCGCAAAATAACCCTGGGGGTCAATGGTCGGACAGGTGATTTAGCGAAAAATATCCCTATGCCAATCTATCTAGTACAGGGTGGCGGAAATTCTCCCACCATTGAACAGCGCCAAAAGCGATAGTGTCTGAAGTCCAAAATGATTAATGGTTGGCTTACTTGTGCCAAGTTGTACTAGTCCATTTGACCGAGCTATGGCTGTCCACCGCATCTGACCCTTGGGCAAAAGGTGAACTGGGCTGGGGTAGCGCTACTGTTACGGTGGTTCCAATGCCCACCTCACTCTGCACCTGAATCTGCCCCCCGTGGAGTTCAACACATTGTTTGACAATGGCCAGTCCTAGTCCGGTGCCTGTGGTGCGTCCAACGTTGGCCGCTCGATGGAACGGCTCGAACAGTCGTAGCTGGTCTTCTGGCGGAATGCCTCTGCCCTGATCCTGCACTTGCAGTCGCACCTCTTCTGATCCAGAGCTGAGACTTAACTGCACGGGACTGCCCTCCGGAGAATATTTGATGACATTGGACAGCAAGTTCGTCAAAATGTGGTGGAGTAAGTTGGCATCTATGGTCGGGTGCCGAACGGTTCCAGGGGCGATCGCCTCTGGGGGGTCTGTCTCCATCTCCGGTTCAAACTGAATGGGACAGCGATTGTCTGTACTGAACTGAATCTCTGTAATCAGGGTGCGACAAAACTCTGACAGGTTCAGAGGCTGTGGGTCAAAGCGAAGCTTGCCGACTCCCACTCGCCCAATCACCAGCACATCGTCCACGAGGGTGAGCAAGCGCTTCAACGATTCGCGGATGTGCTGAAAAAACTCCTGTCGTTTCGCCGCTGTAAATACAGACCCTTGTCCCTCAAGCAGCTCAATATAGCCCGCGATCGCCGATAGGGGATTGCGAAATTCATGGGACGCCATCGACACAAACCGCGACTTCAGCCGATTCATTTCCTGGAGTTCCTCATTTGCGGCTGCCAACTTCAGGTTTGCCTGTCTTAACTCCAGGGAAAACTGCCGTGCCCGCAGCAAAATTTCCACCCGAGCCTGGAGTTCTGCTGCCTCAATGGGCGCGGTCACCACCTCTTCAATCACCTGCCAGAGCTGCCGCTGAATGACCCGCACCTTATCGCGGGCCACAATCAAAACAACGGGTAGCAAAACCGGCGCTTCAGCCGCGCGGCGATCTTCAATCAGCGGCCAGAGGGCTTCTAACATTTGTCCATCAATCAGACAGAGGTCAAAGGGTAAGTTGAGTCCCTCGGAATTTTGTTGGATCTGTGCTGCCGAAAGGCTGACCATATCGTGATGCTGACGCAATCGTTCCGATATCAGTTCAGCGTTCGTCTGGCGGTCAAAGATGAGTAGAATACGAGCCATTTTGAAAAAGCATTGCCCTCGCGACCCAGGTCTTCCAGAGAACAGTTTTGGAAATGTCACCTACCCCAAAGTCTAGCGGGTGGTCTCTATTTATAATGCTCAAGTGTCATGATAAGTTTCTGCCCAGAGCGTCCTAGATAATGTTGACCCTCATTGACCGAGAGGGTCGGTACAGTCGCCCAGGATGTGGCCCCATGCACAACGTTCAAACCTCAGGCCCCTGAAGCCTCATTTATCCTGTTTGCTATCCACTATTCAACTAGAAAAAGCGTGCCGAAAGCGACTGTTCACCCCAAACTGCCACACGATCGCCTTTCTACAGGGATTGGGGGGCTCGATGAAATTCTCGGTGGTGGCCTGATTGCCAATCGAGCTTATCTGTTGCGGGGTGGGCCAGGGACGGGTAAAACCACCCTCGGGCTCCACTTCTTGACCGCTGGTAAACCCCAGCCCGATACCGCCATGCTCATTACGTTTGGGGAGCCCGGAGCCCAAATTTTAAGCAACGGTACTGCCATGGGCTTAGACCTGACGCCCGTCCATTGCCTAGACCTGAGCCCAGACTCTGTTTTTTTCACTGAAACTAAAAACTACGACTTTTTTAGCCCCGCCGAAATCGAAAAGGATCCAATTACGCGGAAAATCGTTGCCAAAATTACCGAGCTGCGACCGCAGCGTGTGTTCATCGACTCCATGACCCAGTTTCGCTACCTAACCGCTGACGCTTTTCAGTTTCGCAAGCAGGTTTTGGCGTTCTTGCGGTTTATGCTGGAGCATGGCGCAACCGTTTTGTTTACCTCTGAGAGCAGCCCCGATACGCCAGACGACGACCTCCAGTTCATGAGCGATGGCGTCATCCAGCTCCAGATGTCGCCCCTCCGCCGCACAGTGAACGTCACGAAATATCGGAGTTCTGCCTTTCAGGAGGGGTGTCACTCCCTACGGTTGGGTGCCCAGGGGATGGTGGTTTTTCCCAAACTTGTCCCAGAAGCTTACAAGCAAGACTTTAATCCAGAACCATTGCCATCCGGCATTCCGGCCCTTGATCGCATGTTGCAGGGCGGTATTGAACGGGGAATGGTGACTTTTCTAAGTGGCCCGAGTGGCGTGGGCAAGACCACCATTGGCCTGCTATTTATGAAGGAGGCGGCTAGCCGCATGGAGCGGTCGGTTATTTATACCTTTGAAGAAGAAGTTGCCATTATTCTGAAGCGCTCTGAAAACCTAAAAATTCCAGCGCGGGTGATGGTAGAGCAGGGTGCTCTGGCCATCCAGAAAATTGAGCCGTTGCAATATACTCCTGATGAGTTTTCTAGCCTATTTCGCCATAAGGTTGAGCATAACCAGGTGCGCATTGTGATGCTCGATAGTGTGTCCGGCTATAAGCTTTCGATGGGCGACCAAGACTTTTTAAGCAACCTGCACGCGCTGGTGAAGTACTTAGCGAATATGGGTGTTGCTGTCATCTTAATCAATGAAACAGCTGCATTAGACGAAAATAACCAGGGAACGGAACGTGACTTTCGGTATCTGGCAGACAACTTAATTCTTCTGCGCTACATCGATCGCCATCAGGATGGGAAGGTTGAGCTACGCAAAGGCATTGTCGTTTTAAAAAAACGCCTGAGCGATTTTGAGAAAACTCTGCGGGAACTCAAAATTTCGGAGTATGGCGTGGAAGTGGGCGCTCCGATGATTGGCTTAGAGGGCGTACTCAGCGGCGATTTAGTCCAAGATTGATACCCTGAGATACAACCAGAGGACTCAGGCTGGAATGGGGAGGCGTACCGTAAAGGTGCTGCCTTGGCCCACGACTGACTCAAGTGAAATCGTACCTTCATGGGCCTGGACAATTTGATGGATGAGGTAGAGGCCCAATCCGTTGCCAGAATTGCGATGGTTACCCTGGTAGGAGCGCTCGAAGGCAATGGGAATGTCTTCTGGTGCAATGCCGCAGCCTGTATCCTGCACGATAATATCCATCCATTCTGGCTGCCGATAGAGGCCCACTTGCACCGAACCCGTGTCGGTAAACTTAATGGCATTGCCGATTAGGTTGACCAGCACCCGGCGAATTTCCAAGCGAGCCGCAGACAGGACGAACGTTTCATCAACCTTTTCCCCCGATGGCTGCACATCCAGCGTTAGCCCCTTTTCTTCGGCAAGGGGCCGCAGTTCTTCCACGACTGAGGTGGCTAAGGTGATGAGGTTGAACTGTGTGTAGGAGAGTGCTTTTTGACCCAGCTCGTAGCGGTAAATGTCGAGGAGCATATTAATCATCTGCAAGAGTTCTTGGTTGCTCTCTTGCATGGTGTTGAAGATCGCAGTTACCTGCTGAGAAAATAAACCGTACTTGCCGCGCAGCAGCAGCTTGAACATGCGGTCAAGGGCAACCAGGGGCGTTCGGAGGTCGTGGGTCAGACGGTACAGAAAGTCTTCGCGCATCCGAGACATTTGCTCACGCTCTTCAATGCTCTGCTTCAGCCGCAGCAGCGATCGCACGCGGGCTAGCAACTCGGCCACCCGAACGGGTTTCTGAATAAAGTCATCGGCTCCAGCATCCAGTCCTTCGACCACATCAGACTGCTCTTGGGCCGTAATCAGCAAGATGGGGATAAAGGGCAGCGTTTTTCGCTGGCGAATATGGCGCGTCAGTTCAATGCCATCGATGTGGGGCATCATGACATCCGACAGCACGAGGTCAGGCACGTTGGCTTCAATGGCCGCCAGCGCTGCTGCCCCATCGCTGGCAACCTGCACCTGATAACCACCCGCCTCTAAAATAGATTCGATTAAACATAGGTTTTCGTGGGAATCATCCACCACTAAAATGCGATCGCACGGGTGTGCTTGGGAGGTGGGTGCAGCACCGAGTCCATGACTCGGATGCTCTTGTGCTTGGGGCTCCGGCACAACTGAGGGCATAGTCGCTGACCGTCAACAGGTACCATTTAGTGTAGCTGACCAACTTTGGTCTGACGTCTATCTCTTGAACTAGTCCTTTTAGACGGTGGGGCACCCGCGCATGACGCAGATTCGAGTTGCCATTGTGGAAGACCATACCCTAACGCGCATGGGGCTTAGGGGGGCTTTAGAGGATCGGGATGATATTGAAGTGGTGGGTGAGGCGGCCAATGGGGCCGATGGCTTAAGCCTTTTGCTGGCACTCCAACCCGATGTTGCCATCATTGACATTGGCCTGCCGGACTTTGACGGCATTGAGCTATTGCGACAGTTTAAGGCGGCACGGCCCACAGATCCCACAGGTATAAGTGCTGTATCCCCCACGAGAGTTTTAATTCTCACGATGCAGGACAAACGAGTTGAAGTATTGGCTGCATTTGCCGCTGGGGCTGATTCCTACTGCGTGAAAGATACAGGCATTGAACAGCTGACTGAGGCCGTGTTGACCACTGCCGAGGGGCAGTCCTGGATTGATCCGGCGATCGCCAGTATTGTCCTAGAGCAAGTGCGGGCCGAGCAGTCTGAGGCCCAACTGCGATCGCCAGCAGCGGGGCAAGATGTCCTGATTCATGGCCTAGAGCCTGAAGCGGAACGGCTGCTAAAAACGGATCCTCTAACGGCCCGTGAACTCCAGGTTTTAGAGCTTATTGTGGGGGGGCACAGCAATACCACCATTGGTGAAACCCTACACCTGAGTATCGGGACTGTTAAAACCCATGTGCGCAATATTCTGAGTAAGCTCTGTGCCTCTGACCGCACTGAAGCAGCAGTTCGGGCACTGCGCTCTGGCTTAATCAAATGATGGCAGTGATGCCCGCTACAGCCTCTCCCCGACGCTTTGAGGATGGGAGTGGCAGTGGTTATGGGGAGTGACCAACCCCAAAATAGACTAAATTTTGAGCTTGCAATGCTATCAGGGTGTAGCTTCTGGTGCTTGACGCTCTAGGAGGGGTAGCCAAATATCAGGGGAAACCTGCCGTTCTGATACGACTTCGAGTAGGGTGATCAGTCCCTCTGCTGGGGGGGTATCATCCGTCATCAACCAATCCTGTAAGAATGCTTCGGCGGCGAACAGCAATTTTGTAATGTCTAGCTTCCAGCCATCTGGTTCTTTCACAAAAGCGAAGGCGAATTCACTATTTTCAGGTTCACCAAGCATTTTTAAGTTTGCTTTAGCTCGGTCGCCTGCCACGGTCACGGTGCCGAGTTCTAGGGTGGTGACTTCACTATCGCCAGTCCAGCCCTCTTCAATGGCAAGGCGAACGACGTCTTTCGCGGTCATGGACTGTAAGTCTGTTAGCCCCACGCGATGTCGCAGGGCTAGCACCATGTACTGATCGGTCAGCGATCGCTGCTGTAGTTCAGCTTGTTTGGCGTACAGCGCTAATTCGCGCATTTGGCCATAGTACTCCAGGGTGCTGGTGCTGACTTGCTCGACTGCGGCCGCGCCATCTCGACTGACTAACGCTGCTTTATAGGCGGCAAAGCAGGCCCGGATGGCGACTAAATCCGGGGATTCTGGCTCAGAGGGTGAGGGCGCTGTGGCGTCAGCGTTAGCCGGGGCAGCGGCGCTCAAGGATGGTGGCGTGAGAAAGAAAACGCTGCTCATGGGCAGCGCGATGACCAGAGAAGCAACCCAATGGCTCACGATTGATCGGGGTGAGTGGAACTGCCCTCAGCTTACCCAAAATAGGCGGGTGCGTTGCCCGGTTTCCATTTAATGTTGCAGCCAATGCTGGGCTTTTGGTCGGGGTTAAGGGGTTTGCCTGCTAGCAGGTCGTCCATTGCCTGACGCAGGTCAACACCAGTCACAGGCAGACCGTTACTCGGACGGCTATCGTCTAGCTGCCCTCGGTACACCAGCTGGCGATCGCCATCAAACAGGAAAAAGTCGGGGGTGCAGGCGGCGGCATAGGCCTTAGCGACGGATTGGGTTTCGTCATAGCAGACGGGATAGTTTAAACCCAGTTCCAGGGCCATGGCTTTGAGTTTGGCAGGGGAGTCGTCGGGATATTTGGCGACATCGTTGGCGCTAATGGCGGCGATCGCCACCCCTTTCGACAGGTAGTCTTGGCCGAGGCGAGCCAGCTCGGGCTTGATGTGCTTCACAAAGGGGCAATGCTGACAGATGAACATGACCAGCAGCGCCTTAGCATCGGTGAAGGTCGCCAGCGAGATTGATTGGCCCGTCACCACATCTGGCAGCTCAAAGTCAGGGGCTTTGGTGCCCAGGGACAGCATCGTGGAGGGAGTTAAGGACATGAGCAAGGTGTTGAACAACAACAGGCTCTTCTAGCTTAAGGCGGTCTCAGCCAGAAATGTTAAGCCACAAGTCGTCCGTAGTCTACACAGGAGGTTAGCTGCCGCTCAACTCTAATGAAAACTGGTCAAACTTTACGACCTCTGCTGTGGGCTGCTGAGTGTCAAATGCGTAGCTGCTGACGGTTCCCGTCCCCGTATCTAGCACACTGAAAACCGTGATGTCATTGCTGGTGACGTAGGGTAACGGCTGTTGATCGTCATCTTGAAAGGGAGCAATGGTAGGTACTACAGGCTCCAGGCCATTGGGGTCTCCGGTGGCCACATAGGTTTCACGGTAGCCTTCGGGTACAGGGCGACGCTGCTCGCCAACGTAAGCACCATAGGTATTGCCGACGTTTGAGGTTTCGAGGTAGTGGATGCCGCCAGAGCCGATAAAACGGTTCCAGATGTGGCTGTGGCCATTGACAACGAGCTGCACGCCTGCTTGTTCTAGGAGTGGCTCTACATCGCGGATCAGGTAGTCCTGGTCGAGGGGGTATTCATACTGCACAGCCTGAGGCTTGCCTGCTGAATTTTGAGTGATGGTCTGTACCGGGTCGGTGAAGGCGGGCACAATATTCCCCCCCAGGGTATGGGCCGGATGGTGAAACATGACTACTTTGTACTTGGCGTCCT
>CAZXWR010000034.1:0-19937 GCA_964644325.1 uncultured bacterium
AGAACCCCCATTTTTCTCCCGGTAGTTGTAAAACGTTTTGGAAGTCCAGACGGGCAGTTTGCGAACAGCTAAACCAGCTGTCGGTGTGCTGCCCAGCTGCTTGTAGAGCTGAAGTGCGTTCGGTGTTGCTGCGGTTGATTGGATCACATTGGCATCATAGTCAGAGCCAATGACCACTGCATCCCCAGGATTAAAACCGCTCAGGGCAGCGATGCCGATGGCTGTATCAGAGACTGCATAGGTCGCTACCCCATCGCTAGGGCGATTGGTCAAGGTGGTGGTTGCAGCAGCACAGGTATTTCCCACGAGGGCATTGGTGGCGCCACTGTCTCGGGTACGACTACGACTCCAAACTTCGATGGGAGAAGTTGCATCTGGATTCCCGGCGCCATCAAGCTTGAGGACAATGCGCAGATCGGCATTTTTCCAGTACAGCTTGTCCGGCTGCGGATCAAGGGTGTCGGGTTGCGGCACCTCAAGTCGGGGGATACCCACGCGCACTTGATTATTCCACGGACTTAAATCTGCCTGGGTATATTCCTGACGCCCGCCTCCACAGGCCATCGCGACAGCGGCTCCAGGGTCGCGAATCGTCACAGTGCCATTGCACTGATTCACGTCTTTGCGCCCCCGATAAAGCTTGTTGGCCGCGGTCACTTGACCGTTAATCGCCAGGGTATTCCCGGTGGCGGCATCCAGATACAGATCGCTGTTGCTGTGGACTGGCCCATTCAGGGTCATATTGGGCGGAATCGGAATATCTAGGTCTTGTTCATAGAAGGCCGCAAATTGAAAGAGGGGGATGACTCGGCTTTTGAAGCGCATGCCGAGGATGGCGGTGGGAAGGCTTTGCAGGTCTCGGGCGACTGAAATGACGTCGTAGCGAAATTCCTGGGCATTGAGTCCGGCAAAGGTTTCACCCGTGGGGATGGTCACGGAAACTGGATTTTGCCCTGGATTATGGTCAACGTAGGTAATGGCTTCTTGTACGCCAATCTGACGCGCAAAGGCATCTTGAGGACTACTATTTTCAAAGGCTTCGGTGCGGCACTGAAAATCACCGCTGCCATTATTGGCTGAGTCGGCGTCGATGCAGGCTTGCCAGTTGGCGGGCGAGGTGCCTATGGGGGCGTTAAAGCCTTCAAATCGATTGCGAATTTCCTTGGCCCGTAAATTCAAGCCAGCTTCTGCGGTGTAAAAGCCTGTATTGCTCTTGGCCGATGCGGTAGAGCTGGCACTGTTGATCCGGCTCATGACGGCATAGGTGATTAACAGTGCACTCAGGATGAGCACAAGGGCAATGGTGACCACCAGGGTATAGCCTTGCTGAGACTGGCGATCGCGCTGGAGGCGAACCAGGAGTGAGAGAAGGAAGGCGGAGGGGCGATTAGGAGAAGACATGGGATTACGCTTAGGGACGAGATAGGCTATTGCGGGGGTAGTACTGAGAGGTCAAGTTTTGCAGACCTTGCGAGGCACTGTCTGGCCCGGTAATGAAAGCATCTAGGCTAATGCGAATTGCTTCTAGGGTTTGCCAGTTAACCGTGGGCACCCCAGTCGCATTCAGGTTGTCTTGCCAAGTGCTGTTGCGCAGGCCCTGAACCTGAAAGTTCCGCAGGCGATTCACAATGTCGTAGGTGGTATTGTCTCGGTTGTTAACAATACTGAGCCGTAACGTGCGATCGCCTTCTGCATTGGCAGCAGAGAGGAAATAGCGTCGTTCTTCCAGGATGTAGAGCTGGGGCTGGTTGCCTGTAGCAGCTGGGTCATAGGTATAGGTTCTGGCGAGATTCCCCAGCGGTACCCGCTTAAGTTTGAAGGTGTTGGGGTTCAGGGCATCCTGTTCTTCGCCGTGATAAAGCAGAAACTCCCCGGTGCCGCTGGCTGGGTCATAGAGGTAGGCCCAGCTACACTCTTGTGAACTGCCGCCCGTTTGGGTACAGACTGGGGCCGGAGATTGACATCCCGGCACCTGATCTTGGCCACAGCGATAGTTCTGCCACTGTTCTAAATTGTCAGGCAGCGGGTTGGCATTCCCGTTCTTAAACTGACAGTCACCGGTTCCTGCGGTGAGCGAGACGGTGAGGGTCGTGGGGTTGCCACTGACGGTCTCACAGATGGGCAGTTGCTCTGCGACCAGCTTGCGCTGGAGCACCAGCTGATCAGGGGCGGTGCCACTCCCATTCTGAATGCGCACCCCGGGTAAAGGCACCCCTGGCTCAATGCGCTCGCCCACCTGCCGAATGTCGGTACCGATGGCTTCCATGGCAGCTTGGAGGGTTTGATCGACCTCTGTATTGGCCTGCTCCTTTAAGTATTGCCGCCGCTGATTGACAATTAAACTCAACGCCACACTTAAGATAATGCCGGAAATAACAACCGTAACGGCCAATTCGATGAGTGAGAGTCCCTGCTGCTGAGATCTAGCCAACGTAGTCCGTTTCGGCAAGACATGGCATGGCCTTCTATTGGGCTTCAAACTTGGTGTAGATACTGGATACTTCATAGACAGGCGTCGAGCTGGCTGTACCGTTGCTAAAAACTTGGAACACCGAAACGCGAATTTGACGAGAGTTCTCGTCGCAGAAACTTGGGCGATCGCAGTAGTGCAGCTGCGCTCGATAGGTTTTGCCGTAGGCACTCAAGTTAGTTAAAGACCGTCCCTGGGGCGTTTGGGTCTGCTGACCGCTGTTGGGCAGCGACTCAACATCCCGCACCCGTCGCACTTCGTCCATAATTTGCTGCGAAACCGCAACTGCACCATTGCGAACCGGGGTTTGCAGGGTCTGGAGGCGATAGGTCATGTAAACCGGTAACAGGCCCCCAATGACCGCCAAAAAAATCAGCATTGAAACCAGGGTTTCGACCAGCGTCAGCCCAGATTCTGGGGCGACTGCTTCGTTCGCGACTGGTTCGCTAAGGCACCGCTTGAACATCAACTCCTCCCCCAGGAAAAACCGTGACGCGTTTCTGACGACTCTGGTCGTCTTGTAGGGTGAAAACCACATTCTGGCTGGCCAGACCCCGGCTGCTGTAGCAGACGCTCCAGTTGTTGACAGAGGCGCTGGTGCCGTTGAGCGTCACGGTGGCCAGGGTCACTGGGGCATCAAAGGCGGCATCTTCCGATGCGAAGGCAGCATCTGTGCGCCAATCCCCTGGGGCATCAGAACAGAGTCTGGCCCGTTCATGGGTAATCACGAAACCGCTTCCCTGGGGAATCGCACGCATGCGGTAGGCAGAAGTTTGCGAGATCGCCTTAGCCCGCAACATCTTGAGATTCCCAGCTAGGCGATCGCTGGTATCTCTGAGCGGGTTCACACCGAAACGAATGTTCGGAGCAGCAATAGCCGTTAAGATCCCCAGCACCAAGATGGTCACGAGACTCTCGATGAGGGTAGAACCAGTGACAGAACTGCTGGGTAACTTGGTGGAACGATTCAGCATGGTGCAGGTCAATCAGAACAGATTCAAAGCTGAGCAAGCCAGTAGTCATCCATACAGGTGCCTACCGGAGTCAATTCACAAAGTGACAGGATCAGCATTAGTCAATGCCGATCGTCACGACACCCATACTCAGCGTTTTGAAAACTGCTGCCCCCGCAGTGTTCTCAATCGCATCCTAAAAATGGCAAGACAGCCAATTTAGGACTTTTAGACCTTTGAAATATGTTGATCTCGAAGCTCCAACGTTGCTAAGCATTCATAGCAAGCAGATAAAACAAGGTTTATCGCATAAGGTTTTATGATCTAGGGTTCCCAAAAGCAACCCTCAATAGAACATGAAGTGATATTTATTTTTGACCAGAGAAATATGCTGATGTCCAATGGTATTCGCGGACAAAGGGGAGCGTCAAGGTTGCCCATGAATTCAGATTGTTTTGCCAAAAAGCTGTGAAATAATTGCCTAAGGCTGTGATCATGTTGTCTTAATCGGGTCAGGGAAAAGCATGACTAATGCGGAGAATCTGTCAGAGGCGGGTCGGTTAGAGCAGGACACCATGGGCACGATTCGGGTGCCCGCTGACTGTTACTGGGGGGCCCAAACCCAGCGATCGCTCCGTTATTTTGCCATTGGCCAGGATGTAATGCCCCGCGAGTTGATTCGGGCCTTGGGCATCATTAAGCAAGCTGCGGCCCAGGTGAATCTGGAACTGGGCCTTCTACCCGCTGATCTTGCCCAGGCGATTCAGGCATCTGCGGCTGAAGTGGCTGAAGGTCGGTGGGACAGCCAGTTTCCGCTGCGGGTGTGGCAGACAGGCAGCGGCACACAAACCAACATGAATGCCAACGAGGTGATTGCCAATCGAGCAATTGAGCGCTTGGGGGGGCAACTGGGGAGCAAAGATCCGGTGCACCCCAATGACCATGTCAATTGCGCCCAGTCTTCCAATGATGTTTTCCCGACGGCGATGCACATCGCAGCGGTCGAAATGGTGACCCATCAGCTCTTGCCCGCCGTCACGCAACTTAAGGGGGCGATCGCCCAAAAAGCCGTCGATTTTCAGGACATCGTCAAAATTGGCCGCACGCACCTCATGGATGCGGTGCCCCTGACCCTGGGGCAAGAGTTCTCGGGCTATGGAGCCCAGCTCGAACTCGCCCTGCACAATATCCAAAACGCCCTCCCTGCCCTCTATGAATTAGCCTTGGGCGGCACAGCCGTGGGAACAGGGCTCAATACCCATCCTGACTTTGCGGTAGCGGTTGCCCGCCAGATTGCCCACCTCACCCAGCTCCCTTTTGTGAGCGCCCCCAATAAATTTGCAGCCCTAGCCGCCCATGACGGCCTCGTGCTCCTGAGCGGGTGCCTTAAGACCCTGGCCTGTGCCCTGATGAAGATTGCCAATGATTTGCGCTGGCTCGGGTCAGGGCCACGCTGCGGCCTCGGCGAGTTAAGTTTGCCTGCCAATGAACCGGGGTCGTCGATTATGCCAGGAAAGGTCAATCCAACCCAGTGTGAGGCCATGACGATGGTTTGCGTGCAGGTGATGGGCAATGATGCGGCGATCGCCTTTGCCGGGAGTCAGGGCAATTTCGAGCTGAATGTGTTCAAGCCGGTGATCATCCACAATCTGCTGCATTCCCTGCGGCTGTTGTCAGATGCCAGCCGTTCATTCTGCGACCATCTAGTGGTGGGCCTAGCGGCCAATCCAGACCAAATCGCGGCCCACGTTGAGCGATCGCTCATGTTGGTCACAGCGCTGACCCCCCAGTTGGGCTATGACACAGCGGCCCAAGTCGCTAAACAAGCCTTCGCTGAGGGCAAAACCCTACGCCAGGTTTGTATCGAGCGGGGCTATCTGTCTGGAACGGAATTTGATCAGCTGGTACGCCCTGACCAAATGGTGGATCCCCAGAAACGTTAAAGTTCACGGACTCAGCGTTAGCCCCGTGCCCAGAAAGAGCCCATCCCAGATTAGGAGCGGAGCCCTGAGACGGAAGCGAATACACTGCTTTTGGGCATTCTGAAGAAGCGGGGCAAGAAATATGTAGCAGAGTCAATAGCAGAGTTAAAGGGAATTCATGGGCATACGACGGTTTAGCATACTTTTACTCGTGAGCTGGCTCAGCAGCAGCCTGGTGCACGCGCAACCAAGCCAGCCCCAAACCAGCCAGCCCCAAACCACTGCACCCTACGCAGCTGAAGGCGTGATTTTTGAAGCCCCGGCCGGTTTCTCCGAGCTGAAAAGCCTGGGCAATCAAACCATGGGGGTCGTCTTCCCGGCAGCAGCCCAAGAGCGCCGGGTCTCGGTACGGCTGGTCGAACTCCAGCCCAACCAGCGGGGATTCTCGGAATTGGGGCCAGGGGAATGGTCGAACTATGTACGGTTTAGCTATTTTGGTCTCACCACCCCTCCCCAATCGCGCAAAGCGCGACGGTTCTTCGGCCAAGAGGTGCTGGGAGATGTCATAATGCGCCCCGCCAATGGGAGTATGGCTTACCTGGAGTTTTACTTGATTCCCTTGACTGAGGAACGGCAGTTGGCGATCGCCTTTGAAACGGATACCGAACTCCCGATTCAGTGGTTTGAAGACACCGTGAATAAAGTCGCGGCCACCCTTCGTGAAGATCCAGATCTGAAACGCAAGCGCAAATAGTCACGGCTTTGCCACGGCCCATCAACCCTGGCACGCTTCAGCCCTTGGCACAGTTCAGTCCCTGGCACAGTTCAGTACACTGAAGAGATGGGGTCTTCAATTCAGCCGTTAAACACCGATAGCGTGCAGCAGATTGCCGCTGGGGAAGTCATTGATTCCCTGGCAGCCGTAGTGCGTGAGCTGGTGGAAAATGCGCTAGATGCCGCAGCCCGTCGCATTCAAATCCAGCTTTGGCCCGAGGCAGGGCGCATTCAAGTTGCCGACAATGGCATGGGTCTCACCCTGGATGACCTCTACGCCGCAGCCCTGCCCCACACCACCAGTAAGTTGTCTAGCATTCAGCAGCTACACACCTTAAAAACCTATGGTTTTCGCGGCGAAGCACTGCACAGCATGGCCCGTCTAGGCCACCTGGAAATCTGGAGTCGGCCCCAGGCGATCGCCCAGACGCAGGCCGAGGGGTGGCGAGTGGTTTACAATGCCCAAGGCCAGGTGGCAACGGTGGAGGAAAGCGCGATCGCCCCCGGCACGGTCGTCACCGTCAGTCAGCTTTTCCGAGACTGGCCGCTGCGGCGTCAAAAACTGAGTCCAACCCGTCAGCTGAAGCGCCTTCTACAAGAGCTGATTGGGGACTATGCCCTTTGCCATCCCCAAGTCACCTGGCGAGTCACTCTGGGTCAGGAACGCCCCTCCCTGTCTAGCCCCAGCGACTGGCTGCAATTAGCCCCGACAGCCAGTCCCCAAGAGACGCTCCTCCAGCTGCTGAAACCGCTTTCAGCCGCCGACCTTCAGTCCGCCACCTACGGCTTACCGGATCCAGCCCTCACTCCCAGCCTGGGTTCACAGCCCCTGACCCTACAGGATTCAAAGATCGCGGGCCAACTGGACCTGGTGATTGGACTGCCCGATCGACATCATCGCCGTCGGCCAGACTGGGTGCGCATTGCGGTCAACGGTCGCCGAATTTGGACTACCGCCGAAACCCCCGCGCCGACGTCCTCAGCAGCAGGCAGTCTGGAACAAGCGATTGGGCAAGCCTTTCAACACCTCTTGCCGCGCTATCGCCATCCCCTGTGCTGGCTCCATCTCCAATTGCCAGCACCCTACATTGACTGGAACCGCACCGCCTCAAAACGCTCCATCTATCTGGATAGCTTCCCATTTTGGCAGCAGTATGTGACCCAGTGCCTTCAGCATCTCTTGGCCACCCACGAAATGGCTCAGCTGGCAGAACCAACGTCTCGCGTTGTTCAGATGCTCAAGAGTGCCGAGCGTCAGGGGCATTATTTTGCGGATCCACACTTTACGAGTCCACACTTTACAAGTCCACACCTTGCGACTCCACCGTTGAACCTTTCATCGCCCTTGCCAACCCCTGAGGCAGACCTGCCGCCGACTGCATCGCCCTTACCCCCAGCCGAGACGTTGACCCAAGGGTCACTCCGGGTGATCGCCCAGCTCCATCAAACCTATATATTGGCCGAGCACACCACGGGACTGTGGCTGATTGAACAGCATGTTGCCCACGAGCGAGTTTTATTTGAGCAGTTGCGCGCCGCTTGGGGGTTTGTTGAACTCGAAACGCCGCTTGTTTTGAGACAGCTCAGCGATCGCCAGGTGCACAACCTCCAGCAGTTGGGCTTTCCCCTCGAACCCTTTGGCGACCATTGGCTGCTGCGTCAGGTGCCCCAGCTGTTAGACCCTTGTCCCGACCGCTTAGAAATTCTGCAAGACCTGAGCCGCTGTTCTGGAATCGAACCTGCGATGGTGGCGATCGCCTGCCGCACCGCTATCAAAAACAACACCCCGCTCACTTTGCCTGAGATGCAAACCCTTCTGGAACGGTGGCAACAGACCCAGCAGCCCCGCACCTGTCCCCACGGCCGCCCGATCTATCTTTGCCTAGAAAAACAGGCGATCGCCCGTATTTTTCGGCGTAACTGGATCCTCGGAAACCGATAGAATAAACCCAGTTCTTAAATGAACCTTGCCAGATAGGTAATGTTCCCAAAAATCTGGGAATTCTATGGGTATGCCGTATTTCTCTCCCCAGAGAATTAGCGGGCAGCTCATTCGTAATTTCTGCTCTGAATTATTCCTAGGGTTCATCGCCTTCAATGCAATCCTTTGGCCCCAAAGATTTTGAGTTATGGTACCAGCCTGTCTACGACATGTCAGGCGGTGCCGTGATTCATAACGAAACTCTACTCAGGTGGCGTGACAAAAACGGGACGCTGCATTGTCCTCAGGTCTTTATGCCTGCCATTTTTTCTTCTGGTCTGGAAGGAAAAGTAGATCGCCTCGTGCTCCAAAAAACGGCAAAGACCCTGGCAAAGTTACCGCAAGTTTCCCTCTCTGTTAATCTCTCAGGGAAAATAATATTTGATACCCAAGCTTCAGATTTCATCGCCGACATTATCCATCAGTATCAAATTAATCCAGCCCAAATCCACCTGGAAATTGCTGAGAAAAGTATTGCCCAAAACCTGCCCAATGGCATTGCTTTGATCGAAGATCTCAAGCAAATTGGCTGCACGGTTATTCTGGACAACTTCGCGAATGATTACCTCACCTTTAGTCAATGGGAAAAAATAAGCGTTGACTCCGTAAAAATTCGTGGGGACTTGGTGCAGCACTACAGCCAGGGAGATGCCGAATCCACGGCCCTCATTCAGGCAATCGTGAATGCAGGGATTTCCCTGGGGCAAACGACAGTGGCTAAATCCATTGATGTCTATCGCACCTCCGCCTTACTCGATCAGCTCCAGTGCGACTTTGCCCAGGGCTACCATCTCAAACCCCCCAGTCCTGATTTCAGCCTCACCCGTAAAATAGACATGCTGGGGGTGCAGCTGGATGATTTCACCCTGCCTGAATTTCTGGGCAAGCTGGAGAAAGGGGTTGTTTTTACACCGAACGTCGATCACCTCATGAATGTTCGGAAGCAGAAAGAGTTTGGCGAAGCCTACAGCGTCGCTGACTATAAAATTTGCGACAGCCAGATCCTCTACTTTGCCTCCCGGTTTTTGGGCACGCCCATCCGGGAAAAAATTTCAGGCTCTGATCTGTTTCCAGCCTTCTACCAGTACCACAAAGATGATTTAGATGTTGAGATCTTTTTACTCGGGGGCATGGGCAGTGCTGCCCGATGTGCTCAGCGGAACATAAACCATAAGGTTGGCCGCGAGATTGTCATCGATGCCTACTCACCGCCCCTTGGGTTTGACCAAGATGGCGCAGAGTCGCTGCGCATTGTGGATCGCATCAATCATTCAAAGGCTACGGTGCTTGCCATTGGTGTCGGTGCCCCGAAGCAAGAACAGTGGGTATCCAAGTACAAAGATCGGCTCACCCACGTCAAGATTATTTTTGCGATTGGGGCCACCATTGATTTTGAGGCTGGCTTGGTCAACCGTGCCCCTCAGTTCGTCAGCAACATGGGTGGCGAGTGGCTATACCGCCTGATGGTCGAACCACAACGGCTCTGGAAACGCTACCTGGTCAACGATTTACCCTTTGTGTGGCTGCTGTTGCAGCAAAAAATTCGGGGTTAGACCATGCTGCATTCGGCTCTAAAGGCTAAACCTGGGGTCAAAACAATACCCGCATCGAAGGCCCGCCTGACGCAAGGGATGCCAGACCCCCGCTCTATTCTGAGAAAATTCACACCGGATCAAACATATTGTTAAGCTGCCTTGCCACCCCTGGTGGGTGGCAGTAAGATGAATGAGGCAAATATAAAGAAAGTATTAACTTTTGAATTCAGATTACTCAATCTGTTAAGGGGCGATTATGAATCCCACGCTACTCCACAGGCTCTGGTCCCTAGTTGACATCAGTCATCCTCGAACGCTTTCTGCGTTTAGTGACGGTGACTTAGCACGGTGGTTGGTACAGCAGCTACAGGCGGAGCAATCCTTAAGTCATCAAGAAATCAACGATCTCAGTGAGTACATCCAGTCTCGCAGTTTGCTGATTCGCGAGATGTAGCGTCCCTGACTTTCTAGGTCGGCCTCCCAGCCAAACTGCATCAGGCGATCGCATATTGCAAGCCAGGACGTTGCGTGATCAGCCCCAGAAGTTCGAGTTGAAGCAGGGCACTGGAGACATCAGGGGCCGCTTTCTGAGAAGTTTGCACGATTCGATCAAACGAGACCGATCCTTGAGCGGACTGAGCGCACAGCATTTGCAGGCATTGCCAAATGGGTTCTAGATCGGGGCTTAAAGGTGGCCCCGACCTATTCGATTCTCCGGCGGGTAGCGACGTATCCAGGACAGGGATTGCGCCTAACAGTTCCAAAAGATGTTGCTCCCCGAGGATGAGCTGAGCCCCTTTCGCAAGTAGGCTCAGTCCTCCTGCTCCTCGTTCATTGTCCAGGGTATGGGGCAGGGTATAAACATCTCGACCGTAGTCATTCGCCAAGTAAGCCGTGATTAGGGCTCCAGAACGTCGCGGGGCTTCCATCACGAGGGTAGCTCGACTGAGGGCCGCAATCAGACGGTTGCGCCGGGGAAAGTGAGACCGATTGGGCCGCGTGCCTGCCGGGTATTCGCTGATGACAAGCCCCACCTTAATGAGCTGCTGATGGAGTCCCTGGTTGCGCGGCGGATAGGCAATGTCGGTTCCCGTGCCCAAGACCGCGACGGTTTCCCCTTGGGCCTCCAGACAGCCCAGATGGGCCTGGGTATCAATGCCTTCAGCCATCCCCGAAATCACGGTGAACTGGTGTTTCGCCAGGGTATGAGACAGTTTTCGAGTCCAGCGCTTGGCATAGTCAGAGGGATCGCGGGTGCCGACAATCGCAATACTGCTGTTCTGGGTGGCCGCGTTGAGCAGGTGAGGATTGCCCCGGTAGTACAAAACCGGGGGTGGGTCAGGAATTTCGCGCAGGAGACGCGGGTAGTCTGGATCGGCTGGCGTCCAGAACTGCGGGTTTTGCTGGCAGTGTTTCTCTAGAAACGGGACGGGATGAATCTGGCGGCGATGGAGGGCGATCGCCTCTAGCAGGCGGGGGCCGATTCCCTCCACTTGCTTCAGGTGCGCCAAATCCGCTTGCCAAGGTTCGCTGAGGTTACCCCAATGCGCTTGCAGCCGTTGCAGCAGCACCGGGCCTATCCCTGGGATTTGTGACCAAGCGAGCCAGGCCGCGCGCTCCTCCATGATTAGCTCAGCATCCCTTGCGCCACCATCCTGCGCCTACCCTAACGAGATGAACACTACTGGTTCGCCTTAGCTTCTTTGGCGGCCACCACAAAGGAGTAAACCCCCGTGGGCACACTCATCGCCAAAATAATAGCGGTGATGACCTTGCCCAGCATCGGCTCGCCGGAAGACAGTTCAAACACACAGCCCACAGCAGCAATAAAGGCAATGCATGAGAGGCCGAGAAGAATACTGCTTTTAGTTGGAATCACGAGGTTCTACTGCTAAAGGATTAAGTCAGGCCCAGCCAGTACGGCGAAGCTTGAGCCGCCGCCCAGTTCCAGGTTGAGGTAGCTGGCTCACACTGAAATTAAACCGTCGCTGACATGAGACCGTTACTGGCTGGAGAAGAGAGGGTGGCTAGCTAGCCGCTCACGGGCTTGACCGTCTGGCGTGAAAAGCCATGTTCGACTAGCTCCTGATTCAGCAGCAGGGAATTTTCCACGCGATCGACGAAGAGTACGCCCGTGAGGTGATCCATTTCATGTTGGATGGCTCGCGACAGTAGACCGCTGGCCTTGAGACTACTGGGCCGACCCATTTCATCTTTGTAGGCCACCTGAATTTCTGCGGGACGCTTAACGTCAAGGTAGACCCCAGGAATGCTCAGACAGCCTTCTTGACCCAGCTCAATGTCTGCACTCCGTTTGCGAATCACCGGATTAATCAGCACGAAGGGAGCATTGGCGGCTTCTTCAGGATCAATATCAACAATAATGATTTGCTTGGAAACCCCCACTTGGGGAGCCGCTAAGCCAATGCCGTCGGCGCTGTACATGGTTTGCAGCATGTCTTCAATCACCTGCCGAATTTCGGCATCCACCTTGGCAACCCGTTTGGCGGGCTGCCGCAACACGCGATCGCCTAGGGTATATATCTTGTAGGGAGGATGTTCGACTTTCCGTTTATCAAAGACCAGTTGATTGTTAGACATACAAGAAGTAGGCGCGTAGCTGACTGTTCAGGAATTGTGCTGCAATGACCGAGCAGCACAATGTTATTGTAATCGATGCTTCCCGGAGTCGGGCAGGGGTCTGGTTGGATCGACACCAAGACCAGTCTGTCGGCACTGCTGCGCGTTAGAAGAACTCACTGTGAAATGTGGCTATGACTTGTCGAACTTCGATATCCCGCTGGCGATCGCGCTTTCTAGCCCTGGTGCTGGCCCTGGTGATAGCCCTGGTGATGGTGCTGGCGGTCATGCCCAGCGCCCGCGCCGATAGCCCTAAACACTACACCGAGCTAACCTTCCCAGCGTTGCCAGAGGTGGGGTTCCCCTCTTACGAACGGTATGTGTTGCCCAACGGCATGGTGGTGTTTTTGATCGAAGACCACGAGCTGCCTCTGGTGAGTGGTGCGATGTTTATCAGAACGGGAGAGCGGTTTGACCCAGCTGACAAAGTCGGGCTCGGGGAGATTATGGCTGACGTCATGCGATCGGGGGGCACACTGACCCATCCGGCGGACGAACTGAATCAGCTTTTAGAGCAAAAGGCAGCTGCCGTGGAAGTCTCAATGACCAATGTCTTTGGACAGGCTGGATTTAGTACCTTAAGCGCTGATTTGCCCGAGATTTTCGGCCTCTTTGCTGAAGTGCTACAGGAACCCGCGTTCCCCGAAGCAAAAATTGACCTGGAGAAAAAACAGCGTCAGGGGGCAATCGCACGCCGCAATGATTCTCCTGATAGCATCAGCGGTCGGGAATTTCAGAAGCTGATATACGGCAACGAAAGTCCCTATGCCAGGGTTCAGGAGTACGCCACCCTCAACAATGTTCAACGGCAGGATTTACTGGCGCTCTATCAGCGGGATTTCCATCCCAACGCCATGATTCTGGGGATTGTCGGGGACTTCGAGCCCCAGGCAATGAAGACTTTGATCCAAGACCAGTTTGGCAACTGGCCCGCCAGCCCCAGGGCAAATCAGCACAAGCTCCCACCCGTTGAACAGGCGACCGTGGGCGGGGTCTATGTCGTCGATCAACCCCAGCTCACCCAGAGCACAGTGATGATGGGGGAACTCGGCAGTCGCATTGATGACCCCGATGTGTTTGCGCTGTACGTGCTGAGTGAAGCCCTGAATAGCTTCGGAGGTCGCCTCTTTGATGAAGTGCGATCGCGACAGGGACTGGCCTACTCGGTCTATGCGGTGTGGCGACCCCAGTACGATTTCCCAGGACTCTTTTTGGCGGGTGGGCAAACCCGTTCTGAGGCCACGGTTCCCTTTATTCAAGCGGTGCGGGCAGAACTGGAAAAGGTGCGCCAAACGCCCCTGAGTGAATCAGAAATTACCTTCGCGAAGGACTCAATTCTAAATTCCTTCGTCTTTAACTTCGTGGATCCGGCTCAGACCCTTTCGCGCCTGCTGCGCTACGAGTACTTTGACTATCCCAAGGACTACGTGTTTCGCTATCAGCGGGCGGTGAAGGGAATGACGGCCCGGAAGGTGCAAAAAGCCGCGCAGCGATCGCTCCAACCAGAGCGCATGGTCACCCTGGTGGTGGGCAACCGCACCCAAATTGAACCAACCCTCGAAACCCTAGATATTCCAGTGCGACCCATTGACATTACCATTCCAGGGGTGGCCTCAGCCCCCACGAACGCACTACCCTAGGCGGCGAATCTGAGTAGCTTTAGGCAGGTACAGGGGGTGCCGAGGCTGCCCCTGCTGGGTCAGTCCTAAATGACCCCAGGGCTGTGCCTGCAAAAGCTGGGTAACCTGGCGATCGCGATCCTGCAATCGACCATTGTTCCCCCAGGCCAAAACGGTGAGACTGGCGTTCTGGCTGGCCTGTAGGATGTATCCATCGTTTTCGGGGCCTACGGGTGCAGCCACCGTCCTGAGCTTTGCGGGGTGCGGGGTGCGATAGGCAAATAAATTAACCACGGTCACACCGCCATACCCCCAAGCCCGCGCGAAGGCAATACAGCGGCGCAGGGTGGGGTCATCGGTGGTTGCGTCCGCTGTGCTGGGGTTGAGTAGGACAAAGGCAAGGCGATCGCCATACCGATGCCACACCCGCCATAGCCTGTAGCGGTAGCACCCCGTTGGGTCAAAGATGGCACCGCTGTCCTGCATGATGAGAAATTTGACTTAAGAACAAGAAAACAGGTCACTGGGTCAACGACAGTCAGGAAATTGGCACAGGCAGGTTCGCAGCCCCGCCGCAGAACCTGTAGCTTGAGAATAAAGGCTTGTAGGCTGAATGCTTCTCACCCTGTTTTTCGACGACTTCCGACACTGACATAAACCCATGCAAGTGCCGCCGCCTAGACGGGATCTTACGCTGCACCTGAAGCTCCCCGCAGAACATCCGGCCCTCCTGGCTGGGCTCGACCGCTGGCTACAGCTCGGGTTGATTTCAGACGCTGAAGTGCGATCGCTCTGTCAGCGTTCCTTGAGCTGTCCGCGCCGGGAAATCGCCATACCCCGGTCGTCTGAGGCTCAGCCCGCTGTCGTCTCGGCCCCCGCTGCTGTGCCAGGAGCCGCTGCGGCAGCTGTAGAGACAACTGTAGACGATGCGCAGCCAATCCCCTCCCGTCCTCCCTCCCTCTTTCAGCGCTTTATCAGTGAAATCAGCGTGCTCTGGCTGCTGTTTTTAGGGGTTTTTCTGGTCGTGGTGTCCTCGGGGGTACTCGCGGCAACCCAATGGCGGTATGTCCCCCCCACGGGTCAATACAGTATTCTATGGGGCTACACCCTAGCGTTCTGGGCCGCTAGCTCCTGGATACAGAAAAAGCCGCAGCTCCAGCTCACGGCCTGGATGCTGCAAATGACCTGTCTGCTGATCATTCCAGTCAACTTTTGGATGATGGATGGTTTCCAGCTGCTGCAACTCCCCCTGGGCATTGGATTGGCGATCGTCGCCGCCCTTGTTCTGTCCGGGATTATGTTTGGGGTGCTGCGGCAGGAAGTCCGGGGCTGGCGGCTGGTGATCCCGATCGTTTTGAGCTGGCTGCACTGGGGCTGGGGCTGGACAGGCGTCCCCATCCTCGCGGTTTACCTGGGCTGTGGGCTCAGTGGCATCGCGGGGTTACAGCAGCCCTTAACGGATCAAGCCATGGCAACAGCTCCAGCCCAGGGCGGGTGGCAGTCCCATCGCTTTAACATCTTGCTGACCTATGGCGCATTACTGCTGCTGTTTCGGGCTGGGCTGGTTGCCGCAGTGCCGCTGTCCCAGATGGGACTTGCCCTGGGCTTAACGGGAAGTTTGCTGTGCTGGCAGAGCCGTCAGGCTAACGCCCGCTGGGCCGTGGGCTGGCTGGGTATTTTGCTCATGGTCTGTGGCTGGCTGGTGAGCGTGGAGTCGCAGCCCCCCTGGCAGGCATTCATCATCAGTGGCCTGGGGATGGGACTTTTAGGGGATGGCCTATCCCGTCGCTTGCGGGCAGCTGATCTGACCGGGTTTTGGCTCATGGGGCTTTCGACTCTCTGGCTGGCCATTCGCCTCATTCCCAGTGGGGTGCGCGAAGGGCTGCTCCAGATCATGCAGACCTGGGTTGGAGCCCAAGGTCTACCTGCCGCCCTTTGGGGACTGTTGCTCCAAGGATTTATCTGGGGCATGCTCGGGCTTTGCTACCGCCTGCGATTGTTCAGAACGCCCGTGCTCCTCCGCACGACCGGGTTGCTCACAGGGGGGCTGGGCCTCGTTTCGATTGGCCTCAGTTTAGGGAATTCGGCTCTGCGATCGCTGACGCTCTGGCTGCTGGTGTTACCCCTGCTGGTGGGACTCTGGCGATCGCCCCAGCAGTTCAAGCTGGCCTACGGGTGTCAAATTCTCGGGATCGGAGCGATCGCGTCCACGCTGGATACAGTTTGGCCCGTGCAAACCCTGCATGGATGGGGACTCGCGGCCCTGGTTTTGATGCTGCTGGAATGGCTAGGAGTTGCCTTTTTGGGCCGTTACCGGGCGGTGCAGCAGAGTAGCTGGGTGATGGGACTGGTGTTGGCGGGCCTCGGTTACACGCTCTTAGCCCAGTCGCCGACAGCGCTGCCCCAGTATTGGGCCCAGTATTGGGGTAGTCTCACCCTGCTTATGCCTCTAGCCTTAACCCTCTTGTCTCTGTCTGCGGCGGTGCCTTGGACTAAAACAGCCACCGTCCTCAGCATTGTCAGTCTCTGTTTGCTCCCTCCTTTGGTGCAGCCCCTGGCATTACTCGAACTCACCCCGCGTCTGCTGTGGTTGGGGGGGGGCACCCTCTTAATGATGGTAAACAGCTACCGACTGCCCCATGTGGGCACTGCGGCGTTGACGCTTGGCTTTGGCCTATGCTTCAGCGCCACAGTGCTTTGGGAGTGGGTTCCCGATGCCACGCTGGCAACGTGGCTTTGGTGGGTCGTGGGGTGGCTCTGGCTGCTGTTTGGCCTGCGACAGGTCTGGTGCTGGCCCCCTGATCAGGCTGCTTCTCCCCGGCCAACGGCCTATGCTCTCGCCATTGATGGCTGGGCGATCGCCCTCGTGACAGTCGCGAGCCTGACCGCCGTTTGCCACGCGGTACTGGTGACCAGTGGGTTCGATGAGTGGCTGACGCCCCATTCCGGGCAATATCCAGCGGCCATGGCGCTGATGCTGGGGGCGATGGGCTATCGCTACTGGCAAACTCAGCGGCCAGTCTGGCTTCTCGGGGTGACCTGGTTGGCGGAGGCGACCCTCATCAGCGGCCTAACCTGGCTCGGTCAACCCTTCACGGGGATGGCGATCGCCTCCATTGCCCTGGGCTACCTCGCCTACGGGCTTTGGGAATGGGGGGGCAACCGTCTCAACTCGCCCGATGCTCCGGTCTGGCAAATGATGGCTCTGAGTCCAAGCTGGCTGGCCTTGCCATTTGCCCACAGCCAATGGGCCGCCACAACGGGGCTGTATACCTTGGCGATCGCCTGCCTGCAAATTTTGGTAGGACGGCGACGGCCCAACTGGCAACCCGTGACAATACTGGGGCTGTTAGGGGTGTCTTTTAGCCTCTATGAACTGCTGCTGTACCCAATTTCACAGCAAACGGGTGGCCCCTTTGGGGATATGTGGGTCGCACTGGGGGGATTGTCCTTGATCATTGCCCTAGTCGCCAGGGGCAGCGATCGCTGGAGTACTGGCTGGCTGCGGGTCGCCCCTCACACCCTGGCACTCCTCGGCCACATCCACTGGGGCTTCGGGAGTGTCTTTGTGCTGGGAGCCGCCATCGCCCGGGTCAGTGCCCCGGGATTTTGGTTCGGTATCGTTACCTTAGCGGGTCTGGGGGGCTATGCCCTCTGGCAGGGTCGCCAGCATCATGCCTGGGTGTACCTTGGGCTGGCTCAGCTACTGATCACCCTGAGCCAAATGAGCTTTGAGTATTTGCCCAACCGACCCCTTTTACACTGGAGCGGGGCGATCGCGGCAGCCATTGCCTTTGGTCTGTACAGTCTCCCCTGGGCACGCTGGGGTTGGGCGACGCCCCCCTTTCGGCAGGTGGCAGTCGCGTTACCCCTGGTGGTCGCGGGCCTTACCCTGGGGCAAATCAACACCACGAGCCTGCTGTTAGTGGCCGCTGTCTATGGCTGGTTTGCCCTAGTGCGCCAGACCCCGCGCCTCAGCTACGTAGGTTTAGTGTTTGCCGGGTGGGGCGCGCTGCGAATCTTAGCCGACCTGCGGCTGATGAGTCCGGTTTGGCAGGTGACTGTCTTGGGACTGGGGCTGCTCTATGTGGCCCAGGTCGACCCTGAACTGCGATCGCCCTCCCGCCGCGATTTACGCCACTGGCTGCGCTGCTTCGCTGTCGGGCTGATTAGCATCACGATTCTCTATGAGTTTGATACGGGCTTCATCGCCGGACTGGTTACCCTTGGGATGAGCCTCGGACTGGTCGCTATCGGTTTAGCCCTGCGGCTCAGAGCACTGCTCTATGTTGGCACCTTGAGTTTTATCTTCAAAGTCCTGCGCATGATCTGGCTCTTTGTCGCCAATGAGTCTTTGGCACTTTGGGCCTTTGGCATTGCCCTAGGCCTGCTCCTGATCTGGATCGCGGCCACCTTTGAATCACGGCGATCGCAGGTGACAGCCCTTCTGGACTTCTGGTCTACCCGGTTGGAACAGTGGGATTAACCGCAGCGGCCTGATGGGCTGCTGCGGCACCGTTACCAGAAGCACCCGAGTGCAAAAAATAGCGTTATCCTAGAAAAACAGACCAATTTTTCTTGACCGACATTTTTTCGCTGAAAGGTTTAATCATCCGCGCATGAATATCCTCACCAACTTACTCGCTCAGCCCGCCCAGCCCACCATCCAGAAGCAGCGGCGCGGCATTGAAATTAAGTCGAAGCGTGAGATTGAAATCATGCGTCAGTCTGCCCGGATTGTCGCGACAGTCCTCAAGGAAATTTCAGAAAGGGTCGAGCCGGGAATGACAACCGCTGACCTGGATGCCTACGCTGAAAAGCGAATCCGAGAAATGGATGCGACCCCCAGCTTCAAGGGCTATCATGGTTTCCCGGCCTCCATTTGTTCTTCTATCAACAACGAAGTTGTCCATGGCATCCCCAGCCATAAGAAAGTCATCAAGGAAGGGGACGTCCTGAAGGTGGACACTGGTGCTTTTTACCAAGGCTTCCACGGCGACTCTTGCATCACGATCGCGGTGGGTAACGTAACCCCCGATGCGGCAAAGCTCATCCAGGTTGCAGAGGAAGCGCTCTACAAGGGCATTGAGCAGGTTAAGGAAGGCAACTTCCTGATGGATATTGCGGGCGCTATCCAAGATCACGTGGAGGGCAATGGCTTCGTGGTGGTGGAAGACTTTACGGGCCACGGGGTCGGGCGGAACCTCCATGAAGAACCCTCCGTATTCAATGTGCGCACCCATGAGATGCGCAACGTGAAGCTTCGAGAGGGGATGACCCTGGCCATTGAGCCGATTCTGAATGCCGGCTCCCGCCATACCCGCATTCTGCGCGATCGCTGGACGGCGGTGACGGTGGACAAAGCCCTCTCAGCACAGTTTGAACACACCGTTTTGGTCACTAAAACGGGCTATGAAATTCTGACAGATCGCACTTTGGTATAACCTGGCAAGAGGCCGTTGGATGGATTCCCCCATTTCCAGTTGCCTTTAGCTGAGACCTTTAAACAATAGGGGCAGCCGCAATTTAGATGCTGCACATTTCAACCCCCATGCTAGATCCTCACCCCCGGATGACAAGCCCCGCAGGTCATACGGGATATTATGATGCCCTTGTCATTGGCGCTGGCCCTGCGGGTTTGGCGATCGCAGCAGCACTGTGTCAGGAAGGATTGCAGGTCATTGGGCTAGCTCCCACGGATCCAGAAGCACCCTGGGCGAATACCTACGGCATCTGGGCAGACGAACTGGATGGAGCTGAAAACTCTCCTTTGCTGAGCTATTGCTGGCGGGACTGTGCTGTGTATGCCGGGGCCGATGAAATTCCCTTGCACCGTTCCTACGGATTACTTGATAAAGATCGGCTGCAGGCGCACTGGCTCGGTCAATGTCGGGCAGGCCAAATGACCTGGCATCAAGGGAATGCCGTTCAGGTTCAGCAACGGGATGCCTACTCCTGTGTTACAACCCAAGCCGGGGTTGAACTATCGGCACGGCTCGTGATTGATGCCAGTGGTCACCGTCCGGTGTTCTTGCAACGTCCC
>CAZXWR010000035.1:0-19872 GCA_964644325.1 uncultured bacterium
TCTCAGCAATCAGGCGATGCCTTGGCATAGGTACATAGAATGATTCAGGCTCATCTCGTTTTGCCCAGAATGGCCCAGCGACATAAAGGTTTTCGGTTAAGGCTTCGTGACGGGCGATCGCCTCACCGCTGGCATGGTTAGTGCTAAGAAAAAGCCCTGCTAAGGTTGCAGCATCTGGCGGAAACTTAGCGCCAGAACGTCCCACCAGATTTTCAGGCGACAGAAATGCTCCAGCACTACCGTACATCAACCCCAAAGGAGAAATCGTGATTAAGTACTTGAACATAGCTGCCACCCCACTTGAATGAGATCATCAATCCACTTCACAATAACGAGGTCATCGTTATCGCCAGCAACGTGCGCCCAGTGGCGTTTACGTTGAATTTCGTCTCCTATCTCACCAAAATAGAGATTCAGCATGGCAATCGCTAACGTTGAGTCTGGAGTATTCTTGCCAACTTTCTTAAACGGAATCGCATGACGCGCTTTGAGCTGTGCCCAATCTTTATAAACATGCGACCAGCATTGCTTGCCCTCACGATCGCGGTACTTGCTCAAAATATCCAAATAATTCCAGGGACATGTCCATTGCACATACTGTCCACTGTTAAACAAAACCCGAATCGTCACGCGATCGCGCCCCAAACTTTTGGCTCGTCTTTCCGCCTCACGGCAATGCTGCAAAATATCCCGTTGTGGCACAGCATGACCCGCCCAGACAAAACCGACACTGTAGGTTTGCTCAATTTCAAAATCTTTTTTCACCTGAGCTTGTAAATCCTGCCATTGACCAGGAAGCTGCATTAACCAGTCCAGTGCATCCCCAGGCTTAACTTTGGGTGGCTTTAGCTCAGGTTCATCATGGCGATCGCTATAAATCACTCCCAGAAAATCATCCCCCCCGGCATAAATGACCCGACCACTGCTCTGGGTGAACTGACTTCTGTTCGCTTGAAACGTTTGCCCCCATTGGCGCATCGCCTCACTAAATTGTGTAAGCCCATCATCTCCATGACTTGCAGCAATTTCCTTAAGCCGTTGGCCAATGCGATCGCCATCCCCCATAAACCAGCCTGTCCAGTATCCAGGTTCTCGGTAAATGTCCTTAAACCCTTCACCTAAATCAGTCATGCCAATTTTTTGGGCAAGTTTAGGTAAGGTCACAAGTCGCTTCACTAATTCAGGCAGACTTAAGCGCTCATTTGCTGCAACATACTTCCCTTCCGGATCTTCTCCTGATGGCACAATTTTGCCAGCACGCTGATATGGATCGTCTAAGACCCAGGCGAGTTGGCGATAAAACTGCTCTAGTTCAGTCTTCTCCACAAGTGTCATTGATCGCCCTGGATTGTGATCGACCCTGCCCAAATTTGGCCCTGCGATCGCATCCGTCCCTGTCAGACTAGAGCTATCGCCTGTCCAGTTCACACCTGTCCAATCCCGCTTCAGTTTGCGGCGCTCCAAATCTCGCATTGCCTCATCTGCCGACTGACCCGTTCCCCAAAAAATTTCCCAACTGTACTGCTTCCACTTCAGCCACTCATGATCCCAGTCAAAAGTTGCATGAGGGAAAGCCTTATTCTCCAACCATTCGCGACAAGTATTTAGAATATTGTTCCAAGATTGTACTAACGTCTGTTCAACATCATTGCGCTCGAATACCCCTCGAATCAAAATACGATTCGGCATTCCTTCTTGCACATTGATTAATGCTGGTGAAATAACCTCTAAATTTAACTTGTTCGCCTTTCGAGCCAAACATTGACTCAAATAGGACAAAATTAGCGACGCCCCAAACAAGTCTCTGAGCTTTCGCGACTTCTCAATAAATCCCTGTACAGGGGCAAAGCTCACGGCAGTATAGGTTGTCATAATTCTTATACCTCTATCCACCACTGAACTCTTGCTTTAGGCCTGTGACAAAAGCCATATCCAACTACATAAAGTCCGCTGAAAGTAACCAAGGAAACACACATTGAAGAGGGCTATTGTCTTTAAATTGAGAACTTTGATGCTGCGCTTTTGGAGCTGGATTTTACAACAAACGCCAAATCTTGACTTGCCCATAAACTTGTGTCACCGAATATCTTTCTCGACCCAATTTCTGCTCAGTTGCCATACCGTGCCGCAGACTACCGCGCAGCTCACATGAACGACCTTAGTCTTCCCTCAAAAGCAACAAAAATAACCGCCATTTCAGGGTTTATATCCTTTTTTAGGAGGAAATTTGCGAATATAGCCTTTCCATATCGTTGAAGCTCTGAAATACACCTGCATACACTATGCTTATCCGTCTAGTAGCTCCAGAACTTACTGTGCAGGCATGATCAATTGCTTTTTGGGCGAGTACCCTTCGGAGCGTAGTCCACACTGCTCGATAAACTTCCGATCGCACCGCGATCGCTAGCTGACGCAATCAAATCTGCCAGGTGTATTTGCTGCATTGCAATGCTCTGAGACGCTTCTGGGTTTCGATTCAATTCGACCCAGTCCTGCATCACAGCCAGAGTTTGCCAATAGCTATTTTTGCCACGTCCTGAATTGCTATGCAGCGCCTTCAAAACTGGGTCATGGAGCAAACCCCATACCTTCGCTTGCCAATAAACTTTTGACACTGTGAGTATATTCTTTAGCGAGAGTGAATAAAACGAACTAAATTCATTGAAAGCCGAGAAAAATAGTTCTTTATGAGTGCTTAATTGACAGGACACCCAAAAATAAGTCTAAAACGATCTCGCTTAATGCTTTTTAATATTTATGCTCACCTTTCACTGGGAACTTATATTAACCCGGCAGCCTTTGATCTAGCTTTTTTGGGCCTGGAAGCATTGCAGAGCTTGAATCTCTCTCTGTAACTTTGATTGCCGGGTTAATCAATGCGATCGCCCAGGATCCATCCCCTGCCCCACCACTTGAGCTGTCCCATAAATTGACAAGCAGCTACAAGGCTTGGGAAAAGCGATTGCAGCGCTAGCCAGCCCCAGTCGTACCAAGCCTGAGTGGACATGAACATTCAGGTAAATGTCTACAGTCGCGATAGGCGATCGCGTAGGATCGCCACCTGCTGTTCAGCTTCCGCCAGCGCATCGCGGGCGCCCTGAACAACGTCCGGGGGGGCCTGCTGGGTAAATTTCTCGTTGTTGAGACGACCCGTGAGGCTATTGACTTCTTTTTCCAACTTCCCGAGGTCTTTTTCAAGCTTGGCTTTCAGGGCTTCGACATCAATTAAACCCGCCAAGGGAACCAGCACCTGAACCGTGCCCGTTACGCCCACCATGGTTTGTTTCAGGTTATCTGCTGCGACGGCGTCAGTAATGGTCAGATTCTCAACCTTCGCTAAGTCTTGGATGTAGGACTGGCCTTTCTCTAGAACCTGCCGCTCACGATTCCGATCGCTCTGTAAAATTGCCCTGATTTTGGCGCCGGGCTTAATGTTGGCTTCAGCCCGCAGATTCCGGATGGTGCGAATGGTGTCGATCAGTAGGGCAAACTCAGCCTCGACATCTGTGCGCAACAGCGCGGCCAAAGAGCCATGGGTTGCTTGAACAGGTGCGATCGCAGCGGGCTCAGGGGCGGGGGTTTGCGGTGCTGTCGTGGCATCAGGGGCTGGATTAACATCGGGTGGGGGAGCGTTCACTTCTAAGACAGCTTGGGGCTGTTCACCTCTGGCCTGCTGGATAATGCGATCGCGTTGGGCACGCAGCCGCGCCAGGAAAGCATCTCGATTTTCTTTCCACAGCAGCCGTTTCAGCAGCAGATACCCCACAACCCCGAGGCCCACTAGCTCAAAGAAGGCCCCCAGCAACGGCACCCGATTAATGGTGTTGACGACCGACAGCAGCACATCTGCCGTAATAATCCCCGACACCACCAGTCCCAGCCACAGTAAGTTGCGACGATACTGGCGCACAAACTGGATGAGGCGTTCGGGAAACTCTGCTAAAAAAGTCACCCCCGTCTCGAAGACATCTCCCCAGTCAACCGTGAAGGTGGGGATAGTCTGCGACCGACCATTAGCCATGGCCGACGCAGAACTGGGCCAGTCCTCGGCAGTAGCAGAAGTCGCAGCCAGGACATTCACGGCCTCTGCCGCTGTCAGGGGTTGCACCGCTGGGTAGGGCTGTCGTGCCAGAAAAATAGTACCGTCGCCCTGGGTGAGGGTCTGCCAGATTTCTTCGGTAATGTGGGGCATGAACGGATGCAGCAGCCGCAGCGTGCCGTCCAGCACATAGGCGAGGGTTTGCTGGGCGACTTGCCGATTCGGGCTTGCCGTTTCCCGGAGGCGGGGTTTAACCAGTTCAATATACCAGTCGCAAAAGTCACCCCAAATAAACTCGTACAGTCCTTTAGCCGCCTCACCCAAACCGTAGGCTTCGATGTGCGATCGCGTTTGCAGCACCACTTGCTGGTAGCGCGTCAAGATCCAGCGGTCAGCAAAGGTGAGAGAGGATAGATCCGGTTCCCCCAACTGGGCGGGGGTCTGTCCATCCAGGTTCATCATCACAAACCGCGATGCATTCCAGAGTTTGTTGGCAAAATTCCGGGAGGCTTCGACGGTCCCCGAGGTGTCGGTGGTGCGATCGTATTCCAGGCGAATATCTTGTCCGGCTCCGGCCACTTCTCGAATCAGGGTGTAGCGCAGGGCATCCGTGCCGTACTTGTCGATTAAAATGAGCGGGTCAATGCCGTTGTTGGCTGACTTCGACATTTTTTTATTGTTTTCATCCCGCACCAGTCCGTGAATGTAGACATCCCGGAACGGAATCTGGGCGGTAAAGTGCGAGGCCATGAGGGCCATGCGCGCCACCCAGAAAAAGATAATGTCAAACCCCGTCACCAGGGTGGTAGTGGGATAGTAAAACTCAAGGTCGCGGGTCTGCTTCGGCCAGCCCAGGGTCGAAAATGGCCACAGCCCTGAAGAAAACCAGGTGTCAAGGACATCCGGGTCTTGCTGGAGCTGCACGGCTTCACCAAACTGGGCGATCGCCTGCTCCCGCGCCCCAGCCTCAGTTTTCGCTACAAAAAAGGGAGTATTGTCCCGAATCTCTCCCTCAGTTTCACTAATGGCATACCAGGCCGGAATTTGATGGCCCCACCAAAGCTGCCGGGAAATACACCAATCCTTCAGGTTCACCAGCCAGTCGCGGTAAACCTTCCGCCAACGCTCGGGGACAAAGTGGGGGGACTGTCCTTCATCTAAGGCCGCTAGGGTTTTCTGGGCCAAGGACTCCACCTTGACAAACCACTGGGTTGACAGCAACGGCTCGACGGGAACCTTACCGCGATCGCTGTAGGGCACGGTGTGACGGTATTCCTCGACCTTCACCAGAATCCCTTCAGAATCCAGCCAATCTACAACATCCTTGCGGGCATCAAACCGATCCTGCCCCTCAAATGGCCCCGCATTTTCATTCAGAGATCCATCCTTATTCAGGATATTGATGAAGGGCAAATCGTGCCGTTTCCCCATCTCAAAGTCATTGGGGTCATGGGCTGGAGTCACCTTCACACAGCCCGTGCCAAAGCTCGGATCCACCAGCTCATCGGCAATAATCGGAATTTCCCGCGCCATAATTGGCAGCATCAGGGTTTTGCCAATTAAATGCCGATACCGCTCATCCTCTGGGTTGACGGCCACTGCTGTATCCCCCAGCATGGTTTCTGGGCGGGTTGTGGCAACTTCTACATGGCCGGAACCATCCGTGAGGGGATAGCGGAAGTGCCACAAATGGCCCTCGACTTCTTTGCTTTCGACCTCCAGATCTGAGACGGCTGACTGACTGGCGGGACACCAGTTCACCAGATAGTTGCCCCGGTAAATGAGCCCCTCCTGGTGCAGCTGCACGAAAGCCTCCAGCACCGCTTGATTGAGCCCTTCATCCATCGTGAAGCGCTCCCGCGACCAGTCCACGGAAACCCCAAGTCGCCGGAGCTGGTTGACAATAGTGCCCCCTGACTCTTTTTTCCAGTTCCAGGCCCGCTCCAGATAAGCCTCGCGGCCAAACTCCTGACGGGTCTTGCCCTCCGCCTTCAGCTGCCGATCAATAATGGTACTTACCCCGATGCTGGCATGGTCTGTCCCCGGTAGCCAGAGGGTATTTTTCCCGGTCATCCGGTGGTAGCGCACCAGGGTATCAATCAAGGCGCTTTCAAAGGCATGGCCCATGTGCAGGCTACCCGTCACGTTGGGCGGCGGAATCACGATGCAGTAAGGTTCACCCCCCTGGGTCGGGTCGGCCCGAAATGCCTGTGTTTCTTCCCAGGCCGTCTGCCATTTGGTCTCGGTCAGGCTGGGGTCATATTGGCTCGACAAGGTCGGTACAGTTGCAGTCATAGGTGCGATCGCTCAGGGGGACTGACGCCAAATGCGTCCAGAATACTCTCCAAATTGTGCCACTTTTTGCCCGTGCCGCTGGGGATTGCGACAGGACTCATTCGGGTGATTGGTTCGGGTTATTGGTATATGGCCCGAGTATCCATCTCTGCGTCATCGGCCATCACGGTGAAATCTTGGACACGCTGTCGATAATCCGCAATGGTTTGATCAACCCATTCGCGATCGTAGCCATTGGCCACTAAATGAACCAGAGGTTCCCCGGCATCGGGCAAAATAAGAATCCAGTTGTCTGGGTGATCTTCATGCTTGACCTTTACCCCATCGATCAGCTCCAGCTGTTCAGGGTGGTGGGTTTCGACCAGGTGCCGCATCAGGGCTCCCTTCCGATTCCAGGGGCAGCGCACCACCTGGGTGCGATGGGTAATGCGGGGCAGATCTGCCTGGAGCTGCGCGATGGTCTGTTCTTGCAGCGTCAGCATTTCAATGAGCTTAGCAATCGAGAACATGGCATCAAATCCTGGGTGCAATTGCGGGAAAATAAAGCCCGTCTCGGCACTGCCGCCAATCACCACACCCTCATTGCCTCGGCAGGCTTCCATCAAAGCCGTGGGATTCACCTTGGTCCGAATCACAGTGGCATCATGGCGCCGCGCAATCATTTCCACCGTGCTGGCAGCATTGACGGGCACCACCACGGTTCCCCTGGGGTTGGCGCGCAGGCTAATTTCTACCATCAGAGCCGTGAGGCGTTCCCCCTGGATCGCATTGCCCATTTCATCCACGAGGATGAGCTGCTCCCCGTTCGCCGAAACCTGCACCCCTAGATTGGCTTTCAAGGCTTCTACAACCGACCCGAGCTGTACCAGCAATTCTTCCCGCTCGATGAGATTGGGGGGAATTTGCCGCAGACTCGCATTCAACACCACCACCTCGCAGCCAACCTTGTCGAGGAGGTGGGGCAACACAGCGCCAGACACCGCATAGACGTAGTCAATGACCACCTTAAAGCGCTTCTGGCTGTTGTTCGGCAAGTTTAAGAGCTGGTCAAATCCAGAGGAGTAAGCCGTCAAGATTTGGCTGGGATAGGTGATAATGCCAATCTCGGAAATAGATGCACGCCGGAAATCTTCCTTGAAGTAAGCCCCTTCAATTTTCTTTTCCTTGGCCTTCGAGACGTTAATACCCTTGGGGTCAAAAAACTCAATCAGCACAGAATCTGATCGTTCAGGATGCATCCGCACATGAATGCCCCCTGCAACCTTGAGGGTTTTGGCAACGTAGCGCGAAATGGGTAAGGCCGTTGCCTCCAGATTTTGAACATTGACCCCGACGGACATGACCCCCGACACCAAAGACCGGGAAAGCATGCGGGAAATACTGCGCTGATCTCGGGAAATCATAATCTGTGCCCCCGATTTCAGGGTTGAGGCATAGGCTGCCCCCAGCTTCACGGCAAATTCTGCGGTGATATCAACATTGGCGAGGCCCGTGACCCCACGCTGTCCAAATAAATTCCGGGGGGCGGTGTTTCCCCAAATTAAATTGATATTGAGGGTTGCTCCCGGCTCAATTTTTTTACTGGGCCATACCCTGACCCCAGAACTGACCTGAGCCTCCTCGCCCGCCACGGACAAAGCACCCACCACGGCCCCTTCCAAAACATGGGCGCGACGATCCACACGGGCACCGCGACAAATGGTGCAGGCTCGCAAATGGACTTCATCCCCAATTAAGGCCCCATTCCAGACGATTGGGCGTTTCAGGTCGGCATCAGCCCCAATCGAAACGTTGTCACCAATCACGGTGCCAGTTTCTAGGGTCGTGCGTGGCCCAATGCGACAGTTATCGCCAATTAAAATGGGGGGGTAAAGTTTGGCCTCTGGGTCAATGACGGTGTTTTTGCCCAGCCATAGTCCTGTCTTTGTTTCAGGATAGTCAAAATCTACCTTTACCTTGCCGTGCAGGGCATCATACTGCGCCTGTCGGTAAGAATCTAAGCTGCCAACATCGCACCAATAGCCCTCGGCAACGTAGCCAAAGATGGGCTCCCCTTTTTCGAGCAGTAGCGGAAAAAGATCTTTAGAAAAATCCGTGGGTTCGTCTGTTGGCAGGTACGCCAGCACTTCTGGCTCCAGAATATAAATGCCAGTATTGACCGTATCGGAAAAAATTTCGCTGGTGGAGGGTTTTTCCAGGAAGCGACAAATGCGGTGTTCACTATCGGTAATCACCACCCCAAATTCAACCGGGTTGGGCACACGGGTTAGCACCAGGGTTGCTTTAGACTGCTTCTGACGATGAAACGCCAGCGCCGCCGTTAAATCAAAATCCGTCAGGCTGTCGCCACTAATGACGATGAAGGTTTCCGTGAGCAACGCGGCAATGTTCTTGACACAGCCCGCTGTCCCCAGGGCCTGATCTTCCTCAACGGCATAGGTGAGCTGTACCCCAAAGTCGGCCCCATCCCGGAAATAGTCACGCATGACATCAGGCAGGTAAAACAGCGTGGCGATGACTTCGGTAAATTGGTGCCGCTTCAGCAGGTTAATAATGTGCTCAGCAATGGGGCGATTGAGAATCGGTACCATCGGCTTGGGTAGGTCGCAGGTTAGAGGCCTCAGTCGAGTCCCTTCACCACCCGCCATTAGTACTGCTCTCATAGTTCCTCCTGTTAAGTTGCTCAGCGCCTAGATTTGAGACGGCTAGCAATTGGATGTTTTCTCTCCACCAACTGTAGGGGCAAGCCTTCCACACCCTATCTCTTCTGAGTACTGAAAACTGTATCGCGAGAGCAATGCGCTTGGGGCTCCCCCTAGGGTTAGTGAATCTAGTTCTGCTGCTATGCCTGAAGTAGGACATCAACCCGATCTAGGGCTTCGACCAAGCCACGGACAACGGCAATCATGGCGATTTCGCTATCTAGCTGGTTGACGGCAGAACCGACGCCAATGCCTTGCGCCCCGGCGGCGATCGCCATGGGGGCGGTGACGCTAGACAGTCCGGAGGCGCACATCACGGGGATGGAGACAGCCCGAGAGATTTCGTGGGCAGCGGCTAGAGTAGGGCTGGCTTTTTCAATCAGGCCCAGTACACCAGGGCTATGGGGGGTACTGCTGGTGCCCCCTTCGGTTTGAATGATATCAGCCCCCGCCTGCTCTAGCGCCTGGGCAAGTTGGGCCTGGGCATCTAGGGGAAGCGTATGGGGTACCGTCACTGAAAGCGTCACCTGCGGCAGCAGGGCTCGGGTTTGTTGGGTGAGCTGTAGAACTTCAGAGGCCCCAAAGACTCGACCCGAGGCGTAAAAACTGTCAAAGTTGCCAATCTCGACCAGGTCGGCCCCTGCTGCGACTGCCTTTGCAAGCTGGTCGGGTGAAATGGCTGATACACAAATGGGCAATTGAGTTTGGGCACGGGCAGCTTGGATGAGCGCTGCATCTGCCGCAATATCAATGAAGGTGGCCCCGCCTCTTTCAGCAGCACGGGCCACAGCTACAACTCGCTCTTGGTCAAAGTTATTCAGGCCACTGATAATCTTTAAGGCGCGTCCACGGGCAAATGCTGACTTCAAGGTGGAATGCATCATGTTCTTCTAAGTCCTGATAAGTCCTGAACTAAATCGGGGTCGCTGGGCGTACAAGCTTTTATGAGTAAAGCGATAGCGTTACGCTTCACAATACTTCCTATCCTAATCCAAGGGTGAGGATCTAAGGCCATTGCTGTGTGACGCGCTGAACGGAACTCATGACTGACCGCAGCAGGGGCGTTCCGCCGATGTGATAGAACGCGGCACATAAATGCTCCAAATCCTGAAGCAGTGAGGGGCGATCGCCCTTTGCCAATTCTTGCAACACTTCTGAAAGAAGCGCAGGGGTGAATTGCTGGGGCGGAATCTGGCGGATTAAGCCACTGTAGGCCCGCACGCGACTGGAGCCCGCTGCCATCCCTCGCACGGCAGCCAAAAGGTCTAGGCTGGCCTCTGTCCCGTCCAAATTCCACCCGTTCGCTGAATGAGAGGCAGCGGGTGGGGTAAGAGCAGCGGGCACGGCTTCGATGGGAGGCATTTCGATGGGGGGCACATAGGTGGCCAAGGCGGTCATCAGCCGCTGCATTATGGGCCGATCCTGAAGGGTGTAGGTTTGCTCCAGGAGTACCTGCAACTGTGATGCGGGGGCGTACCGTGCCAGGTTCCCTAGAATTTTTCGGTGCTGTGTCGGGTCAGTCACCGCCTTCAGGGTCTGCACTGTTTCGGCGATTAAGTCGGGAAACTGGGGTGTTAGCTGACTGAGTGCCTCGGCTCGTTGGGCTGCCTCTGGCAACAGGGCAATTAACGTCAGAATCCGCGGCAAGATCTCTGGGTATTTAGCCACCAGGGACGACAGTAGCTCCAGTCGATAGGGACGGTCTAATACCCCATCGATTGCAGCCATTACTTCTGGCAAGATCTCTGGGTAAGCAGGTGCCAGTTGACAAAGCAACGCAGCCCGCTCAGTCCGATCTGTCACTTGGCGAATGGTCTGTAGTGCTTCCGAGCGAATGGGTCGGTGGGCGACCCAGTGACACAGTAACCGAGCCTGATCAGCTTTATTCTTAAAGGTGCGCACGACTTTGAGAATATTGGGGTCGGGGTCAGTCATGGTGCTCATCAGACTCCCCAAGGCCATAGCGCGATAGGTATCCTGCTGGATCTGCTGGATGGTAGCCAACAGTTGCAGGCGCAGTTTAGGTGGGCTACAGCTAGCGAGGCCCGCTAACAGAATGGCTCGCTGGGATTCAGATTCAATTTGCTGCACGGTAAACAGAACTTCCGGCCACAGGGTCGGAAAGTCGGGCAGGAGCTGTAGCAATCGTTCAACGGCGGCTGTCTGCGGCGTGATTTGCCGTATGGTTGCCAGTACTTCGGGCAATAGCGAAGGCAGGCGCTGCACGAGCTGCAACAAGAGTTCTGCGCGAGCTTCACTATCCTGAAACTGACGACAGCGCTCCAGTAAATCGGGAAGTTTCGCAGTCGGCACCTTTAACGCTAGCCCACTGAAGGCGATCGCCTGGGCCGATTCTGTCTCAAGTGCTGCGGCAAGGGTGAGGGCTTCTCCCACATAGGGTTTAGGCAATGCACTGGCGAGGCCACTGAGGGCGATCGCGCGGTAGTCTTGATCGGGCATCTGCTGCACAATCGCCAGGACTAGCTGGAACAGCTCTCCAGCGCAATGGGGTGCGAGGGCTTGCAGGGCTTTGGCCTGATCTCGCTGATTGGGCAAGTGCAGTACCTGGGTCAGCCCCTGGAGCGCTGTCCACTGCTGTGTTTTGACGAGGGCGATGAGCAGCGACACCGGTAGTCCCTGGCCTCGGTGCTGCAACGAAGAACTCAGGAGGGCATAGCCACACAATTGGGCGATCGCCTCTTTCGGTGCCGTGGTCAGTCTGCCGGCTGCCAATCGCCAGACCCGTTCAAGATCCTGGCTAAAAACGTAGGGTTTACCTCGCTGCGTACAGTGGGTAAACCAGGTCATTTGGTTATGGTCTGGCTCTACCAGCAGCTGATGTAAGGACTCCGATTCCCCCGCCTGCTCCAAATGCCAGCCTAAATAACACTGCATGTATTCATCTAGACTGGCTCCGTCTATTGCAAGATCACCGTTGGGCCTCTCGGGCTTAGTGTAGGCCTCCAGAAACTGTCGATGACGCATTGCCCAAGGAACTGGTGACACGCCAGGAGCGCTGAGGGCTATCATTGCTGGCTGCTTCAGCCAGCGGCATGCCAGGTCATGGGCAAGTGTTGAAACCTGAAAGGACTGCGCAGTCGCAGAATGGACAGCGGCTTCTTCGAGCAAAGAGTAACGTTCAAGGGTGGCCAAAGTTGCTGCTGCACTGGCTACATCGATCTGCCAAAGTTTGGCAGCGAGCTGTGGGGTGAGCTGGGCATGGGGTGCGAGTAGTCCCAGTGCCATAAAGCGCTCACAGTCGCGGGTGGGTAACTGTTTAAGCAGGTAGGATAACAGGCCAGCACAGTGCGGCGCCACCGAACGGCAGGGCGGCTCAACCTGCGGTTCAGTGTCTCGTGTAGAGAGGTTAAGCTGGGGGATCTCAGCGGGTAGCACCTGTTCAATCTCTGAGGGGGTGAAGCCCCGTCCCATCAGCTGAGCCAACCAGCCCAATGCTTGGGGATTATAGTTGACGGTCTGCGCCAGTCGCTGGAGGGCTGGGTCAGATTGAGCGACATCGGCGTCGAGGCCAAGGGCCATGAATAGCTGCTGTGCTTCCTGCGCCGTAAGTCCCACTGCCATTGCATAATGCGGCGCGATCAGAGAGGTTTGGGCGGTGGTATAGAGCAGATGACAGTCGGGCAGGTCTTGAAAATAGGTCAGCTGCGCGGCTGAAACAACGTCATCCAGAATCAGCAATAGCCGTTTCCCCTGGGCCAGGAATCGCACCTGTTCAATAGCTGCCACCAGTGAAGTGGGCTGATATTCAGGGTCACCGAAGCTGATAATCCACTGATAAAGGTCTGCCAAAAACGAGGCTTCGTCGCCAGTCCGCGCCCATAAAATGCCGTCACAAAAGGCTTGCTGAATTTGGGCATCTTGGGCCAGCGCCGCAACTAAGGCCGTTTTACCCATTCCGGTTGGCCCGACGATCGCTGTGAGCTGCGGGTTAGCCTCAGTACCAGTCTTAGGGCCAGTTTTGGCGTGCTGGAGCAGCTGCTTTTTAATCGTGGTGTAATGCTGCTGGGGACGCACCCATTGACGCGGCACCCGAGGCACTTGCCCCAGAATCCCCGCGCATGGCTGGGATCTTGAAAACAAGGGGAGCCATTTGGGGCTGAGTAAACGATGCTGCACCCGCCCAAACCGCGATCGCAAGATTTTTGAATCTGTATTCAGGGATGCTGAGGGTTTCATCAATTAGCTTGGATTTCTAAATCTTGGGCGCTTAAAAATGTCTAAAATTAAGTAGGACAGTCAGAGTGAACAAAGTTGCGTTGTACTAATTTCCAGGAACAGAAAATCTTCAAAATGGCTATTCATACAGTGAATTGATCGGAGATATACCTGGGGCTGATTTCATTTTATCTTCTGGCAAGCTGCAATCAATTCATCTAGAAGTAGTCATTAGATACGCGCTACAAGTCGGTTTTTAACTTAGTTACAGTGTGCCCCTCCCCCATGCGAATAGATCATGCCTGTCCCTGAGAAGCCTTTCCCTCAAAGGATATCCCTGCTTCAATTCTTATGAAATCCTGTAAAAATCCGTGATATGGATCAGCATGTTTAGATCTGTGTGTTTATACAGCAATACTTGGGTTAAGCGTCCGGTTATTGTTCTGTTGTAAATGACCGACCTGACTGGGAAGTTTATGCCTGTGAACCCTAGCTCTGGCCTAATTTTTTAGGCAGTCATTAACACTTTTCTGATGAGCCCTAGGTTTTCCCCGAATGCAGACTGGGTTAGTTCAATCCCTGGCTAAACTGCTTCGCGGGACAGGGATCGGAAGAGGCCAGAGCCAAGCAACAGTGGCTTTACCCATCAGGGAGTGAAAAAATGAGCGACCTGTTCCACAAAGAATAAGCGCTGTTCAATATGGACAGTATGACCGCATTGTCCAACGACCGTCAGTTCAGCGTGAGGCATCAGTTGCAGCATTCTTTGGTTAATATCCAGGAACTTTGGATCGGACTGTCCGACCAGTAAGTTGAGGGGGGACTTCAGCTGTGACAGTGCACGCCACAAAGAGGGTTGCTGTCCTGTCCCCATTTCTCGCAGCGATCGCGCGAGTTCACGGGGGTTATTCTGGCGTCGTTTTTGCAGGATTTTTTCAAAACTTGGATGCTGCCGGAGCGTGGCAAACTGCGGTTGCTGATACCAGTACGCCAAGAAAACAGGCCATATTTCCAGCTCTAGGGATTGGGCTAACCGTTCATCATGCTGGCGGCGCTGAATTTGTTCGGCTTCTGACGCTAGCCCCGGAGATGCAGAAATCAGCATCGTCCGCCCAAAGTAATCTGGGTAGTGCATCGCCAAGTAGAGCGCGAGTCTTCCGCCCATCGAGTAACCAATCAGTCCACAGGGCCAGAACGACTCAGCCTCAAGCAGTCTCTTGATTCCGGCAGCCACAGCCGACATCCCATAGCTGGCGGTGCTTTGGCCTATTGTGTGACCATGTCCTGGTAGGTCAACCGTCATACAGCAAAAGCGAGTCTGCAACTGGGCGATCGCCTCATTAAAATCGGCACCATCCCCCATAAAACCATGCAAAAATAGCAGCCTGGGAGCAGACGACAGTCCTTGAATTCTGAAGTAAAAATTGTAAGGCGTATTTTTTTCCCTGAAGATCATCATTGCAGCCGCGGTTCCACCGCACTGGCTCAACGCCAGGATCTCTAAAGCACATGAGCAAACTGCCCTTCTACCTTCAGTAGCCACCGTTCCAACTCAGGGCAACCGATTGACGCCTCAAATCACTGCAAGGAGCGCCCAACGATTTCTCGCCACTGATGCTCACGGGCGATCGCCTCAATACCCTCCAGGGTTTCGCCAGTGGGACTGTCTAAGAAACGGCCCATATCGAAGCGTTGCTCTAGTTCTCCGGCCGCTTCAGCACAGTGTTCTAAGGTTTCAAAGATCAGTTTTGTGACGGTTTGGCGAGTTCCCTTGAAGACAAGCTGATAGCAATGGTCGGGCCGTTGGGCGATCGCCAGGAAATGCAGCTGTGTAGGACGGCGGCTTATGGTCTGGAGGGGGTCGGGCGTATTGGCTTCTTGACGACGGAGTTTGTGCTCCAAACGCTTAGAGCGAGAACGATCATGCACCCGCTCCGCGATCGCGCGATGGGCTGACCGATGCAGTTGGATGTGGGCTGGCGCTCGTCTGGGTCTGCTGGTGCGCCGAACCATAGGTTGAGACGCAGGTTCCTCGTCGAGGGCCCCTGCAGTGACGACAGGTGCTGACTCAATGTCAGGGGGGAAAACGACTGCCCCTGGGTCGTAGTTGGTATTACGGCATGGCTCTGAGCGTGAAGACCGCTGTTCCTGACCGATATTTACAGCCGTAGATTGAAAGCCACGAAACTCTTCTTGCATTGCGAAACACTCACTCCACAGCAGTTTTTAACCGATCCAACCCGTTCAAGATCCTGTGTGTATTTTTTATTGTAGAGCGATCGCCTGACAGGTTGAACAGGTCGAGGCCATTTTATGTTGGGTGCTTTTGACGCAGATATTGGTGCCATTCACGACCTTAATTCAGCTTGGGACTTCATGGCGCTCATCGCTTCGTCAACACAAACAAACTCCCTTCATTGCCGCGACCGATACGCAGATCGGCATCCAGGTAAGTGACCTCTAGCCAACCAGGACGGCGATCGCTGGCAATGGCAAAGTCAATGGCTCTCAAACTACTAGGCTGATTGATGCGCTCAATCCAGGCAGCGGGGGACTGGTACTCCAGCAAGCGCTGTAAACCAATAATGGAGCGCTCGAACTGAACCTCAACCCGTTTCTCGGAAACCGGCGTAAAGGTGGCAGATACCGTCACCACTCCATCCAAGAAGGGTAATCCCTTTAGTTCCGCAATGTTATAGATTTTGGCCGTCTCGGGACGGATGCACTGGTAGATGTTGCCCAGTTCAATCAGCGGAAACCGATCGATGCCCAACAGATCGTCGCTGGTGGTATAAAGCAAGCGCCAGTTGCCTTCTAGCAACTCGGGGGCCGCTAAGGGCTGCGGGGTGGGGTTGCGATCTTCAAGCTGGGCGATCGCCGCGTTAATGGCCAGCCGATCTGATGCCTTGGCCAGCAGCCCCCGATTGACACCTGCGATCGCCTCCAGTAGCTCAGCTTTGCCAATCATGGTGTGCCCCTGTAATGTACGCCAAGCTGCAATGGGTGCTGAAACCGAACCGCTCAACAAACAGCTCAGTCTGCCAACGCTGACAGCTTCAAGTAAGATAGTATTCGGTCATTCATTTGGCAGTCCTATTCATCATAGTGTTTCCCTGAGCCAGACGGCCTTCCCAGAAACGCCGCAGCACAATCACAGACGCTGGGTTTATCGGGCCAGCGTTACCAGAACTCATCCAGCCACTCGTACTTGAAAAATGCAGATTAGCTATGTTTAATCCGTCCCTACGGCAAGAGCCCCGCGAGCAAAAAGCACCCATCATTGAAACGAAAGCCGACACCTCGATTTTGCACTGGTTGGAAGGCACAGGTCGGCTCATGGAGCGTGATAGCACGTCCGATTTTGCCGAGAAGAGCGAAATTGACCCCATTAGCGTCCTGGGGACGGAGGATGAAGAGGAAGATTCCTTCAACAGTGATGATGATTCAGAAGATTAAAAGGACAATAGAGTCGTGGTGAGTCAGCCGCAGCAGCAGTCTTCGCTGCTTTCAGGTAAGCAGCTTTATTTCATGCTGACGGTAGGGTTACTGTTGGCGGGCGGACTTACTGATGGATGGTCTGGACGACTCAGCCAGCTCCAGCAGTCTTTTACACTCCCCTTTGCGGTCACTATGGCGCTGGTCACGGCGCTCGGATTTTTGGCGGTGCCCCTCCTCCAGCGGTTGAAAGCAGGGCAAGTGATTCGGGAAGACGGGCCTCAAAGTCACCTCAAGAAGGCAGGTACACCGACCATGGGGGGCATTTTTTTTGTGCCTGTGGCCTCAGGCGTGAGCTGTTTGTGGGCGATCGCCACTGGGCTACAGGTGCTGGAAGTCCTGGCGGCTGTCCTCCTCACCCTAGTGCTAGGGCTGGTGGGCTGGCTGGATGACTGGCAGGTGCTGCGCAAAAAATCTAACAAGGGTATTTCAGCGAAGCTCCGCCTTGCTATTGAAATTGGCAGCGGTGCTGTATTTGCCACTTGGCTGATGATCACCCGACCCGACATTACCCAATTGCTGTTTCCCTTTGGCCTATCGGTGCCGATTGGGTTTATTTTCCTGTTGCTGGCGACCTTCGTGGTGGCTGCCGAAAGTAATGCCGTGAATTTAACCGATGGCATGGATGGATTGGCCGCAGGCACAACCGCGATCGCACTTTTTGGCCTCGCGCAAATTGTGGCACCGGACTGGCCGGGGCTGATGATTTTCTGCGCCTGTGTTAGCGGTAGCTGCGTTGGATTCCTGGCCCACAATCACAATCCAGCACGAGTCTTCATGGGGGATACGGGTTCCCTTGCCCTGGGTGGCGCGCTTGCAGCAGTGGGGTTAATCTCCAATACCCTCTGGGCCTTGCTGATAATTAGCGGCTTATTCTTGATTGAGTCTTTGTCTGTGATTGCCCAGGTTACCTATTTCAAAGCCACGAAAGGGCCAGACGGTGTGGGGAAACGCCTATTTAAGATGTCCCCCATCCACAATCACTTCGAGCTATCCGGCTGGCCAGAAACCCGTGTGGTCTATACGTTTTACTCTGTAGTGGTGGCTTTGGTTTTGCTTTCCATCGGGCTGAAGCAACTTTAGCGCATCACCCTCCATAACACAGCACGGACATACACCAATGAAGACGTCACGACTGTTATCGGCGGTTTCCCTGGTAGAACCTAGCATTGAGGATTAGCCGTCATGATTCTGGCCTAACCGGAAAGACATGGACTCCGCATGAGATTTTGCAGTTGGTGCGATTGAGAAACCACCTCCATTGCATGGCATAAACATGAATATTCGACTGGCCCAGGCCCCAGACATCCCCCCACTGGCAGAACTTTTCCACCAAACGGTCTTGGTGCATGGGCCGCTGTACTACACCCCAGAACAAACGAAAGTCTGGGCGTCCTTTGCCTCAGATACAGCGCATTTCGCCTCACTGATTGACGGTGTCACGACCTTGATTGCGGAGAACGATACAGGGGTTTTAGGGTTTATTGGCATCGGAACAGACGGGCATGTGGCCTCAGCCTACGTGCGCCATGATTGCCTGCACCAGGGTGTGGGGTCGGCACTCATGCAGCGAGCGTTAATCTACGCCAGAAACGAGCAGATGCAGCGACTCTACGCAGAAGCCAGTGTGTTTAGCCTGGGGTTATTCCAAAAGTTCAGATTTCGGCTTGAGGGCACTGAAATAGTTGAGCGTGGGGGAGTAACCTTTGAGCGCTATCGAGTTGCCCTGGAGCTGTGCCAGTAGACATCGCCCAGTAGACAGCACCTAGAAATCAGGTCGGTACACAGCACAGATGTTGCTCACGTTCAGATGCTAATGGGTTAAAGCACGCTTGGATACAAAAACGTAGCGAATAGAGGCAGCACAAAAAGCCAGCGAGACAAGCAAGTGCAGGATCAGAACCGTGAAGGCTACGGGCAACACACCCCAGCCCACGGCGATGAACAGGGCAACCGTGAACAGAATCGTAAAGCCAAGGTCAAAATAAAAGGGCAAACGGGTTTCCCCGATCGCATTCAGCAGTAGGGAACTGCCCATCTTAAAGGCTTGCGGTAGAACAGACAGACAGATCACAATTAGGACGGGAATGGCAGGCGTCCACTTCTCTCCAAATACAATCGGCACGTAAAAAGGAGCGAGGGCCGATTGCAGCAAGACCAGCGGCACCAGACAGAGCGCGATGGTTTTCATGCTGCTCATGAACTGTATTTTCAATTTCTCTAAACTTTCTTGGGCTGTGCATAAATGGGGAAAGAGCGCCGTCATGAGAACATTGACGACGTTCATCGTAATGCCAGACCCTGCGTTGAAGGCAAAGTAGTACAGTCCTAGTTCATTGACCCCGAGTGCTCCACCCACAATTAAGTAGTCCAGGTTATTGCGCAGCTTCGTCAGTATTTCAGTGCCCAGAATATTCTTGCTAAAGCCAAAAATACTGCGCCAGCCCTTCAGGGTGAAAGATTTTGGCGGTTGCCAACTGTGGTTGCGGGTGGTGATCACCACCCAAGCCGGAAGCGATAGCAGCATCGCCCAAACAATTGACCAGATACCAAACCCCAAGAGCGCAAGCAAAACGGTAATGACATTACTCATAAAAGAATGGGTGGCATTGCACAGGGCAATGACCTTAAGCCGATTCTCGCGGGTAATGAGCGCCGACTGGACTAGGAAAAAGGGATAGATCAAGTACATCAGCGCCACACAGCAAATCGGTAAGATGAGGCGGCTGTCGCCGTAGATTTGGGCAATCGGGATTGACGCTGCACATTGCACGCAGAAAGCGCCGCCGCAGACCAGCCAGTTTAACCAGTAGGCAGTATCACAGATGAGGGGCAGCTCGGCTTCTGGTGCTTGAATAATTTTTGAGCCAATACCACCCTTAAGGGGCAGAATCGTGGCAAATTCAAAGGTAGTGTAAATGATGGCCATCAGCCCAAAATCTTGAGGGCTAAACATGCGACCCAGGGTGACGGTGGTACCAATGCGAAAGACTCGATTCGCTAACTCAGCACTGCCCAGCCAGCCTGCATTCCGAAGAAACTGACCCGATAGGCGCGATTTTATGTTCTGGATCAGCTTGTGCATGCCAATGTCATGAACCCATTCAGGGGGTGAACGAACGCTTTCATTCTGCTTTTATTCAGGGGGTTCTGCCAAGGGAGGGC
>CAZXWR010000036.1:0-19327 GCA_964644325.1 uncultured bacterium
CTTCCGCATCAACTCGGGTAATCTCAACCACGTTGATCCGAATCGGGCGATCGCTCCCCAAGGCTTTCTGAATCCCGACTCGCAGGGCATCAATACCGCTGCCACCGCGACCGACAACCACGCCCGGACGGGCAGTTCTGAGTTCTAAATCAATCTGATCAGCTTTTCGCTCAATGCGGATATCCGAGATGCCAGCATTGTTCAGATTTTTCTCAACATACTGCCGAATCTTAAAGTCCTCTTGCAGCAGCTCGGGGTAGCGGTTGGAGTCCGCATACCAGCGAGAGCGGTGCTCTTGAGTAATCCCCAGGCGAAACCCGGTTGGATGAATTTTCTGTCCCACAGTGCGTCCTCTACAAATAACAGGCAACAATCCGCCAAAGGCTCGGCGTCTTATGCATCTGCCGCTGAACTAACGGCAATCGTAATATGGCAAGTTGGCTTGCGAATCTGGTAAGCTCGCCCCTGTGCCCGAGGGCGAAAGCGTTTGAGGCTAGGCCCTTGATCAGCAGTGGCGCGAGTCACAACCAAAGACGCCCGATCCATACCCTGGTTGTGCTCGGCATTGGCAGCAGCTGATCGCAGCACCTTCAACACAGGCTCACAGGCTTTGTAGGGCATGAACTCCAGCAAAATCAGGGCCTCACGGTAGGAGCGTCCCCGGATTTGATCCAGTACACGGCCTACTTTTCGGGGAGACATGCGAATAAATCGCGCGGTGGCATAGGCCCCTTCAATGTCACGTAAACTTTTAGTCGTCATAACCTTGCCCTACATTCGACCCTTCTTATCACCTTTGGAATGGCTCTTGAACGTCCGCGTTGGCGCAAACTCACCGAGCTTGTGACCGACCATTTGTTCCGAGACATAAACGGGCACATGCTGACGACCATTGTGAACCGCAATGGTATGACCAATCATTTGCGGAATGATGGTTGATGCCCGCGACCATGTTTTAATGACCTGCTTGTCCCCTTTCGCATTGAGCGCTTCCACTTTTTGCATCAGGTGGTCGGCGACAAACGGACCTTTCTTTAGAGAGCGACCCATAATCTGATTACTGAAACAACATGCAATACCTGACAGTTAACGAGTGCGGCCTGTCTCAGCCCTTATGAACTACGACCACCCCGGCCCCGCTTGGAAGACTTACGACGGCGGCGCACAATTAAGTCGTTGCTGCGCTTATTCCGCTTGCGGGTTTTGTAGCCTAGGGCTGGCTTACCCCAGGGGGTGACGGGGCCGCTGCGCCCAATCGGCGCGCGACCTTCACCGCCACCATGGGGGTGATCCACTGGGTTCATGACCGAACCTCGCACTTTGGGGCGACGCGCCTTCCAGCGGTTGCGGCCCGCTTTACCGACTGAAATGTTATTGGCTTCTACGTTACCGACTTGACCGATGGTGGCGTAGCACTCTTTGCGGAACATCCGCACTTCACCGGAAGGCAGCTTGAGGGTGACCATATCCCCTTCCTTCGCGACCACCTGGGCCAGGGCGCCCGCAGCTCTCACCATCTGCGCGCCTTTGCCAGGGGTGATTTCTAGGTTATGCACCTCAGTACCCAAGGGAATTTTTGCCAAGGGCAAGGCATTCCCGACTTCGATGGGGGCTTCAGGCCCAGCAATAATTTCGGTGCCCACTGCCAAATTGCGGGGATGCAGGATATAGCGCTTTTCGCCGTCGGTATAGTGCACCAGCGCGATGCGTGCATTCCGATTCGGGTCGTACTCGACGGTGGCAATCTTGCCGACGACACCTCGCTTGCTTCGATAGAAGTCAATGAGGCGATAAAGGCGCTTATGCCCCCCCCCCCGACGACGGCTGGTGATCACACCTCGGTTATTCCGACCCTTATGGCGATGCTTGGCAAAAACCAGTGACTTTTCTGGCTTGTCCGTGGTGATATCAGCGAAGTCTGATACGGTTTTTTGACGTGTCCCTGGCGTGTAGGGGCGATAGTAACGAATACCCATTGTTAAATCACTTTAGTGTTCAATACGGCACTGCAATCTCAGCTAAGGGTTAGACCTCTGGGAATAATGTGATTGAATCACCAGGGGCTAGGGTCACAACCGCGCGCTTGTACTGGGAACGATAGCCCGCAAATCGACCCACGCGACGCTTCTTGCGGGGTGGATTCTGGGTGCTCACACCAATGACCTTGACTTCAAAGAGTTCTTCAATGGCGGATTTGACGAGGGGCTTGCTAGCACGGGGGCTCACCTCGAAGACGTACTGGTTATTTTCGAGCAGCAACGTGGCTTTTTCCGTGACGATGGGCCGCAGAATGATGTCGGCCAAAGACTTAGACGCGAGTTTAGGCACCGTAAACCTCCTGAATTTTGGCGATCGCAGATTGAGTGGTGACAATTCGATCGGCGGCAAGAATGTCGTAGACGTTGAGGTTTGGGGCGACGGTCAGCTTAATATTGGCGACATTTCGAGCCGACAGGTATACAGACTCATGCTTCTCGCCCACGATTAACAGCACTTTCTCCTCGACATTCACGCCCCAGCGAGAGAGCGCCGCCAGCAGCTCCTTCGTTTTTGGCTGAGGCAGCTGATCGCCAAAATCTTGCACAACCACAAAGTCTGCGGCCCGACTCGCAAGGGCGGTATTCAGAGCAAGCCGCCGCTCCTTTCGATTCATCTTGACGGAAAAGTCTCTGGGCTTGGGGCCAAAGATGACGCCCCCCCCTTTCCATAGCGGCGAACGAATAGAACCCGCTCTGGCCCGTCCCGTCCCTTTTTGGCGCCAGGGTTTACGACCCCCACCTCGAACCTCGGCTCGGGTTTTAGCAGAGGCAGTTCCTTGACGGGCATTGTTCATCTGCCGCACAAGGGCACGATGAACAATATGAGCCGCATTTTCATCTCGGGCTACCTTCAGGTCAAGGGTTGCCTCACCCGTCTCGGCACCTTGCCAATCTCGAACTACACAGTTAACCATTCTTGTTTCTCTGACAATCTCAACAATGCGTAAAGCGGCACACCAATCCGCTGACTACTTGCCAACAACCTTGGAGGGATGGATGTTTAAGAGCGCTCCCGGCTTACCCGGTACAGCACCCTTAATAAGCAACAGGTTTCGCTCCACATCAACCTTGACAATCGTTGACTTGCGAATCGTGACTTGCTTATTCCCCATCTGACCCGCCATACGCTTGCCGGGATAAATCCGACCTGGGGTGGTACCAGCACCCGTCGAACCAGGAAGCCGATGATTCTTAGAACCGTGGGACATCGGTCCGCGCTTGAAGTTATGACGCTTCTGATATCCCGCGAAACCACGACCAATACTGGTGCCAGTGATATCTACCCGCTGACCAGACTCAAAGGCTGCCGCAGTAATTTCTTGGCCTAATTCGTAGGCACTGGCATCATCCACCCGGAACTCGCAGAGATGGCGCATGGGCTCAAGGGATGCTTTCTTGAGGTGGCCCAACTCCGGCTTGCTGAGGGCCTTCTCCTTAACGGCGCCAAACGCAATTTGAATGGCGGTATAGCCATCTGTTTCCTTGGTTTTGATCTGTGCGACCGGGCAAGGACCCGCTTGCACAACCGTCACAGGCACTGAGCGACCTTGCTCGTCAAAGATCTGGGTCATGCCCAGTTTTGTCCCTAATATGCCAACAGACACAATGAGTATTCTCCCGCTATGCGTTATGGGGAAGCCGATGAGCCTACTGTCCTTAAGCTCTCGTTTCGGCTCGCCTCAGTGGTTAATGGTAGACAAGCGCATCAGTCCCTGCCTACGCAGAAGCAGGGCGGACATTGATGATTGCCTGTTGTGAGGTTAGGCGATGCTGAGTTGTACAGAAGCGAATGCCGCAGTACTTTGCCTATCACCTGCCAGGACTTGAGTAGCAAAGCTTCTCAGTATCCTTGATGGGGCAGGAACTATTAATTTAGCAGCAATTAAACATCATATATTAAATAAACAGGGCTGTCTAGCTAAAAAAATATATCGATCGGCCCCTGTAGGTGAAACTGTAGGTGAAGGTGAGTTTAATGCCACACTGGAGCAGCAAGATGTTTGGCCTCTGGCTGGCGTTGTTTGGAGTTTTTCTATTCTTCTGAAACCATGACTGATATCACGACGAATATTATTTTGCTGGCTGCGGTTGGGATATTAGGTTGGGGCTTTTACCGGGCGCGGCCCCTGGGCAAGCTAGGGCTTTTGGCCTGGTTGCAGTCTGTCGTATTGATGACACCTTGGCTACTCCTATTCGGTTTGATGAGTTTAGGGGTCGCGATTAATTTAGCCAGCATTCTATTTTTGCTTGTGGGTTCAGTGTTGGTCTACATCGCCCTCGGTCGCCAATTGCGTACGCTGGCCAGTAAAATGCCGCCCCCAGCAGTGACTCGCCCTTCGAGCAACCCGGAAATTGATCCAGGCGATCGCCCTGAGACAGAGCAACTGTCAGCGAACGGCGACGGAGCTGAGGTTGCGGCATCAGAAGAAGATGGCCCTCACCCGATCCCAGCGGAGGACTTAAAACAGCTCCAGGGTATCTTCAGCATTGACACCTTTTTTGCCACAGAAGTGATTCCCTACCAGGATGGCGTCATCTTCAAAGGGAACTTGCGATCGGAGTCCGAGGCAGCCTGGGACATGCTGAACCAGAAGCTCACAGCAGCCCTTGACAATCGCTACCGCTTATTTTTAGTTCAGAACCAAGAGGCCCGGCCTGTGGTGATTGTGCTGCCGAGCCGCAATGATCCGAAGCCCCTGGGTTGGCCCCAGAAACTGCTGGCAGTTTCGCTGCTATTGGGCACGTTCGTGACCTGCTGTACGACCGTGGGATTTTTGCTGGAATTTGATCTGTTTCAAAACTGGTCGCGACTCTCTGAGGTGTTGCCCATGGCTCTTGGGCTACTCAGCGTGCTCGTCGTTCATGAAGTTGGGCATCAGGTCATGGCCAATCGCCATGGGGTTAAGTTTAGCTGGCCGTTCTTTCTGCCAGCATTGCAGATTGGGTCTTTTGGGGCACTGAATCGGTTTGAATCGCTGATTCCCAGCCGAAAGGTACTGTTTGATGTGGCCTTTGCGGGGCCAGCGGCTGGCGGGATTTACTCGTTGTTGGTTCTGCTGGTGGGATTTGTGATCACCACACCCGAGAGCCTGTTCAAAATTTCACCCCTATTTTTTCAGGGTTCGATTTTAGTGGGCACTCTGGCAAGAACGGTTTTAGGAGAATCGCTCCAGGCTGAACTGATTGCAGTTCATCCCTTGGTGATTGTGGGCTGGGTCGGGCTGGTGATTACGGCGTTAAATTTAATGCCCGCCGGACAGCTCGACGGTGGCCGGGTTGTCCAAGCTGTGTATGGTCGGAAGGTGGCAGGCCGTACCACCTTTGTGACCCTGATTTTTCTGGGGATTGCTTCTTTGGTCAATCCGTTAGCCCTCTATTGGGCAGCGATCATCCTAATTTTGCAGCGTGACCTGGAGCGCCCTAGCCTCAATGAACTCTCGGAGCCTGATGATGCGCGCGCCGCTTTAGCCCTCGTTGCCCTCTTTTTGATGATTGCGATCCTGATGCCCTTGACGCCTAGTTTGGCAGGCAGACTCGGGATTGGGGTCTAGTTCCTGCTGAGCGCTGCCATTCCGAGGCTCTGGAAGCTGTGAGGGCTTCTGGGCTAGGACAGTCTCAGGTCTCTGGGCGAGCGGGGCACTCAGCTAGGCCGAGCCTAGGGGGTGTTTCTGAGGCTGGGCCTCCAGACAAACTTGAATCAGATCGCTGGGGCCACCGCCCACCTGGTAAATGGGAGTGCCTAACTCGTCTGCCACCTGCGCCACGGTCAAGTCGTCCAAGAACTGGGTCGTACCGTGTTTCAGCATGAGGGTAGGAATCAGAAGTCCATCTCCAAGATCCTGATGCTTGAGAAAGTGCAGCAGATCGTGGCCCGTCAGTAACCCTGTCACGGTCATAGATTGGCCCCAGTAGTCGCTGCGGATTGCTGCCATTTCTAGGGTCAGGCCCGCCACTTGGTTTAAGGTCGCGAGGATCGGTTGGAAAGCTTGCTCTACGGTGTTGCCCACGACCCAGGTCAGGCGACGCGGCGGGGTGATTTGGGGGGGGAGCGATCGCGCGGCTGCCGTAAACTGGCTCAGGAACAGCCGAATAGACCCCACCCCATTGTCAATCTGAGGATAGGATTCATAGTGGCCTGGGGGGGGCAACTCCCGGCGGGCAATCAGGAACCATTCATCGGCCAGCCAGACAAACGTCGAGTTAAATCGCTGTTGAAACTGGGTCTGGCGAGACTGTACCTGATCAATAATTTCGTTGGCTTTGGCCGGGGTAACCGGAATCACGTCCTGGGTGTCGGGGCGAAAGCGCGTCAGACCCACGGGCACTACGGCAACGGAAGCCACAGTAGGAATTGGGCCAGTATGAAACTGAGCCAAATCAGTTAGGGTTTGCTCAAGATGGACGCCATCATTGAGGCCAGGGCATAGCACCACCTGGGCATGAATTTGTAAACCTCGTTCTTGAAACCAGTGCAGTTGTTCAAGGATACGTCCGGCCCGTGGATTTTTGAGGAGTCGGATCCGCAGATCAGGTTCGGTGGCATGCACTGAAACGTACAGGGGAGAGAGCCGCATCTGCTCGATGCGCTGCCATTCGCGATCGCTGAGGTTAGTGAGGGTCAGGTAGCTGCCGTAGAGAAAGCTGAGGCGATAGTCGTCGTCTTTGAGGTAGAGGCTCTCACGCTTGCCGGGGGGTTGCTGGTCGATGAAGCAAAAGGGACAGCGGTTATTGCACTGGATCAGACCATCAAAGAGAGCAGTTTCAAACTCAAGGCCCAGATTTTCGTCGTAGTCCTTTTCGATTTCCAGGGTATGGCGATCGCCCGCTGCATCCAGCAATTCCAGTTCCAGGTACTCATCCGCACAGAGAAACTGGTAGTCAATCAGGTCACGAATCGGGGCCCCGTTAATGGCGACCAAGGCATCGCCTGGCTCAATGCCAATCTCTGCTGCAATGGAATCGGGCAGCACCTGGCTAATGCGGGCCGGACTGATAGTACGCTCACTCATTGGGACTCATCTCATAAAACCAGGGCAGTTCCCTCTCCCTATTTTGGCAGATGGGTCATACTCTGATGGATGCTTGTGGATTCTTGCCCCTCAACTCACGGACAGGAACCGAAATGCGATCGCGCCTAAAATCGATAGTCCAAAAGCCAGACGATACCAGACGAAGACCCAGGTATCCCGCTGCTGCAAAAATTTGAGCAGCCAGGCAATGGAAAGATAGGAAAAGATAAAGGTGGAAATAATGCCCACCAGCAACGCCCCCACGACTTCGGGGTGATTCACCACCTCTCTCGCTTGATACAGCGTGGCGATCGCCAGGGTCGGTAGCCCCAGTAAGAACGAAAATCGGGCTGCGGTTTGCCGCTCTAAACCCAGAAAAAGCGCTGTTGTGATCGTAGAACCAGACCGCGAAACCCCAGGAATCAGCGCCAGCATTTGGCCCAGACCCACAATGATGCCATCTCGAATTTCGAGGCGGTCAAATCCGCGCTGACGAGCACCATACTTTTCGGCCAGCCCCAATAAAGTGGCCATCAGAATTGAAGCCAGGGCAATGACCAATGCACCCTCTAGAAACAGCTGGGTGGACTCAGGCAAAAGCGTCTTGAAAGCCAATCCTCCCAGAAGTGCGGGACAGGTGCCCACCGCGATGCCCACCAAAATCTTCCATTCTTCCCGGTGCCAATCCTGCTTGCGAAGGGCAATCCATCCCCCCGACAAAACCTGGCGGACATCGACCCAAAAGTAGATGAGCACTGCAAGCACACTGCCAAATTGAATGGCGTCTACAAAGTACTTTTCACCCAGGAGTGACCAGCCTAATGCCTTGGTAAACACCAGCAGATGCGCCGTGCTGCTAATGGGCAAAAACTCAGTAATGCCCTGTACAATGCCCAAAATAAAGGCTTGAATCCAGGTCTCCATTCATTTAGCTGTAGAAACTGCAATGATATTACGCAACAAGACAACACTGTTCAGTCGGCTGGAAGACTTCAGGGGTTGACCCCCAAGCCCGATTAGACACAGATACCCTCTTGCTGACGTCGCTGCCTGTTTTCTAAAGACACAACCCCTGCTTCATGGTGCCTGTCAAAGATAACGCCCAAAGAGTATACCGTTACTCCTGCCGCTTGCTGTAGACAATGATCCATATGGTCGTCCATGAAGCGCTGGCTCACCGATCAGTCCGCCCAAGTCCTCTGACGGCAGCAGCTTTGACATTCCTAAATGGACCTTAAGAATGCCCCCGAGGGGGATATGCTTATGCTATCGTTACATTGGTACACAATATTCTCAGTCAATTTTGTCAGTATTTAGCCCCCTGTCTTTATCAACAGCTCCTGCCACTCGGCGCGATGCTTTTTCCCGGTCTGCGATCTCACTCGGATCCGTTCTCAGCTGGCGTTATTTTGGGCTAGCAGCGTTTTTAGTTTCCATTCCGGTTTTCTTTGAAGCGCCGCTGGTGCGACATTGGCCCTTGGTGAGCTTGGTGTTGACCTTTGGCTGGATTGGGCTGGGGCAATTTTTAACGCGCCATGCCTCCCGAACGCTGTTGGGCGACATGGTGTTGGGGTTTGCCTGGAGCTGGTTGGCTGGGTCGATTTACTGGGGCTGGTTCCGGTGGGAACCCTTACTTCACCTGCCTATTGAGGCCATTGGGTTGCCCGTTGCCGTTTGGGCCATCTTGCGCCAGCGGTATCCAGTGGGTGCGTTTTTCTATCTAGGCTCACTGTTTGGTACAGCGATCACAGATCTTTACTTTTACATCGTGGGGTTAATTCCCTACTGGCGACAGGTGATGATGGTTGACCTGGAGGGAACTTTCCCCATTCTGCAATCGGCGCTGCAGCAGATGCAAACGCCTTGGGGTGTGGGCTGGGCGTTGGCGTTGGTGCTGGTGCTCTGCGTTAGCGGTCTATTGCCCCTGGTTAGCGCTGCATTTCGGCAGGGTGTTCCACAGGCACTTCACTGGTGGACTTTCTCTGGGGCCGTTTTGAGTACGCTTCTGGTGGATGGTCTGTTCTGGGTTACGGTTCAGTTTGCCTAGGTTCAACGCAGGGTCTGTCGGTTTGCTTTTCAGTGCAGTAGCGCATTCATGGCTGAGGATGTAGCCAAGTCCAGCTTACGCCAGCGTTTTCTACAGGAACGCCAGTCCCTTGCGATCGCCGACTGGCAGTACAAAAGTCAGCAGCTTTGTGGCCATCTTCAGCAGGTCGAGCCATACCAAAGGGCAAGGACCGTGCTCACCTACCAGAGCATCCGGCAAGAGCCTGACCTCCGTTATTTATGGCACGCTGATTCCAGCTGCGTTACAAAAACTTGGGGACTGCCGCGATGTGAGGGAAAGACCTTGGTCTGGCATCGGTGGGAGCCTGCTAGGGCAGGACAGCTGGAGTCAGGAGCCTACGGCATCCCTGAACCGCGACCGGATTTACCTGTGCTCACTGCGGCTGCGGTGGATTTAATCCTGGTTCCCGCTGTGGCCTGCGATCGCCAAGGGATCCGGCTGGGCTATGGCGGCGGCTACTATGATCGGCTGCTGCGTCAGCCGGACTGGTGTGCGGTACCTGCGATTTGTTTAGTTTTTGAATCTAGCTTTGTTTCAGTTCTGCCCCAGGATCCATGGGACTGTCTCGTGCAGGGGGTCTGTACAGAAGCTGGATTTTATACAATCAGCTGACTTCCTCCCAGTCATGACCGCGTTCAAAGCATGAGCTTTAGCAGACCTCAGTTAGCTGACTTCATACAGAAATGGCAGGGTAGCCCAAGCCTGGGTGCTCAGCGCCCAAGTCTTGGCGTCAGACCGCTCTAGATCGGGGAGCAGGGGCTGGCTGTTGGTCTGGAGGTCGGTCATCAGGGATTCAATCACCGGCAGCGGATCGCTAAAAAAGGCGATCGCCCCTGTTGTACTGCTGGCCGTGGAACGCAAGCGATTTTGGAGGGCACTGGTTGTTTGCCGCAAGGGCTGGGGGCTGATAATCACGAAGGTGCGACTGAGTCCCCCAGGTGCCCGCACGCTCCAGGGAGCCTCAGCAGAGGGCAGCAACAATGTGCTACCAGGCTGAATGATATAGGGTTTGAGGGTTGGCTTGCGATCGGCACTACTCGGATTAGCCTCAGTAATATAGCTGGCGAAAAAAGTTGTATCGCTGTCTAGCCCCAAAATTAAGATGTAAACGGGCCATGGATTCCAGTTGGTAATGCGGTATTGAACAGCCGTTCGGCTACTGAGGGATAGCAGCTGACCAGTTTTATCCGTTTTCGAGATTGAGGCAGCTGCTTCTGCTTCATCTGTTGCGGGTGTTGGCGTGCTGGGGGTTTGGCGACGGCTCAAAGCGACAGGCGACTCCCCAACAACCTGCTCCAGGGTAGCGCTGACCTGTAACTCACTCGAAAAGTCGTTGACCGTTAAGTTCAAGAGTTTTGCGGCTCTGAGGGTACGAAACATCGGGACAAGCCGCTGGATGGCTAGCTTGACCACTTCACCGCGATCGCCCAAGGTCGCGGGTAACAGATCTCCATTCAGGTAGGCCAATCCATACCGGGGTTTGGCGGCAGTTGTTTTAGCCGTCTTTAAGGTTTCCGGCGTTGCAGGTGCAGAGGGGGCATTCGGTGAATCCAGTACCTTGATAAATAGATAGTCTGCTGGCTGCTGGGAACCGACCAGCTGAATACTCTCCTTCTCAAGGGAGAACAGACTCGTGGCATCAACCCGCTCCACCCGATCCAGATTTGCGGCCAAGGCCAGACGCAACGGGACTTGCTTCGGCAGTACCCGCACCATTTCCTGAAGTAGCAAACCTTCTTGCAGGATTGGCCCGTTCAGATGTTGACCCATACCACTCCAGCCGCGGTAGGAACGAAGCTGAAGCAATGTCCTCTCGGGGTGTGCCATTGCTGGAAGCCCCAGTTCATCACCCAACCGATTCTCCAGAGGGGCAGAACGCTGAGCAGACAGAATGTCCCCCGGTTCTGCTGGCAAAGGTTCAATGGTTGGGGCAGCCGTCTCGGGCTGGGGGGCAGCTTCAAGGGGAACAGTCCCCGTTGCGGATGGGGACGGTAAGTCACTACTCGGTGCAGACTGCTGGGGCTTGATGGCCACTTCAGGCTGTTCAGCGGTGGACTCCCGTTTCGGCTCAGCTGTCAGCCGTGCTGCCACCAGGGTACTAGCGGCAGTCTGAAAGGGAATCGCTTGCAAGCAGCTGGTGGGCTGATAGACCTCCAATAAAAATGCGGGTAGCCCGCCCAGCCAAAGCTTGGCTGTTTGTCCCCGACGATCGGTGGAAGTGATCACCCCAATTCCAGGAACTAACGGGCGGGCATCGGTTTCCCAGGGGAGAGTTCCAAAACTCTGTTGACCCCGGATGCTGGGCTGGAGCCCTAGTCCTGCCAAGGCAGCCATTTGGTTAGACACCCGCCCCAGCTGAATCGTAATTGTTGTGGCCGGGGTCGCCGTCCAGAGCTGCTGAGTCAGAGCCAAGGAGAATAACCCTGCCGAATAATCAGACAGATCTAACTCAACCGCTGTTTCTGTTTTACCCGTTGCCGTGAGGACAAGTCCGGGGGTTTGATTGGACTGTCGTTGCACCTGAAGCTGATCGCGGGTCAGCTGCGTTTGTCGTAACAATCGATCTTGGAACGCCAGCTCTGCGGTTGTCAGGTCTTTGGCCGTTTGAATCGGCAAGGCCCGTTCACGAATCCGCTGACCGCGGGGCGGCAGGGTCGGCTGTCGCCCTACATCCAACACCGTAATGATTTGGTTGCTCAGGAGCGATCGCAACAGGAGCAGGAGGGTATCTTCATAGATGCCATTAAAAAGAGGCGGCGTTTCCTGTTCCCGACTGGGCACCCAAACATCGCTAGGAAGTAAGACTTGCTGTTCTCCCAAGGAAGCGCCTGGGCTACTGCTCTCTACTGCTGTCTTGTTTGCTGCTAAGCAGCCATAGCCACTGAACAAAAACGCAACCACATCATTGCCTTTCACCTGCTCTAGCAGATGGGTGATGAATGCGGTTTCAATGTTGCTCCGGGTCGCTTGGTCGTCCGTCAAGGTCAAAATGTCGCTCGGATTAAATCCAAATCGATGGATCAACAGCTCGCGGTGGAGTTCAACATCGGTCACACAGCCCTTCAGGGGCGGTATTTTTGCAGAGCGGGCGTACTGGTTAAGACCCACCAATAGCGCCAGTTTTCGACGCGTAGGCTGGGCCAAAACCTGCCGAGATCGATGGATGAGCGGCGTAGGCAGGAGGTTACTGGCCCATAGTCCGGTTGCCAATACACCAGACCGCTCTATAAAATTACGCCGAGAAATCGCCATAGTTCATCTTGTTTGACGGCCTAAAACAAGGTGTAAACCCGTTCCCTTGCCCCTGTATCCTACGCCAGAAGGGTCTGACACAGGTTTGAGTGAGGCTTTTGATTCTCTCCCCAAGCTATGGGACGGATAACTTAGAACAAAAAAGCGATGAAGATTGCTCTCCACCGCTCCGCTATGTGGCCTAAATTAGCAGCCTTGGGTTACATCGTCAGCGACCTAGCTTTCGACCGGAACCCGCATGGATTCTGCCAGTAAGGTTGCCACTTCAGGCCGGGAGAACTGCGGCGGTGGCAACTCTCCCCGGCGCAACATCTCCCGCACCTTGGTGCCGGACAAATGAATGCGCTCCTCCGGTAAGCTGGGGCTGGTCTTTGATGTGGCCATACCCTCGGTTCGAGTACAGAAGAATGCATGCTCAAACTTCATGGGCTGAATACCCAGAGCTGCCGCATCCAGCTCTTCAAAGATATGCTGGGCATCGTAGGTTCCGTAGTAGTTGCCCACACCCGCATGATCCCGTCCCACGATAAAGTGGGTGCAGCCATAGTTTTTGCGCACCAGCGCATGGAAGATCGCTTCCCGAGGTCCGGCATAGCGCATCGCGGCTGGGTTGATGGCTAGGATGACGCGATCTTGCGGGAAATACTTTTCGAGGAGCACTTCATAGCAGCGCATTCGCACATCAGCAGGAATGTCATCGCTTTTAGTCGCACCAACCAGGGGATGTAAAAATAGCCCATCCACCGTTTCTAAGGCGCACTTTTGGATGTACTCATGGGCGCGGTGAATGGGATTGCGGGTTTGAAAACCCACAATCGTCTTCCAGCCTTTATCCCGGAAAAGGGCGCGGGAGTCCGCCGGGTCAATTTGATATTTGGGGAAGAGGGGGTGCGCCTGCCGGGTCAGCAGCCAGATAGGGCCAGCTAAATTCACGGCACCTTGGTCGTAAACGACTTTAACCCCAGGATGCTGAGCTTCGTTGGTGAGATAGACCTTCAGGGCTTCGTGGTTTTTATCGTAGGTATATTTCTGGGTCAGTTCTAAAACGCCAACAAATGCCCCGCTGGGGTCATCCAGGCGCACTAGGCTGCCAATCTGTAGCGGCTGTGCCACTTCCTCAGTGACAGATAGGGTGACCGGAATCGACCAGGGTAAGCCGTTCGCCAAGTGCATAGTATTGACCACGGGCTCATAGTCTTCTTGGGTCATGAAACCCGTCAGTGGGCTGAAGCCACCAATGGCGATCATTTCTAAATCCGATACGGCTCGTGCATCGAGCTGCACGCGTGGTAGCGTATCGGCTTGGGCGAGAAAACCCTGGCGCTGTTCTTCCGTGGCAATCCGATTGATCAATACACCGCCATGGGGTGCGATCGCGTCCTGTTGCAGACTCACAATAAAAACCTCTCTGTACTGCTTGCCCACAATCATAAACGAACCCTTAATAGTTCTTTGTGAAAAATTGGCCCTGGATGTGCAGAATAAGGTCTACCGTTTCCATCACAGGCCAGAAATTAGGCCAGTCCCTCTGGCGTGGAAACACAGACAGGTCAGTTAACTGAGCGGTATTGAGTCTGCTTGACGGATGCAGCAAATTGGCCGATGGTTGTAGCCATAGCATGGTTATAGCCACGGTATATCCACCCCATCCATTTCCATAGCCCTAAGGTCTGCTGAATCTATGAGCTCTGCCTTCACTCCCCCTCTCACACCCAACCCCATTACCTTTGGGACGGACGGCTGGCGTGGTATTATCGCCGCCGACTTTACCTTTGAACGCCTCGGGCGCGTTGCAGCGGTAGCCGCTCATATCCTCGAGCAAACCTACCGTGACCAGGCCGCAAACCGCTTGGTTATGGTGGGGTACGATCGGCGCTTTCTTTCAGAAGAATTTGCAGCGGCTACTGCCTTGGCCGTTCAGCAAGCGGGCTACGATGTCATGCTGGCAGAGACCTATGCGCCGACTCCAGCCTTAAGCTGGGCTGCAAAGCAACATCAGGCGCTCGGAGCGTTAGTCATTACAGCGAGCCACAATCCAGCGGCCTACTCTGGCCTAAAAGTGAAGGGGGCGTTTGGCGGTTCGGTCCCCCCCCCGGTCACCCAGGCCATCCAGGCGCTGCTAGATGCTGGCACACCAGTGCCCAGTGCAACTCCGGGTACCCTGCAACACTTTGACCCCTGGCCGGATTACTGTCGCGTGTTGCGCACGAAGGTTAACTTGAGCGTGATTCAAGATGCGATCGCCCAAAAAAACTTGACAGTTTACGCCGATGCAATGCACGGGGCTTCATCCCACGGCTTAGAGAAAGTGCTGGCCGCACCAGTCCATGAATTGAATTCTGAGCGCGACCCCCTGTTTGGCGGGGGCGCACCTGAGCCGCTGCCCAAATACCTGCAAGCGTTAACCCAAACCATCCAGAGCAGAACCCATACTGAGGGCGTCACCGTTGGATTTATCTTTGATGGCGACGGCGATCGCATTGCAGCCATGGACGGCGCGGGTCAGTTCCTGAGTTCCCAGGTATTGATTCCGATCTTGATCCATCATTTAGCACAGCGGCGCGGCATGACCGGAGAGGTCATCAAAACCGTGAGCGGCTTAGACCTAATCCCCAAAGTTGCCCAGCTTCATAACCTGCCAGTTTTTGAAACCCCCATCGGCTACAAGTACATTGCCGATCGCATGCTCCAGTCTGGAGCCGTCTTGTTGGGCGGTGAAGAGTCCGGCGGCATTGGCTACGGCACCCATATCCCAGAACGAGATGCCCTGCTATCAGCCCTCTATGTCCTTGAGGCGATCGCCCTGAGCGGAGAAGATCTCAGCCAGCAATATCATGACCTCCAGCAGCAGACCGGTTATACCAGCGCTTACGATCGCATTGACTTAGCCCTCTCCAGCGATGCCACCAAACAGCGGCTCATCGAAGAACTGACCAAACAACCCCCCACCGCAATCCTCGATATTCCCGTCCAGTCTGTCTCCGACCAGGATGGGTTCAAGTTTAGGCTCGCAGATAACAGCTGGCTCCTGATTCGCTTTAGCGGCACCGAACCCGTACTGCGCCTCTACAGTGAAGCTGCCACCCTCGAAGCCGTGCAGCAGCGCCTACACTGGGCTAAGCAATGGGCACTCAGCCACGAAAACTAGCTTCACCTGCTTCGGCAATGGACTTCTTTTTTACAGAATGCTGCTTTACCACAGGATGCCTTGGGCAAAACCTAAACGCCAGACCGCTATGACACAACCCCCTGCTTCCATCTCACCAACCCTGCTAGAAATCAGTTTAAGTGTCTGGGTTGGGCCTGTCCTGCTGGGGCTCACAGCGCTTGCCTACGGGCAACGATTCGGCGATCTGCTCGGTCAGCTCAGTGAACAGGCATTCCAGGGTGAACGACTGCCCGATTTAGCGAGACCGTGTCCTGCGGTACAGAACCCGCCTATCCTCTAGGCAGTAACATGCTCAAAGAGCGGCAAACTTTTAGCGCCACTTATTGTTGGGCATCTCAACATTCATAGCTTTCGGGTTGGAAGATTGAGAGTTGAACCCATAGAATTATCAAAAGACAACCCTGCTGGGCTAAGTGAATCACCTTGATATGAGTTCTACCCTTAACCGTTCTGAAGCAGAGCTTTTGCCAGACACCAGCATCGATTTGCTCCTGCAACATCGACTCAAAGTAATTGAAGAATTATTGGAGGCAGTGCTGCAAGAAGAGTGCGGTCAAGAACTGGTTGATTTACTCCAGCAGCTGCGCGCCCTATGCTCTCCTGAAGGGCAGGCCCAAACTCGCACCCAAACCGAAGTGCTCAACGTTGTTGAAAACCTAGAGCTGAAGGAATCGTTACGGGCTGCGCGGGCATTTGCCCTTTATTTCCAGCTCATTAACACCGTCGAGCAGCACTACGAGCAAGAAGACAGCATTCTGCGCACCCATAGCCCGGATGCATACCCCCAGGCGTTCCATACCCCATTAGAATCAACTGGCCCCCACCCTGAAGCACAGCTACATCGTGTTGCAGCAACCTCGCTCTACTATGCAGACTCCCGGAGTGGTCACAAGGAGCGGGTTGAAAGTAGCCTCTACGAAGGTACAGCCTTGAAAAAAACGATTGGCACGTTCTCATGGCTCTTTCCGCGGCTGAAAAAGCTCAATATGCCCCCCGGATTAATCCAATCCCTGCTGAATGTTCTGGATGTCAAGCTGGTGTTCACGGCGCACCCCACCGAAATTGTGCGCCAAACCATCCGCGATAAACAGCGCCGCATCGCCAAAATTTTAGGCCGCTTAGATACTGTAGAAGCCGGAGTTGCGGCAAAGATGCGGCCTTCTTGGGAAGTGGAAGCTCTGCAAACCGAGTTAATGGAAGAGATTCGGTTCTGGTGGCGCACCGATGAACTGCATCAGTTCAAACCCACCGTGATGGACGAGGTGGAATATAGTTTGCACTACTTTAAGGAGGTAATTTTTGACGCGATTCCACAGCTCTATCAACGGTTAACCCAGTCGCTCCAGCAATCGTTTCCGCACCTTCAACCGCCCCACTATACCTTTTGTCGCTTTGGTTCATGGGTGGGAGCTGACCGTGATGGCAACCCTTCAGTGACGCCAGAAATTACTTGGCAGACGGCATCCTATCAGCGGAACTTGGTTTTACAAAAATATATTGCTTCTGTGCAGAAGTTAGTCACCCTCCTGAGCCTCTCAATGCACTGGAGCGAGGTTTTACCTGGCCTGCTGGAATCTTTGGAGCAAGATCAGCTGCGGATGCCAGATGTTTACAATCGTTTGGCGATTCGCTTTCGCCAAGAGCCCTATCGGCTCAAGCTCTCCTACATTCTGGAACGTCTCGAAAATACCTGTAATCGCAACCATATTCAAACAGCGCCCACGCATCACCTGGCCGCCACGCAGTCCGCTGCTACCGATGGGCAGCAGCTCACCTTCTATCCATCAGAACGCGAGTTTTTGAACGAGCTTCGTTTAATTCAGCAAAATCTGAAGACTACGGGCTTAACCTGTCGAGAACTGGATTCCCTGATCTGCCAGGTAGAGATTTTTGGCTTTAACCTGGTGGAGCTTGATATTCGGCAGGAAAGCAGTCGGCACTCAGATGCAATCAATGAAATTGTGCAGTACCTCCAGGTCTTGCACAAGCCCTACAATGACCTGACAGAAGAAGAGCGATCGCTCTGGCTCGCAACTGAGCTGCAAACCCGGCGTCCTTTTATTCCGCCAGAGCTTCCATTTTCTAAACAGACCAAAGAAACGATTGAAACCTTTCGCATGGTGCGACAGCTCCAAGAAGAGTTTGGGCCAAACATTTGTCGCACCTATGTGATCAGCATGAGCCATGATGCTAGTGACCTGCTAGAAGTGCTGCTGCTGGCGAAAGAAGCGGGTCTCTATGACCCGGCGACAGGGATGGGAACGCTCCACGTTGTGCCCCTCTTCGAGACAGTGGATGACCTGAAGCGGGCGCCGAAGGTAATGACTCAGCTATTTGAGCTGCCGATGTATCGGCAGTATTTATTGTCGAGTTCTGCGCCTGTTGCGGGGCTGGGAACTGGGGCTGACTCAGGTATCGCGTCCGAATCTGATGAGACGCAGACGCCTAGCATGCCTGCGATCGCCCTGCAGGAAGTGATGCTGGGTTACTCAGATAGCAACAAAGACTCTGGCTTTTTAAGCAGTAACTGGGAAATCTATAAAGCCCAGCAAAGTCTCAAAGCCACGGCAGCGCGTTACGATGTTGACCTGCGTATTTTCCACGGTCGAGGTGGGTCAGTCGGTCGAGGCGGTGGCCCTGCCTACGAGGCAATTTTGGCCCAGCCCGGTAACAGCATTAATGGCCGCATCAAGATTACAGAGCAGGGTGAAGTGGTTGCATCTAAGTATGCGTTACCGGAACTCGCCCTCTATAACCTGGAAACAATTACCACCGCAGTGATTCAGGCCAGTCTGCTCCATTCAACCATGGACAATATCGAGCCCTGGCACGACATCATGGAAAGACTCTCAACGCGATCGCGTGAGCAGTATCGGGCCTTAGTGTACGAGCAAGAAGGGTTTGTCGATTTCTTCCATCAGGTCACCCCAATCCAGGAAATTAGTCAGCTCCAGATTAGCTCTCGTTCAGCCAGACGCCCGAATCAACCCGACGGACAACCTAAGAAAAAAAGCATCGACGGCCTCAGGGCAATTCCCTGGGTCTTTAGCTGGACTCAAAGTCGTTTTTTACTGCCAGCCTGGTACGGGGTTGGAACCGCACTCCAAGACTTTCTGAATACCAATGAAGCTGACCATCTATCGCTACTGCGCTATTTCTACTACAAGTGGCCCTTCTTCAAGATGGTCATTTCTAAGGTGGAAATGACATTGTCTAAGGTGGATTTACAAATTGCCCATCACTATGTTGAGCAGCTGAGCGATCCAGCGGATATTGAACGATTTCAGCGCTTGTATGAGCAGGTTGCCCAGGAATATTACCTCACTCGTGATTTAGTTCTAAAAATCAGCGGCCATAATCGCCTCCTGGATGGAGACGTTGCACTCCAGCGATCGGTTCAGCTCCGAAATGGCACAATCGTGCCCTTAAATTTCTTGCAGGTGTCGCTTCTCAAACGACTCCGTCAACACCACACAACCCTACGCCCAACTGCGAGCAAAGCGGAACTACTGCGTGGTGCCCTCCTCACGGTCAACGGTATTGCGGCAGGAATGCGTAATACTGGCTAGGGAAAGGTTCTGCTGACCCCAAAATGCCGGGAATGGATAGGTTCACGGGCGAGATACAATAGATGTACTCATCAATGGGCAGTGCATGTCTAAGGCAAAAGGAACAGATTAGCCTTGATTGCCACCAGAAATCTTAATTGAGCTTTGTTGCATTAGTCCCCTGCCTAGATATTTCCGCAACATTAGGAATGGGAGGAAACTTCATGAAAGTGCAAAGGTTT
>CAZXWR010000037.1:0-19207 GCA_964644325.1 uncultured bacterium
GGCTAGAGGGATCCTTTTCTATCTTACATTTAATTGCGCCTACCTACTTAGCTGATGCTTTCTCTACTAGGTAATCACATCTACTAGCGATTGACATCTACCAAGTAATCACATCGGTAACCTTGATGCCAACTTTCCCGTGGGCGTAGTTATGCCGAGGGAGCAGATTATGTTTTTGATGGTGAGCTTCAATCTCGGCTCGGTGCTGTTTCAAAAATGCCTTGATCGCAGGTCGGTTGCAGCCAGTTAATTCGGCCAAAGCATTCTGATTGATGGCCCATTTCTCGGCCATCAGGCGCTGAGGCTGTTCATTATGGGTCAGAATTGCTTGGTAAGCGCGACGCAGTTTTTCCTCGGCGCTCCCTTTGGCATGACTTTTTTTCAGTTCTTCACTGCTGAGCTGCTCAAATGCAGTGTGAGCAGATGATTCTTTCTTAGACAGACCCATTGATTTCTGGTGCGCGGTGCGCTGCCCCAAACTGCCGCGCGTCGTGGCTGCCTGGAGAAGTTGGGCTAGGGTTTCCGTAATTTGGAGCTGTTGCTGCTGGTGTTGCTGAAACTGGCTGGTGAGGGAAGCCATGGCTGAAATAAGCTGGGAGACAACAGAACTGGTCTCCCCTGTTAAAACGATGCCGTTCTCATCTGTACAGCCTTGCTCTGTCCCAGACACGGCCATTTGCAGCTGAGATTCTACCCATTCTAAAAAGCAGTGGAACACATCAGCTTGAGACTCATTTTGGCAGTTAAGCTGCTCAGTGAGTTCATCCCAACGTTGCCAATCGGCATCATAGATTTGTATTCGTTTCATCTTGGTTAACTCGTCAGCAGGGTCAGCCGTGGGACATTTAGGTTGAGATGGCAGCGTTGAGGAATGCTGCTGGCTTGAATTGAGCATGGCTTTGGGGGGAACCCGATCGATTTGCAGGGAGGATGAGTGCGGCTTCGCCTGGGATGACGATGGTGATTGATTAAACTTCATGACCTCTAACAAGTGCCCCCCCCATAGAATTAAAATGAATTAATGACAATTGGCTTGACGCTGAGATGCTGGATTTCTGCATCCTGATTAATTCAGTGCGTTGCTCACTTCAGTGCAGGTAAGCTATCCATACTGATTTCCGCTTATATTGCTATGCTTCCCGTCTGGAAAAGAAATTCGCCAGTTTCAGAGAAATTCTTTTGTACAGTCTCTCAATCTTGCTGAATTTGTGTTATCCAAAATCAGTCGCTGCGCTATCTGGGTTAACCTTGACGGCTGGGTATAGCAGACGATGCCAAAAGGATGTTGCCCTTAGTCTCTAACCCGGTTAAGTTAACTTCAACGGTCTGCTACGGATTGGCTGAGGTGTAATCTCTCTGTACATCCCTAGACTTTGTGGGCCTGTAATTGTGCCGGACGACCCATGACCTATGCCGGAGAAATCACTCACGCCGGGCTCGGGAGAGCTGAATTTTTACAGAGGCGTACTTGATCGCAGACAGTTCCTGCCTTGGCATCTGGCACGCACTATCCTGATTGGGTCTCTGGTTTGCTAAACTCGATTCATTCTGCTGACCGGGCTCAATGCGATAGGACGCTATGTCGAGGCTAGAGTTGGGGCAGAGCGCAGGTTGAACGTTGTTGGCCTGACTCATCTGTGGTGATTTTTCTCCAGCCACTTCATCATGGGCTGGCCTCAACCGTACGTACCCCGGAGAACCGACCTCCTTGAAAATTCTGCTGCAAGATGTCTGTAAGTCCTATCGCCAGCGAGCTATCGTCAATCACGTGACGCTCACGGTCAAGCGAGGTGAAATTGTGGGGTTACTCGGCCCTAATGGTGCAGGTAAGACCTCTACGTTTTACATTGCCACGGGCCTCGAAAAACCCGATCGCGGTAAGGTTTGGCTGGGGTCTCAAGATATTACGAATTTACCCATGCATCGTCGCGCCCAAATGGGCATGAGCTATCTGCCCCAAGAGCCCAGCATTTTTAGAAATCTATCGGTTAAGGATAATTTACTGCTCGCGATGGAACAAACGCGGGTACCCCGCCATCAATGGCCCCAGCGTTTACATAACCTCTTGAAGGAGTTCAACTTACAAACGGTCGCGTCCACCCCAGGACTATCGGTATCAGGAGGCGAACGCCGTCGCACTGAACTTGCTCGTGCCTTGGCGGCGGGTATTGATGGCCCCCAGTTTTTGCTGCTGGATGAACCCTTTGCCGGGGTGGATCCGATCTCAGTTGCGGATATTCAGAAGATCATTTCTCGTCTACGCGATCGCAATATTGGCATCCTGATCACGGATCATAATGTTCGAGAAACCCTAGCCATTACCGACCGCGCCTATATTTTGCGAGAGGGTCGTATTCTGACTTCGGGAACCCCAGAAGAACTCTATAATGACTCGCTGGTGCGTCAGTACTATCTCGGCAGTGAATTTCAGCGATGACCCCCCACCGCCTTGCCACGCTTCAGGTATCGGTCACGAACCGCTTTCAGTGGATGCCTCGGCTCTCGCTCTTAGACCGCTATGTGCTGCTGGAGGTCTTGAAGCCGTTTGTATTTGGTGTGGGTGTTTTCTCGGTCGTCGGCGTTTCAGCCGGGTCACTGTTCACGCTGTTGCAAGAGGTAACCTCGGCGCAACTCCCGCTTTCAATTGCGCTGCAAGTCTTACTGCTTCAGGTGCCGCGCTTTTTTAGCCTTTCGCTGCCGATGGCGATGCTCCTGGCCAGTTTACTGACGATGGCGCGCTTCGCTGGCGATTTTGAGCTGACGGCACTGCGAGCCTGTGGCGTTAGCTTAGCGCGACTTGTATTGCCCGTTGCCCTCTTTGGCATGGGGGTTGCGGGGCTCATGTTTGGATTTAACCAGGCGTTGGTACCCTTCACGCAATATCAGTCTAAGGTGCTGTTGCAGCGACCGCTCAACGATCAAAGTCTGATGCTCCCGGAAAAAAACGTCTTTTACCAGGAATATGGCCCGGATAAAGAAGTGCGGCGTTTTTTTTACGCCCAAACCTTCGATGGTCAGTCCATGCGGGGGCTGACCATCTTAGACTTTACGCAAGCGGACGTGAACCAGGTGATTGCCGCTGAGTCTGCTGCCTGGGATGCTCAGACGAATCGCTGGGACTTTAAGAATGGCAAAATTTACGTGGTTAATGCGGATGGGACATCCCAGAATGTTTTGTTTTTTGAGGATCAGCAGCTCGCTTTGCCCCAGGATTCATTGGAGCTGACCGTGCCGCGGCAGTCTTTAGAAGACATGTCCATTGCCGATGCGAGAGCTTACCAACGTCAGATGGCGGCGCGAGGCAATGAGCGAAAGGTGCGTAAAGCAGAGCTACATATTCAGCAGCAGTTTGCGCTGCCGTTAGTGAGCATTCTCTTTGGGCTGATTGGCAGTGCCCTGGGCAGTCGGATGCGGGGCATGACCAGCAGCACGGGCTTTGGTTTGTGTGTCCTGATTATTTTAGGCTACTACTTCTTGTCATTTCTGTTGGATAGTTTGGGGAGCCTGAACCTGCTCTCTCCCTTCTCGGCAGCTTGGCTCCCGGATATCTTGATGGGGGTAACCGCAGTATGGCTATTGAGTCGGGTGCGGTAGTCGCAATGTTTGCCGCCATTGCTGGATGGGCTACCGTCAAAAGTTTTGATTACTCTACATTTGAGACGGCGCAAATGCTTTTGTACGGTTAGGCTAACTAAAGACTGGCTCACAATTTTGAGCAGTTCTAGCCATCCTGTCCACTTACATTTCTACTTAGGAGGTGCTGTCTGCATGAGCGATCGCCAAGCGTACAGCGTGATAATCAAAGACCCGAATGGTGAGGCCTGCTTGCCGGTTCAGGGTGGAACGATGGGGCCGAGTGCCGTTGATATCCAGCACATGTATGGCACGCACGGCTTATTGGCCTTTGACCCTGGGTTTCGGTCGACCGCCTCTTGTAAAAGTGCTATTACCTACATTGATGGGGATGCCGGGGTGCTGCTGTATCGGGGCTATCCTATTGAACAACTGGCAGAGCACAGCCATTTCTTAGAAGTTGCCTACCTCCTCATGTTTGGCGAACTGCCAACGGCAACTGAAGCGGAATCCTTTGAAAACAGCGTTAAGTACCACACGCTATTGCATGAGCAGGTCCTGAAGTTTTATCAGGGATTCCAGCGGAATGCGCATCCGATGGCGATCATGGTGGGTGTCATCGGGGCCTTATCCGCCTTTTATCACGATGACATTAACCTGCAAAATCGAGAGCATCGTGTGCGGGCTGCGACGCGGCTGATTGCCAAGATACCGACGATTGCAGCGGCGAGCTACACCTACAGTATTGGTCGCCGCATTCGCTACCCCAGCAATGATTTAGACTACGCGGGCAACTTTTTGCAGATGTTGTTTGGAGTGCCGAGTGAACCCTATCTGGTTGATCCGGTTTTGGCTAAGGCGATGGATTTAATTTTGCTGCTCCATGCCGACCACGAACAGAACGCTTCAACCTCAACTGTCCGGCTGGCCGCCTCTTCGGGAGCTAACCCCATTGCCTGTATTGCGGCTGGGATTGCCAGCCTTTGGGGACCAGCCCACGGTGGAGCGAATGAAGCGGTGATTCGGATGCTGACGGAAATTGGCACGGTGGAGAATATTCCCAAGGCGATCGCCCGGGCCAAAGATAAAAAAGACCCCTTCCGGCTGATGGGGTTTGGGCATCGGGTATACAAATACGTTGACCCACGTGCCCGCGTCATTCAAACCATGGCAAAGACTGTCCTGGAACATCTGGGCATTGATGATCCGCTCTTGGATATTGCGCTGCGTCTCGAAGAGATTGCCCTCAAAGATGAATACTTCATCGAGCGCAAACTCTATCCAAATGTTGATTTTTATTCGGGGATTGTGCTGCGGGCGATGGGGCTACCCACCACCATGTTTACCGCTATTTTTGCCCTAGCCCGGACAGCGGGGTGGGTGAGCCACTGGCTTGAGCTGACGGATGATGCCCATGGTATTGACCGTCCGAGGCAGCTCTATATTGGGCCACCCAAACGGGATTATCCCGGTGTGGTGCTGACTGGGCCTTAGTCAATTTGCCGCACAGATCTAGGGAACGTGGCTGACCGGGCAAATGCCCGGTTTTTCTGTTCTGACTTCTCGACTTCCCGACTTCCGCAGCAAGCAACTGCTCTAGAGAAACTCACCTCGTTCTCAGGACGGATTCAGGTTGGGGCGGTTTGATCAGAACCGAGGGGATGCCCCGATTCCAGATTCTGTTAGGAACCGATATGACTGATCAACCTTACGTCCTTGGAGCCTTGTTATCCATCCTGATTGGAGTCATGGGCTGCTCTGGGAATGCCGTTGTGGGTTCTGCGAACCCACCGGATGGTTCGGCTGCGGTAGTCGCTACGACCCCAGCGGCACCCTTGGACTACCGGGACTATGCAGAAGTGCTGGCGCAGTATGTCGATGATCAAGGGTTCGTGAACTATGCTGGCCTGAAGGCAAACCGACAGCCTCTCGATACCTTCAATCGGTCACTGGGGCAAGTCAGCCCCGCCACTTACGAGGCTTGGTCAGAGGCGGATCAGCTTGCCTTCTTGATCAATGCCTACAATGCCTTAACCCTGGCCTCAATCATTGATCGATACCCGGTGGCGAGCATCCGCGATATTCCTGGGGTTTGGAAACAGCGAAAGTTCCAGGTGGCGAGTCAGGCAGTTACCCTGGACGACATTGAACACAATACAATTCGACCATTCTTCAGCGAACCGAGAATTCATTTTGCTGTGAACTGTGCCTCCATTGGCTGTCCGATTCTGCTCAATGTGCCCTATCGCGGCTCCACATTAGATCAGCAGCTTGAGCAACAAACCCAGCTGAGCCTGGCAGATGAACGTCACTTGCGCATCGATCGAGCCAAGCAACGGGTGTATCTTTCGTCTGTGTTCAAGTGGTTTGGGGAAGATTGGGTTAAAACTCAAACAACAGCGCCGCCCATTCCGGGCCTGAGCGATCGCGAGTCAGCCTTCATCCACTTTGTCAGCCAGTATGTGGATGCGGATCAGCGACAGTTTTTAATGCAGGGGGGCTATCAGGTCAGCTATACAGACTGGGACTGGTCTTTGAATGTGCAGTCTTAGGGCAAACGCCGCTCCCCTAGAACTGTTCCGCTAACCCCAGGCCCTGAAAAAGGTATTGTCTTGCCAGACGGTTGCCGTGCGGGCCTCGATGTCGGCCAGTGCGTCTGCGGATAGGGGCGTGAGGCTGCGGGCCACCTGCACGTTCTCAGTCAGCTGGTTCGGATTTTCGGCGGCAATAATGCAGCAGTGAACGCCCGCTTGACTCAGGGCATACCCCATGGCCTCGGACATGCCGTTTAGGATGCCCGGTTTAAACAGTCGTCCATAGGCGGGGACTTTCATGGCAATGATGCCCACCTGCTTTGCCTGGGCGGTGGGCAGTACGGCGGGGATGAAAGGCCGAGGGTGATGGGGGTCGGCGGCATTGACGGGAATGAGTGCGGTGTCAAAGGGGTAGCGCTTTAAGCCTTCAACAATGATATCGGGTTCATGGTGGCCGGTAATGCCAGCAAAGCGAATGATTTTTTGAGCTTTAGCTTCTTCCAGGGCTTGTATGGCCCCAGTTTTAGCGAAGATTTGCTCGATATCCGCTGCAAAGGAGACATGATGTAACTGCCAAAAGTCGAGGTGGTCAGTTTTGAGGCGGGTCAGAGAGCGTTCTAGTTCTCGCCAGGCGCCATCGCGATCGCGGCGGGCAGTTTTGCTCGCTAGGAGTATGTTGGCCCGCTGTGGGGGCAGGACTTTGCCTAGATAGTCTTCGCTGGGGCCATAGCTGGCGGCGGTGTCAAAGTAGCGGATGCCCAGGGTGAGTGCTGTTTCAATGAGGGCGATCGCCTTGGCTTCTGCCGCAGCACCGCGACCTGATAGGGGTGTCTGTCCCGCGCCCCCCAGACCTAAAATAGGAACAGACAGTCCGGTGCGGCCTAACTGACGTTCTGGCATCGGTGTGTTCTTCGGGCGCTGGGCCGAAACAGTGGTTTGGGGCGATCGCCTCAGTAACCCATGGCTCAAGAGTGCTCCGGACAGGGCCAGTCCTGAGGCTAGAATATGCCGTCGATTCAGGTTGGGCATCTCGGGGTCGTCTCCAGAATGCTGGGCTAACGCTTTTATCCTAGTGCAGTCTCAAGCAGAGCCGGGGACGCTTTTGTAATCTATCTAGACTATAAGTACGGATTTCTTGATTGTTCGCTGAGGTGATTGGATGCCGACTTCCCTTGTCCCCCCCACGACAAAGCTGACACTACCGGAGGGGCCACCCTCTCATCCCCTGTGGCAGATGATGCAGTGGATTAGTCAACCAATACAGATGATGAACCGCTGTGGTCAGCGTTATGGCGATCGCTTCACGCTGCGCCTGGGTAACTTAGGCGCCATTGTGTTTTTGAGTCACCCCCAAGCCATTCAGGACGTGTTTACTGCGGATCCGGCCACCTTCGATATCGGCCAAAGCAATCGGCTGTTGATCCCGCTGTTGGGGAACACCTCCATTATTTTGCTGGATGGCGATCGTCACCAGCGGCAGCGGCAGCTGCTCATGCCCCCGTTTCATGGGGAACGAATGCGGGCCTACGGAGACCTAATGCAGCAAATTACCGTCGCTGCCCTAGCCGACTGGACTGTGGGGCAAACCCGCCCCGTCCGACCCTTAATCCAGGCGATCTCGCTGGAAGTGATCTTGAAGGCTGTGTTTGGGGTGACCGATGGCCCGCGCTATGCTGCCCTCCGACAGCTCTTGCCCCATCTCCTGGATATGGTTGGTTCGCCTCTGCGGTCAAGTTTGCTATTCTTGCCCAACTTGCAGCAAGATTTAGGAGCTTGGAGTCCCTGGGGGCGGTTCTTAAGACAGCGATCGCAGCTCGATCAGCTCTTGTACAGCGAAATTGCCGAGCGACGGCAGCAGCTGGATCCAGACCGTACCGATATCCTGAGCCTGATGCTGGCGGCCCGAGATGAAGCAGGCCAGCCCATGACCGATGCAGAATTGCGGGATGAACTGCTCACCTTACTGTTTGTTGGCCATGAAACCACTGCCTCCGCCATTAGCTGGGCACTGTACTGGATTCATCGCGATTCCACCGTTCAAGAACGGCTGGTAACCGAACTTACTACCCAGGCCGATCTTTGGGATGGTAAAACCTTGGGGCGGCTGCCCTACCTGGGTGCCATTTGCAATGAAACTCTGCGAATTTACCCCATTGCCCCGATTACCTTCCCCCGGATTTTGCGGGCACCCTACAGCATTCGGGGTGAGACTTTTCCAGCGGGGGCCTGGGTCGCGCCCTGTGTGTACCTCACACACCGTCGTCCTGAGCTCTATCCCCAGCCTGAGCAATTTGTGCCGGAACGGTTTTTAGAGCGCTCCTTTTCCCCGTTTGAATTCATTCCCTTTGGCGGTGGAAATCGCCGCTGTTTGGGCATGGCCTTTGCCCTCTTTGAGATGAAGTATGTGTTAGCGACGCTCTTGACAACCGCACAGTTTCAGTTGACCAACGCATCCCCGCTGCGGCCATCGCGGCGCGGCGTCACCCTGGCACCACCAGATGCCCTCAGCTTAAAACTCGAAGCCCGATATTAGCTGGGCCCTGGCACTAGGCGATGGCATCCGGATTGACCGTCAAGATATGGTGCTCGATCAACTGCTGCTGGAAGGCATCAAAGTGGATTTTGACCTGCTCCGGGGCCATGCGATGCTGTTGGGCAACCGTGGCGATCGCCGTTTCGAGGGTGCCTTGCGCGATCACCAGCTGCCAAAGATCCGCTCCTAAGCCGGAGAGACCGAAAGTCTCGCCCGTCTTCAGGTTGCCAATCAGGGGCTGACCCTCTAGTTCACCAAAGACAATGTGGGGGGTAGGCTGCACAGGGCCATGGATTTCCAGCTGCAGCTGGATGGGCAAAGACTTGTGGTTGGCTGGGGGGCGGTGCTTCAAACAGTATTGGGGTGGAATGATGCGCCAGCTCGCCTCCAGCGCAGCTGTGACTGGGTTCCACAGTAAATGGTCGGGCTCATTCCAGGGGAAACACAGGTAGTCCGGCAGTCCCAGCCAGTAGCGCCGTCCCCCCAATCGTGCAAAATTGTGGGCCTGCCACTCAGCATAGCTGTGTCCCATGACCCCTGGGCCATGGTCGTACAGATCCATGCCGCTCAGACAATGAACGACCTTGGGCTCTTTTTCTAGAATGCACTGACGGAGCTGGGGGTGGGCAAACAGGGGCGCGAAGAGGATGTCTCGGTCAGGGTACTGCCGCACAATGCGGCCAAAGCGCGCCCCACTTAGGGCGCAGTCATCGACCACGACCAGCAATCCTGCGGTCTGGCCCATCTCGGGACAGAGCAGTTCGGTACAGAGCTGCTCGCCAGGGATATCCAGGAGATAGGCTAAGATGCCAAGCACCACCACGCCACCCCTGGGAATGCCCAGGAACTGACAGCGCTTCAGCTGAGCCTCACTGAGTGTAGCTTGGAGCTTCCTGGCCAGGGCTTCACAGGCTTGGGTGACGAGGCTGTAGTTGACATAGCGCAACCGACGACAGGCATCATTAATAATGCGCTGCTGAACGCGAATTTGGGCGACCGCTTTGGGAGAAAAGGTGCCAATGACAGCTAAAACTGGGGTCGGCTCGGGGCGCACGATCAAAATGGTTTGCGGCAGTTCTTGCCACATGGGATGCAGCCGGATCGCGGCGGCAATTTGGTAGAGGGTCTCTGCGGGTGAGGTGAGCCCTAACTGTTCGCCGTAGTGGGCGATCGCATCGGCATCGAAGGTGAGGGGGCAGCAATAGTAAGACATGGCCTTAGCTGCTGACCCTCAGGGCAGCAGGGGTGAGGTGAGTACCCCGAGATGTTCTTCAATCAGGGTCATGACTTGGGGCAGTTGTGCCAGGGAGCGGCGGCGTTTGAGGTGCGCCATCGGCACGCGCCGCGCCAGTTCACTACAGGCGCGAAAATGCTCGACCTGAAAGGTCGGATCGCTTAAGGTTTTGGTGGCCCGTGAATGCTGCAATAGGGTGGTAAACGTCAGCTGCGGCGGCAGTGATTCAATGCTGTTATGGGCCGCAATTGAAAGTAGATAGAGCTGGCGGAGGGGAACGGGTTTCTGAGAAAATCCCTGATCGAGTCGGCGTATTTGCTTCTTGCTCAGGGAATGTAGAAAAGACTGGTGGGTGGCAGCGGGGTCAATGGCGATCGCTGAGTCGGACAGCAGCTTCACCTCGGGAAAACTGGGGATGCCCATCGGGCCATGGCCCGCCATGTCGATCGCCAGGACATCGTCCGTCAGCAGAGTATGGCCACGGGCATGTAACGCCGAGGCCAGGGTGGATTTTCCCCAACCCGAGGCCCCAATAAAGGCGATCGCCTGGTCTTGAATGGCGACACAGCTCGCATGGAGTACCAAATAGCCGCGCTGCTGCAGAATGACGGCCATGGCAGCCCCTAGGATATAGGCGCGAAGAATACTCAGGTCAATCGTGGTGTCAGCATCCACGGTAATCGTAGTGCCAGCCTGGATTAAAAACGTGACCCCCGGCAGTCGAGCATACACCGTGTCCCCCCCCGGAGACTCTTGCGGCACATTCGGGATAGGTGACCAGCGCACCACCACATCGGGCGAGACCGCTGCGGGTAAAGGATCTAACAGCGGGTGTTCAGACTGAATGACCAGTCCATAGGCGGAACAGTAGTACATTGCCGTGGGCGGTAATTCGTGATCTGACATAGACTCCAAGATCATGGGGATATTCAGCATTCACCTGTGTTTATACACCCCCATTGCTTTCCTTAGCATGCCCTGCCTAAGCAGTCACTCCAGCACCGTTGCTAGAAATATCGATAATTTTTGAGCAATTCTCTATATCCCAATCCATGGAAAGTTACTTTATCACAACCGCTGATGTACCCAGCCCCAAATGTCTGAAGTAGGGATGGGTCATACAGGTGGCCCTGACTGTGCCATCACGCCCATGTCCCAGAGATGGAAGTCCAGTTTCCCGGATTGGGTCGGAACTCAGGGGCGATCGCTCTGGCAGGAGCGCGATCGTCTTTCTGCGCCTAAAATGCCAGTCCGGCAACCCAGACTCGTCTAGTGCCAGTTCCCGATGACAGTATACCCAGCCCAATAGTAAGGATGGCGAATTGTGGTTGCTGGGGCTGCGCCCCATCCCTCGTTGACGGTCTGGTACATGAGGCGACGCTGAGCTTCTTGCAGGGCCACAGATTTGGTGGGTGCGGTTGGCAAGGCTCGATAGAATCCGGTCATGGTATCCAGGGTGGTTTGATCTTCAACGGTCCACAGACTCGCAACCACGGAAGCAACCCCGGCATTCACGGCAGTGCCCGCAAAACCGAGTTCAGCTTCCTTGCTGCCCAAGGCCGTTTGACAGGCGCTCAGCACCAGGAGATCTAAGGTGGGCGACTCAGGCCATTCTAGATCTTGGGCCAGCTGGCGCAGGCGCGGTAGGGTGAGCTGACCATCCCAGAACTGAATGTAGGAGTTATTCAGGCTACCGGGTTGAAAAATCGCGTGGGTTGCTAGGTGGAGTGTGCCAAAGCGCTGTTCGCGGGAAAAGGTTTTGAGATTGCTGAGGGTGGAGCGCTCGTCGAGGGTGCTGCGGCTGGGGCCAGCCCATAGCTGCTCGGTAATGGTGGCAATTTCAGCGGCAACGGCGGGCAATGGACTCAGACCCTGGGTACTTTTAGCAACGCCCATAGCTAGCATCGGTCGCTGAACTAAGTTAGGTGCACTTTGGGTATTGGTCAGGCCAAAGCTGGGCAGCAGGGCCGTACTATAGCGTTCTGCCAGAAACTGACGACCGTCGTGGAGGGCGGCGAAGGGAATTGAGCGCAGGCCATCGTCCATGGAAAAGAGGAGGGTGTCAATGTTATTGGCCCTGAACTGGGGTTCTAGGTCGGCCACAATCCACTGATACAGCTGCTGGGCTGGTTTGAGGTAGGTTTGGCGGTCGAGATCACTGCGATCGCTGACGGCTTTGCGAAAGTCGCGGGCTGTTTTGAGGATGCGCTCCCGTGATACTTCGCCCTGCACCCGCCGGAGAACCGGGGGATTGGGGGAGTTGGCTAGCGTTTGGGCCAGTAGTCCGGTGGGGAAGTTCGTGGAGGCGATCGCACGGGTGCGGGCGGTACTGGGGCTGCTGGGTAAAACGACCAGGGTATGGGCCTCTTGCTCTAAGGCCACAGTCACCACGAAGGCGGGACGGCGACCTGTTTGCGCGGCAATTTGTCCCAATCGCCAGGATATCTCTGCGACGGTTGGAGGTGTCTGCGGTACGGAGACGCCTAAATGTTGACCGTATTCCTCTGCCTGCAACGCTTCAAAGAGCTGTAGGGCTTCCCGGGCAGAAGCCTGCTGAAACTGCTGCTCAAACGCTTCGCGTGGGCTAGAAGCTTTGGGCTGACGTGGTTTGACAGGGATAGATTGGAGCCCGTCAAAAAGCTGCCAAACGTTAGGGGAATGATTGCGTGTAGGTCTCTGCCCATCATTGGGATACGGAGTGCGATCGCGGGGCTGCGTCCGGGAGGGCTGCTGACTGCCAAAGCCAAAGTTGAACTGGGCTTGAGCCGCTGGAGCCGAGATGCTGATTAACCCCAAGATCAGGCTGCTAACGGCTGCTAAAGACTTCAGGTTCATCATGGATTTTATCTCCGCTGACATTCAGCCATGTCACTACTTTAGGAAAGCGGGTTCAATACCGCTGTGATCAAGGCCCCTAAAAGCTGTGATTTAGCGCAGGTCAATCACGGGGTTTGGAGGGAGTCACGGGTCGCGGCTGCGATCTTATATATTTGTGAAATCATGTCAAAAAATTGCAGTTCCCCACAAACCCTGATACAGTTCCTGGCAGCAATACAGCTTGTTGAACCAAGGGGAACAGGCTGAGTGCGCAACCAATTTAGTGGCGATCGCAAATTTCATGAGAATGGGGCTTAGGAATTGGAAACGGTGGGCCGCTTTAGGTCTCATTGGACTGTGTTTGAGCTGGCTCGCGAGCTGTGGGGGTAGCCCAAACGATGCCGCTAAAAATCCAGCGGGCGGAGGCAATGCCGAAATCGAGTTTTGGACGATGCAGCTCCAGCCTAAATTTACCGACTACTTCAATGAGCTGATTGGTGCATTTGAGGCCGAGAATCCGGGGGTAAAAGTCCGCTGGGTGGATGTGCCCTGGGCGGCGATGCAGAGCAAAATTCTGGCGGCGGTCTCATCCAAAACCGCCCCCGATGTTGTGAACTTGAACCCCGACTTTGCAGCCCAACTGGCTGGGCGCAATGCTTGGCTCCAGCTTGACGACAAGGTAGATCCAGAAACCCAGGCCCAGTATTTGCCCAACATCTGGAAAGCCAGCACCCTCAACGGTAAAAGCTTCGGCATTCCCTGGTACCTTACCTCCAGTATCACCATTTATAACGATGCCCTCTTCAAAGAAGCTGGCTTGACGGCCCCCCCTGCCACCTACAGCGAGCTGGCCGCCGCCGCTAAAGCCATCCAGGATAAAACGGATAAGTATGCCTTCTTTATGACCGTTGTCCCCGATGACTCCGGGGAAGTTCTGGAATCCTTGGTGAAGATGGATGTACCGCTGATTGACGCTCAAGGTCGAGCTGCTTTCAATTCGCCAGCCGGGAAAGCGGCATTTCAGTACTGGGCAGACCTGTATCAGCAAGGGCTGATTCCACCGCAAGTGACCACCGAGGGCCACCGGCACGGGGTAGAGCTGTATCAGTCGGGTCAGACGGCGTTCCTGTCTTCCAGCCCTGAATTCTTTAACACCATTGCCACCAATGCCCCCGATATTGCCAAGGTATCGGCAGCAGCTCCCCAGATTACTGGCCCCTCTGACAAGCGGCATGTGGCGGTCATGAACCTAGTGATCCCGAAAGATACCGATCAACCCGAAGCTGCGGTTAAATTTGCCCTCTTTGTCACCAATCCCGAAAATCAGCTCACCTTTGCAAAAGCAGCAAACGTTTTGCCCTCCACCACCGCCACCCTCAGTGACCCCTACTTCAGTGAGATGCCAGCGGATGCCAGTGGCGTAGACAAAGCCAGGGTGGTCAGTGCTGCCCAAATGAAAACCGCAGAGGTGCTGATTCCCACCCTCAAAGATATCAAGGCGTTACAGAAGGTGCTGTACGAGAATCTGCAAGCGGCGATGCTGAAGCAGAAAACCGTGGATCAAGCCCTGGCTGATGCAGAGCAAGCTTGGAACCAAGAATACGCGAGCTAGAAAACGGATCACAGAATCTTTGATTCGAGGTTATAACCCGCGATCGCCCCAAGAGCGATCGCGGGTTTGTTTATGAATCCCCTGACTCTGCGCGAGGCTTGAGGACAGGCCAGATAGATCCGCAGAATCAGTGCAAAAAATGACGCATATGGGTCAAGGCCATGACCAAGCCCAGTTCATCTGCGGCCTGAATCGAGTCGCGATCGCGCAAGCTGCCCCCGGGTTGAACCACTGCGGCGATGCCAGCAGCAGCGGCGGTGCGCACCGAATCATCAAAGGGGAAAAACCCATCGCTGGCCAGGATAGCCCCTTGAGCCCTGTCACCCGCTTGGTTCAGAGCAATTTGCACAGACCCCACCCGATTCATTTGACCTGCCCCGACCCCTAATGTGGTGCGATCGCGGGTGACCACAATGGCATTGGACTTGATATGCTTCACAACCTTCCAGGCAAACAGCAGCTCGGCCAACTGGGCTTCGGTCGGCTGAGCCTGGGTCACAATCTGCCAGTCTTGGACTGGAGTGAGCGCTTCATCCGCCGCTTGCGCCAGAAATCCGCCTGCGATCGCCTTGAGGGTGACGGCGGGGCCGCTGCCCAGATCAGGTAAAATCATCACCCGCACCTTTGCCTTCGCCTGTAAAATTTGGGCCGCTTCCGGAGTGCATCCAGGGGCCACCACGCATTCCAAAAAAGTCTGCGTTAGCGCTGTCGCCGTCGGGGCATCAATGGGGCGATTCACGGCGACAATGCCGCCAAAGGCCGAAATGGAATCGGCGGCTAAAGCCCGCTCATAGGCGGTCACGAGATCCGGGGCCTGGGCAACCCCACAGGGGTTGTTGTGCTTCAGGATCGCCACAGCGGGGTCATCTGCGGGGCTGGCAAATTCTGCAATGATTTGGCGCGCGGCCTCCAAGTCCACCAGGTTGTTATAGCTCAGCTCTTTCCCCTGGAGCTGGGTAGCAGCGGCCCAGCCGGAGGGGACAGCGCCAGTCTGATACCAGGTGGCGGCTTGGTGGGGGTTTTCGCCATAGCGCAGGCTCTGTTTGGCTGTGCCAGTCAGGGTGAACTGCTGGGGCAGGGGCTGATCTGCTGCCGTTGAGGACAGCGGCGGCTGGTTCAAATACTGGGCGATCGCCCAGTCATAGGCCGCTGTACGCTGAAAGACCTTCAGGGCACAGTCGCGCCGGAATTCAAAGGAAACCTGCCCTTCCTGTTCCGCCAGATGTTTGAGGTAGTCAGCATATTGCGCTGGATCGCAGAGCACGGTGACATGGGCAAAGTTTTTAGCAGCGGCTCGTAACATCGCTGGCCCGCCAATGTCAATTTGCTCAATTGCTGCCGCCAGGTTATCCTCCCCCTGAGCCTGTTGATCGGCGATGGTTTGCTCAAAGGGGTAAAGATTGACCACAACCAGATCAATGGGGCGGATCTGATTGGTTTCTAAGTCGGTGCGATCGCTGTTCAAGTCTCGTCGCGCCAGAATTCCCCCGTGGATCCGAGGATGCAGGGTCTTAACCCGTCCCCCTAAGATTTCAGGGGCACCTGTGTAGTCCGAAACCTTCGTCACCGGGATATGGGCTGCACTCAGCGCCGCAGCGGTGCCACCACTGCTCACAATATCGAAGTCAAACTCAGTGACCAGTCGTCGCGCGAACTCGACTAGGCCCGTCTTGTCTGAGGTACTTAAGAGCGCCAAACCTGTCATAACCGAACAAACCCTATCCCAGTCCATCGCTTGCCTTTACTAGCATAGAAGGGGAATGACACTTCTGGTAGCTCCCTATATCGAGTCCTGTGAAACAATAAGGCCAGTCCCCTACTCAATGCCTGGAGAACTGCCTTGACCCTATCCGCGATCGCCTATCCCGATCCGCCCCGTGCAGCGGCCAGTCGCTTACTGGTGGCGCTGCATGGTTGGGGCGCCAATGCCCAAGATTTGGCCGGACTCGCACCCATGCTAAACCTACCGGATGGCCAATATTTATTTCCAAATGCGCCCTTACCCCACCCGCAAGTGCCCCAAGGACTCATGTGGTATGACCTCTCTACACGCCAGGGACTGGAAACCAGTCGCCAACAGCTCACGGATTGGTTACTCAGCCTGCCGCAAACGACTGGCATCCCCATCTCGCGGACGGTGCTAGCAGGTTTTTCCCAAGGGGGAGCCATGACCCTAGATGTTGGCACCCATCTACCGTTTGCTGGCCTAATTAGCTTAAGCGGCTACCTGCATCCAGCAGAACTCCAGCCTCTGGGTGAAACCATACCGCCAGTTCTCATTGTCCACGGTCGCCAAGATCCAGTCGTGCCCCTCCAGGCCGCCCACATTGCCCGCGATCGCATCCTGGAAGCAGGCGGCAATGTGCAGTACCACGAGCTAGACATGGGCCACGAAATCCGGCCTCCTGTCCTCGGGTTCATCCAGTCCTTTATCCAGACGCTGAATCTGGACTAAAAGCAGGTTTTCTCTGGCTCACAAACACCCGTAGATGAAGCTTAAGCCGTCAAAGAAGGTTGATAGAGCAGATCCCGAGTGGCGACCATCGCATCCACGAGTTGATCCATCTCGGCCTGGGTGTGCAATGCATTGACCGTAATCCGCATCCGGGGCTTAGCAATAAACCAGATGGCTGAGGCCCAGATTCCGTGATCCTTCAGTAACCGTCGGCCAAACTCCTTGGGGTTTAACTCCGGAGGCAGGAGCACCGGAACCACATTGGTTTCACCCACAGCGGTAAACCCGGATTCGGCCAGTCTTGTTCTGAGGTAGCGGGTATTGGCCTGCAAGCGCTGCACCAAATCAGGGTGCTGGCGAACCTGGCGAATACTCTCTAATGCTGCTGCTGCCAGCGGTGCCGCCAAAGAAATCGTGCCGATTGAGCTGGGGGAAACATTCATCAGGGGCTTAAATTCAGCCACATGGGTACTGATGGCCGCCCCAGCCGAAGCCGCAAACTTTGAGAAAGTCGTCATAATCAGCGGTACCACGCCGCGTTCAATGGCGTGCTGAGGCAAAATACCAAAGTGCTCATAGATGCCGCCACCCGTTGCTCCCAGGGCTCCGCTTGCGTGGGCTTCATCCATCAGCAGGACACTGCCCTCGTAGTTCTGCAGCACCTCAATCATGTCGGGCAACGGGGCAATATCGCCATCCATCGAAAATACGGCATCAGAAACGACCAGAATCCGGTCGTCTGGCTTGGCATAGCGCTTCAATTTGCGGGCCATGTCTTCGACATCGCAGTGCCGATAGGCTTTCACCCGCACTTCTGGACTGTAGCCAAATACTTTCCCAGAACGTGTTCCAGCATTCACAACCGCAGAAATGATGCAGCCGTGGTTCAGCACATCCGTGAGGATGAGTGTTTCCCGCGTATGCTGAAAACCCGGCACTGGAATGGCCAGATGGCAGAACGCATCGACCATCGCCTGCATGGCCATCCAAGCGTTGACAAACAGCTGGGTGTGGGGCAGATGCTTAAAGGCAGAAATTTCGTCTTCGAGCTGGCGATGTAGGTCAATCCGGCCACTCAGAACAGAGCAAGAGCTATTGGAGGTGCCGTAGTGCATGATGGCATCAATGGCTGCCTGCTGAACCGTTGAGTTTTGAACCAAACCCAGGACATCGTTGGTACAGAAGGTCAGTACAGTTTGACGTTTGCCAGTGGTGGCCTCTTCAATCTCAACCTGATTTCCCTGTTTCTTGTGGCACAGGTATTCATCTGGGGCGAGCCCACTTGCGTGCCAACGTTCAACGTACTCTTTAATAACTTGCACTTTGAGGAACTCCCCGAACCTTACTTTGATGAATGACCTACCTGTTATGGCTCAACAGTATAGGCTTAAAACGGTATTTCAGACACAGACAGTGTGACTTTATCAGATCGTGATAGGGGTGATACTCAGCCCCATCGCGATCGCGGAAGTTCATGTTAATCCGCTCTTTGGTTGGGTTTTAGAGCGACTGAGGCTGTTAATAATGATCGCCAACTTTCGATTTATTCTGGTTCCTGAACTGACTTAATCCTTGCCAAATTTCACATCATTCTACCGAACGAGACGACTCAAGGTTTAAGATGATCCGGTGCTGTGTACCTCCGGGCATAGATTGGGTGGTTTCGCACAAGTCAAGACGAACACCCTTAGTATTTTGTGTCATTGTGCTTATTTTTACTAGGATTTTCCCTATTTCCCCATTGATGTACGTTCAGCTGTGAGTAAACAAACAATTCCCCTTTGGTCTGATGCTGTTTTGCTCCTATTGTTAGGGGCTGGTTCGTTGACCGTTATGACGGGTGCGGTACTGGCTCCAGTGCTGCCCGACTTGATTGAGCAGCTCCAGCTGAGTCCTGAGTGGGCCGGCAGTTTGGTGAGCGTGCATTTTTTGACCCTGGCAGTGTTTAGTCCGTTGTTGGGGCAGTGGGCAGATCGCCAGGGTCAAGTGCGAATACTCATTCCGGCCCTTCTGTGCTACGGGGTTTTGGGAGTTGCGGGTGCCGTGCTGCCCAACTACTGGTTATTGCTGGTGGATCGCGGTCTTTTAGGGGTGGCAGCGGGGGGGGTGGCAGCTGCGGGGTTAGGTCTATTGACCCATCGCTATGAGGGGGAAGCCCGGAACCAAGCGATCGCCTATGTGGCGATGGTCATCACGCTTGCCAATGTTGTGTACCCGCTACTGGCAGGTGTGCTGGGTTTTTTTCACTGGCGGTTTGCCTTCGCGCTCTATGGGACGAGCTTCCTGTTGGCGGCTCTGGCCAGCCTGCTGTTAACAGGTACATCAGCCCCAGTGCATCCCGAGGCGATCGCTGCGGTGGAGGTCGATCTGCTGGGAATTCTGCGGCAGCGGGCCTGTCTGCGGATTTTATTTAGTTTGACGGCGACCTCAGCCATTGTCTATGGCACGA
>CAZXWR010000038.1:0-19008 GCA_964644325.1 uncultured bacterium
TGGGCTAGAGGGATCCTTTTCTATCTTACATTTAATTGCGCCTACCTACTTATGAGGGTAATTGTCGTCTAACAGTGGAAGAAAAGCTCTCTCGAAATCAGCAAGTCCGTGAGACGTGCTTTTGTCCAATTTGAAGGAAGTGAACGATTTTAATCATTTTTTCTGTCGTAATGCATACAGACTGAAGATATTAGAATCTTTAAAGAAAGGTTCCTGCTCAACTGTAATCTCAGTCAATCCGTGTTCTTTTAGTAAAGCCATAATCTTTTCGACTCGATGCTCTAAATCGTGAACTTCAATTACGGCTTGTTTAATCTTTTGCCAATCCTGTTCTTCAATACCTAAAAGCACATCTAGCTCACTTTTTTCCACATCAACCTTGAGCAAGTCAATGCGCTGAATATCCTGCTCGCGTATCATCTTTGATAGGGTGTTCATTTGGCAAGTAACTTGCTTTACCTGAAAAGCTGTTTCTAATTTCTGGTCAAGAACAAGCGAACGCAGAAATGGTGGAAGCCAACGAAGCCGACGAATGTAAGGAGGCGCATCTCTGAGATTGCGAAGGACGATATTCTTGAAATTGTCACGTTCCCGATTAAAATTGTCTGGATATGCAGTAGACAGGGGTGTTGCGTTGGGATGGTACGCGAAAGTCACGGTTTTAGATTCTTGCGAAAGTCCGAAGGGGAACACTTTAATTCTTTCTGGATTAAAACGTTGGGCATTAGCGCATAGCACGTCAAAAATGGCTGGGATTGGCTCGAAAGCATAGACACTCACATTTTTATTACATAGCTGAGATATCCAGAGTGAAAACAAACCAATATTGGCTCCTACATCAAAAATGGTATCGCCTTCGTGCAACTCGATGCCATTCCTTAAATATTCCTGGATTTGTCCATAAAGAATCGGCACTTCTTCTTCCCGCAAACAAAATATTTTCATCCCATTGGGAAGCACGGTTTCTGGAACTAGAGTAGGCATAAATAAAAAATTGGGATTATAGTTTTCTTATTCGTTAGAGTGCGAAAGGACTGGTTTTCCCGTAGATACTACCTATTCAATAATATCAGCTGCTTTCTTGACTCCTCCCGCTCGTTTAATTGCCTATTGTAGGCCTAAAGATAGTGACGCTGCATCCCAGTGCCATGCCAAGACTAGAATCCTAACTCAATAAGGGTTTCAGCAAGATTTTTGTGTGAATCAAGAACTTGCCCATGAACAATGGTTGGGGCCATGAACATAATGGAAACAGGGTAAACGTTTTGAGCTACCTTTAGGCCTAGTTTCCAGAGAAAAATAGATGGAGGTCTAGAAACGCTTAAACTCATTCACACTGGCTCTTTTACACCACGATTTTTGTAAATCTTTCTCTCAAAAAGTGAAAATAATTAGACGAACCTAAAAGCTCACACCTCTTATTCGGTCTAGAACTCATGAGGAAGCATTGATGTCAATGATTGTTAAGATGCATTTATCCTGATTTAGAAACCAAGTAGCTACTTACTGAAAACCATACTTGCCGGGGAACTGCTTAACATTGGCTAGCATGTGTTCCAGGTGCGTGACATTCTCCTGCCACAGCTGCTCAAAGTTAATCTCTCCCCTGTCAAAATCATCCTGATAGAGGGGTGGCTGACCCGTAAGCTCAGCCATTGCTGTTAAGCACTGCCGCTGTTCTCGATTCAGGTTCTGGGCAGTGATGACCACCTTGGGCTCACTGCCCTCCTTCGCTCGATAAAACGCATCAATCGCGGCCTCTTGCTCAGCCGCCAGGGTATAGCGCCGAAACGATCGCTCATCCGTGTGTCCCGTCAACCTGCGGGCATGGGCCGGATCCATCCCCATCCGCAGCAGTTCTGTGGCCCCCGTATGTCGGAACTGGTGCGGGTGCAATCCCGGAAGTTCTGCTATTTCCCCGATCGCCTCCACCGCAAAATAGATGCTGTGGTAACTCAAGCGATGCCCGAAGGGCGGTCTATGCCCTCCGGGCAGCAAGCAACGACCATTGCCTTCCCATCCCTGGTGGTGGGACAGAATCAGGGCAGACTCTGGCTGAAGGTCTTCTCCCTGTTCTCTGCGCCAGTCCAGATATGCTTCGATTGCTGCTTGCCTCTCTCTCGATAAGGGCACCAGGCGGGGCTGTTTGTTCTTTGTCTCCAGTATCGTGATGAGTCGGCCATCAAAGGATCCGACATTGGTGGCCACCACTTCCCCGGCCCGTAGGTTATGACTAAGCAGCTGCACCAGTGCCCGGTCTCTGAGCTGTGTTTCCCCCCGAGTGGCGATCGCCCTGCCACACCCGTTCCATTTCTTCAGGGGTCAGGCTTTGGGCGGGCGGCAACGGTACTCGCTCAAACTTCACCCCTTGGGTGGGGTTACTGGGGCACAGTTCCGGGTGAAACTGCACAGCCACTTAAAGAAGCTCTTGAGGGCTGTCAGGGCACTATTGAGGCTGTTCTTAGAGAGCTTTTTGCCATTGCTCAGCCGTAGCTCCATCAAATAGGCTTTGTACTGTCCCAGGTGCCGTTGCTTCAGGTCTGCCCACTGGAATTGCGTCCATCCCAGAAACCGCTTGAGTTCACGTTCATAGAGCTTGCGACTGTTGGGCGATAGGTTACTGCTGCGGAGGTATTCTTGCACCAAAGGCCAGCGGATATCGACCGGAGCCAGAATCTGAGCGGTACGTCCCCGCCGTAGGGGTGGCTTCTGCCTTGATATGGGTTCTGACCCAATAACCGGAATCAGTTTCACTTCCGGGATATCTTTTCTGGTGAAGCTAGTCATGGGTCTGACTCACTCTCAAGTAGCAGTTGATCAATACTCTCCGGGCAATCTCCTCGGGCTACCATTTTTTGAAACACGCGGTAGCAATCGTTTTTGTCCCCTTCCTTGCGAGGATAACCCAACCACACGATGAAAATAGACTTTTGTTGTGGGGCTTCAAAAGCACGAAAGAACAGGCGATAGCGTTGGCTTTTGCTCCTAAGATCCAACATCCCCATCATCCACACAACAAAAACCGCAATGACAAACTCGTCGATAGAAAACATCCGTCCCACTCGATCTAGGCAGATTGTACTTCTAGCATCGTTCAGTGGGGCTTTCTTGAGCAAAACTTAGTTGCACATTGCGTCAGATAATCTCATAAGAGTGGACAGAGAACTTCTTTACATCTAAGATATGACTATTCGGTCATGTGACCATAAGGTCACATCTACCCTTAGTCAATTACGATGCCTAATCAGACGTTCCTGAACATATCAGATAAGAAGCGCCAGCTTATTACTAAACTAGCGATCGCAGAATTCGCCAGCCACGACTACGACAGCGCCTCAATTTCTAACGTGGTGAAGCAGGCCAAAATCGCCAAAGGCAGCTTTTACCAGTACTTTGAGGATAAAAAAGACCTGTATCTGTACCTGGTCGATCTGGCGACCCAAGAAAAGATTGCCTTTCTCAAAGCTGCTCGACCCCCTCAGCCCCAGCTCGGATTTTTTCCTTATCTACGCTGGCTATTCAGCGCCAGTGCTCAGTTTGACCTTTCCCATCCGGCTTTAAGCCAAATTGTCAACCGGGCCATGTATGGCGATGTGCCATTTCGGGAAGATGTGATGCAGCGAACTCAATTGGCTTCATCGGACTATCTCTATGAACTGGTTAAGCGTGGGATTGCCCAAGGCGATATCAACCCTAGTGTCAGCCCTGACTTAGCCGTCTTCATGATTAATACATTAGCAGGTGGGTTGCGAGATTTTATTCCCCAACAGTTGGGTCTAGATGCGAGTCAGCTCACCCAGGGCACGCCACCAGACTTGGACATGGCGGCGATTGAGCAGATTTTTGATGATCTGGTGCAGGTGCTAGAACACGGTATCGGCCAGCCTTTGAGTTCAACTCAATCAAACTGAAGCAGCACAGCTCACGCCACCAAAGCTTAGCTAAGACTCAACTTCTCGATTTGAACCTCTGGCAATGCAGGGGTTCACCCTTGCACTATTACAAATCACTACGACTCGTCCTATGACTTCTCCTTCTCCCTCGCCATCTCCTCACGACCCTCAAGTGACCGACAAGTCACCTGGTCATGCTCTTGTGGTTGAATCGCTGCCTGGCGAAATAGAAACGGCTACAGAGGCCGATGATGATACGGGAGTAGATGAGGCTAGTGAGGATGCGTCTCATCACTCATCTGGAATTAAAAGACTTTGGTGGTTGATTCCTGCCTTGGGTATTGTCCTGGTGATTGGCGGCATTTCCTTTGTTCGTCTGCGAGACAAAAGTAGTGAAGAAGCTGTCATCACCGAGCCTGCTCCTCTAACAGTGCGAACGGTAACCACAGAACAAGGATCGATTCGAGCCTGGATTTCTAGTGAAGGCACCGTGCAGGCGGTGCGGTTTAAGCATTTAGCCTTCGACGTAGATGGAGAAGTCACCTACGTGGCAACTCAGGATGGGCGCAATCTGCGGGCAGGTGATTCGGTGCGCCAGGGAGAACTGCTGGCTCAAATTGACGATCGCAACTTGCAGGCCGATGTCAATCAGGCTGAAGCGGCGGTGAATGAGGCGCAGCGTCAGCGTGGCGCAGCGTCAGCCAACGTCGCCCAGATGGAGTCCCAGGTCGCTCAAGCTAGAGCCCAGGTATCTCAGACTATCGCCCAGCGCGACCAAGCCCAATCCGCTCTAAATTTGGCCCAGTCAGAGCTTCAGCGCTATCAACAATTGTTTGCTCAAGGAGCGATTTCGGCCAGCGATCTCGATAATCGGCGCAATGCGGTACAAGATGCGGCAGCCCAGGTGCAGGCGACCCAAGCGCAAGTCAGTTCGGCTCAGGCGCAAGTAGGTACCGCGCAGGCCCAGGTTAGTTCGGCCCAAGAGCAGCTTCAAGCCGCAGATTCCCAGATTGCCACCGCTCGCGCGCGACTCGATCAAGCCCAGGTAGCTCTGGAAGGGACGCGCCTGTATGCCCCGTTTGACGGCATTGTCGCCTATCTCAACATTCGCGAAAACGAATATTACAGTCTTCAGGCCGTCTCGTCCCAGTTGGGAGATTACCAGGAATTGCTGAATCGGGTGCCGATTGTGGTGATCGACCCGAGCCAGTTTGAGGTGATAGCGGATCTATCGACAGCATCAGGCGATCGCGTTCGCCCTGGCCAAACCACTATCGTGACATCCAACGTCACCCCTTCAGGACAGGGCAACCAGAGCAGCGATTTGACCGCTCGGGCCGAGGCGAGAGGTAGTGTCTATGCGGTGAATCCAGCGGTTAGTCCTGGCAATCGCTCCATCCAGGCCACGGCTCGCATCACCAGCGGGTCAGCCAACCTTCAGCATGGCGAAAGCATAACTCTCTGGATTGCCGCAGCCGAGAACTCGAACACGGTAGTCGTGCCCCTGAATGCCGTCGCCTTTCGCGATCAGGTGCCCTACGTGTTTGTGGTCGATGAAGCGACGAGTACCGTCGAGCAACGGCAGGTAGACCTGGGGATTGAAGGACTGAACCAACGAGAGATCCTCAGCGGGGTTGAGGCCGGAGAGCGACTGGTCACTGAAGGGCAGAACGGTTTAGTAGACGGTACCACCGTGCAAGTCGCCCAGTCTGATTTCACCGCAGCCCCAGGAGAATAAGCCATGAGTCAGACAAAACCCGCTACACCCCAGACTGAGGCCGATCGCAACGGACATCGGCCCCAGCCTAATCCAGCTCCTGATGTCGTTCAAGCCTCTCCTTTCACCCGCTTCTTCTTCCTGCGGACGGTGTTTGGCATTTTGCTCACCGTTTTGCTAGTGGTCGGGGGACTGCTGGGCTATGGCTCGATGATCAAGGAGTCAAACCCGGATATTGCCGTGGCGATCGCCTCGGTAACAACCACCTGGGGCGGGGCCGACCCTGAAACCATTGAGCAGCAGATCACCAATGAACTCGAAAAAGAGATCAAATCGGTAGAAGGACTGAAAACCCTCGACAGTGCCTCCTTTAGCGGATTCTCGTTAATCAATGCTGAGTTTCGCACCGATGTCGATGTGGATCAATCGATTCAAAAGCTGCGGGATGCGGTTTCTAAAGCCGAAGCCAACCTGCCCAGAGAAGCCGACCAGCCCTCGGTGCAGGCGGTCTCGGTCAGCGATGCCCCGATTATCACTTTAGCTCTATTCGGCGACCTAGACCCGGTGGTCCTCAGTCAGGCCGCCCAAAAAATCCAGGATCGGCTGGAGAAGGTGGCGGGGGTCACCGAGGTCAGTCTGGGGGGAGCCCGCGATGAAGTGGTGCAGATCCAGATGAACCCCGCTCAGCTCACCGCTCTGGGGCTTTCTCCGGCGACGATCGCCAACCGCATTCGCACTGCCAACACCGATGTCCCCCTCGATGAAATTGAAAGCGATGCGATCGGCACCCAGGTTCGCCTTTTTGGGCGGTTTCGACAGCTAGACGATCTGCGGAATTTACCCATTACCCGGCTCGACGGGCGGGTCGTGCGCCTGTCAGAAATCGCTGAGATTCGCCGGGAGCTAGAGCCGGAAGACAGCCGCGCCGAAATCAGCATCGGTGGCTCTGCTTATGAATCAGTGGTCAGCATCTCGGTAAAAAAAGTGCCGGGACAGGACACGATTCAGGTGATTGACAATGTCTTAGCGGATATTGCCATTGCCCAGGATGACCCGAATGTGTGGCCTCCCAGCCTGGACTATTTGGTGACGACGGACGACTCCGAGATTATCTGGGAGCAGCTCGGCAACCTGTTTACCAATGCCCTTCAGGCAATGGTAGCGGTATTTGTGGTGTTGTTTATCGCTCTCTCCTGGCGAGAAGCGCTGATTGCCGGACTCTCGATTCCGCTGACGTTTTTAGGCACATTGGCCGTGCTGTGGCTGATGGGGCAAACCCTTAACAATATGGTGCTGATCGGTATGGTGCTGGCCCTTGGCATCTTAGTCGATGTGTTCATTCTGATGATGGAAGGGATGCATGAAGCAATCTTCGTCTCTGGGCTGAGCTTTAACCAAGCCGCCCTGAAGACGGTGAAGACTTATGCAGCTCCCGCTTTTGCCGGACAGCTCACCACCATTTTGGCGATGACACCCCTGATGGCGATCGGCGGCACGATGGGCAAATTCATTCGGCTGCTGCCGATTACGGCGGTGATTTGTTTACTGCTGAGTTTTGCGATCGCCCTGCTCATCGACATTCCCCTCTCGCGCTTTTTACTAGGTAATGTCAAAGGCCACCGCAAGTCCCGCATTGATCGGCTCAGTGAAAAAGCCTCGGAACGCTTTGCTCGCTGGAGTTTACGCTATACCGTCCGCAACAAAGCCACGGCCCGCGCCTGGATTCTGTTTGCATTAACCCTATTTGTCACCTCTGTATTGGCCTTTACCCAAATCCCCACCATCTTTTTCCCTGAAGAAGATGGTCTCAAGCTGGGCATCAACGTCGAGCTGCCGCCGACTACGACGCTAGCCGTCACTCAAACGGTGGCCGACGATCTCGGCAATATTCTGCGCCAGAAAGACTATTTTGAGAACGTGATTAAGTACACCGGCCAAAGTAGCAACCTAGTCAGTTCGGGCACGCTTCAGCCCAGTAAGGGCAGTTACCTGTTGGGATTCTCCGCCGTTTTTGTCCCAGAGGATGAGCGCGAGCAGGTCTCCTACGAATATGCCGACGATTTACGCATCGAGCTAAACCAGGCACTGCAACAGTATCCTGGAGCCTCTCTACTCGTCAGTGCCCAAAGCTCCACGGGGGCAGGCGACCCCATTCAAGTCGAGATTGTCGGCAGCGACACCACGGAGCTGCGCCAAATTTCAGCCCAGGTGCAAAACTTGCTGCGCCAAATTCCCGGCACCACCGACGTGCGCGACAACCTGGGTAATCTCCAGTCTGACCTGAAGCTCATTCCCCGCCGAGAAGAACTCGACTTCTATGGTTTGACTGAGGATGACATCGCCACCCAAGCCCGCTACTACATGACTGCCACGGACGTGGGTGATTTTGCCATCGGCGGTAATCAGGAAGACATTGAGATTCGCCTCAGTACCGCTTGGCCCTCTCGTAATGGGGAAGTCGGTGGCCCTACCCGGCGCGATGAACTGTCTCTCATCCGCTTCTTTGGCTCTAACCCAGATGAGCCGGCAGTTCCTGCCGGAGCGGTCGTGAATGCCGTGCAGGGGCAAACGCCCTTGTCGATTACCCACCGAGGCGGACAGCGGACAGTGACGGTGTTAGCCAAAACCGCGAACCGTACCGTTGGGGAAATTCTCGCTGACCTAGAGCCGCAACTAGAAGAGACCCAAGCCTCCTGGCCACCGGGCTACAGCTATAGCTTTGCGGGGGAAGCAGAAGAGCAGGCCGAAACCTTTGGTTCAGCGGGTCAGGCCCTAGGGCTGGCAGTCTTCCTCGTCTTTGCGGTTTTAGTACTACAGCTCAACTCATTCCGACAGCCGATCATTATCCTGCTAGCGATTCCCCTGGCGCTGATTGGCACTTTTGGCGGTTTTTTCCTGGCCTGGATTCCGTTCTCATTCTCAGCTTTTATCGGCATCATTGCCCTGGTGGGGATTGTGGTCAACGATGCGATCGTCATGGTCGATACCATGAATGGCTATCAGCAGCAGGGGATGGCGGTGCGCTTGGCGGCGGCAAATGGGGTAGCAGACCGATTGCGTCCCATCCTCACCACCAGCATCACCACCATCATTGGCCTGATTCCTCTCGCCCTCAGCGCTCCCACCTGGATGCCTCTGTGCAGCGCCATCATTTTTGGCCTGATTGCCGCCACCGGGATCGCCTTGATTGTGATTCCCTGCCTCTATATGCAGTTCACTCCAAAAACAGAAAATCCAGATATGGCTCTACTGTAGTCAGACCAAAGACAGATATTCAGCGCTGAAGCCGCTTGTTGCTTTTAATCAAAGGCTAACTTTGCTATATTGTGACCAGTCAGTCATATGACCGTAAAGTCACAAGTTTTTTTAGCGGTCAGGCAAGGTAACTGAAAACGTGAATCGGGCTGAGCTTGCCGTGAACTCAGCCGAACCAAACAAAGCAAAAACAAGGAGAATTGACATGCTTGAGTACAAAAACAATCCCGACAGCAACATTGTTGAAGTCACTGTAGTGGGCAAGATTACCGCCAAGAATCTAGAGCAGGTGGCGGCTCAGATGAAGGCTGATATCGAAAAGCACGGCCACATCCGAGTTTTAGAGGAATTTCACAGCTTTGAAGGCATGGATCCTATTGCCCTATGGAAAGATGCGAAATTTGGGCTAAACCACATGGACAAAATTACTCACGTAGCGGTTATCGCTGATGCCAAGTGGGTGCAAACGCTGGCAAGTGCAGTCGGCAATATTTTTTCCGCGAAGGTAAAGGTGTTTGAACATTCCCAGGCTGAAACCGCTAAGCAGTGGCTAAAAACTGCGCCTGAGCCGAACCAAAATTCAAAGCTAGAGTATAAGAGCAGCCCTGATAGCAACGTCGTCGAGCTAGTGATTGAGGGTAAGGTCACTGAGTCAGACTTTGACCGTGTAATCGATCAATTTAAGGCTGATCTTAAGAAACACGGCAAACTCCGGATCTTAGAAGATATTCGCAGCTTTGAAGGTATGGACCCGATGGCCTTGTGGAAAGATTTACAGCAGGTGCGATTGGTGAACGACATCAGTCATGTCGCCCTGGTTGCAGATCAAAAATGGATGCGGACGCTTGCCGAAGCGGCTGGATCGATTGTGTCGGCGGAGATCAAGAGCTTTGAACCCTCAGAGCTGGCAGCGGCCCGTACTTGGTTAGCAACGGCATAGTTAGTGGCCTGCGATCGCCTTTGGATACAAACCCAACCGCTTGAGTAGTGGGAAGCCGGATGAGAGTTGCAAAGGCGATCGAACTATGAATTTGATTCTGAAGGCATTTCGATCCCGTTTCCCCAGCGTTCGATCTGGTTTGAGAACTCGCTACAGACGGATATAGCAGTCCATTCCCACTGATGCAACCAATCTTAATGGGGAGTGTCAATTGAGGTGGGTAAAATATGACTATGCAGTCATAAGACTGCTCGGTCACACCTTGTAGATGACTCCTATACTCCCCCCACTGCCTATGACATACTCCTCAGGGCAACGTACAAATCCTAGCGGCGCGATCGCCCCTCCTCCCCTCTTCCAAATGCTGGGCGTCACCAAGACCTACACCATGGGCGAGGTGAGGGTGCAGGCCCTCAAGTCCGTTGATCTGGAGCTGGCCAAAGGCGAATTTGTCGTTTTATTAGGTGCTTCAGGCAGCGGTAAATCTACCCTGCTGAATATTTTGGGCGGATTAGATGTGCCCACCACCGGACGGGTAATCTTTCGGGGACAAGATCTGACTGCTGCCAGCGATCGCGTCCTCACCCGTTTCCGTCGCCAGAGCGTCGGCTTTGTGTTTCAGTTTTATAACCTGATTCCCAGCCTTACTGCTCGAGAAAACGTGGCGCTAGTCACGGATATTGCCCCCAATCCAATGCACCCACGCGAAGCCTTAGAGCGCGTGCATCTGGGCGATCGCATCCATCATTTTCCGTCCCAGCTCTCTGGTGGCGAACAGCAGCGGGTGGCGATCGCCCGCGCCATTGCCAAGCGCCCTCAAGTTCTGCTCTGTGATGAACCCACTGGAGCATTGGATTTTCAAACTGGCAAGCTAGTACTCGAAACCCTGGCCCAGGTGAATCAAGAGCTAGGGACAACCACAGCCGTAATTACCCATAACGCCGGGATCGCCGACATGGCCGATCGGGTACTGACGATGCGAAGCGGGACGATTACAGCCGACAAACGCAATGAGCACAAAGTGTCGCCTGCCGAGTTGGAGTGGTGACATGAATGCTCTGGATCAAAAACTCCTCCGCGATTTGGTTCGGCTGAAGGGCCAGGTGATTGCGATCGCCCTGATTGTCGCCTGCGGCATTGCCTGCCTAGTAACGATGATGAGCGCCTACGATTCGCTTCAGCTCACCCAACAGACCTACTACGATCGCTATCGGTTTGCCGATGTGTTTGTCCAGCTCAAGCGAGCACCCGATTCCCTAACGGCGCGGATTGCCGAGATTCCAGGGGTGCAGCAGGTGCAGACGCGGGTGGTGGTCAATGTGAACTTAGACGTGCCGGGGCTGAGTGAACCGGCCACAGGACGGCTGATTTCTATCCCTGAGCGGCAGCAGCCAATGCTGAATGACCTGTTCATTCGTCGGGGAAGTTACATCGAGCCGGGTCGTCGCGATCAGGTGCTGGTGAGCGAAGCCTTTGCCACGGCGAATCATCTGGAGATTGGCGATGAAATTGGTGCGGTGATCAACGAGCGGTGGCAACAACTACGGATTGTGGGCATCGCCCTGTCGCCAGAGTATATCTACGAGATCAACGCCGGGGAGCTGTTTCCTGACAGCCAGCGGTTCGGCATTCTCTGGATGAACCGGGAAGCGCTGGCTACCGCCTTTGACCTGAAGGGGGCCTTCAACGATGTAGCCCTATCGTTGATGCCGAGGGCCAGCGAGGATGAGGTAATTTTTCGGCTGGATCAGCTGTTAGAACCCTACGGCGGCCTGGGTGCCTATGGGCGAGACACGCAGGTCTCCCATCAACTGCTGGATAGCGAAATTCAGGGTCTGGCCGCTGCCGCTGTAGCAGTACCTCTGATCTTTTTGGGGATTGCCGCCTTCCTGCTGAACCTGGTGCTGGCCCGCCTGGTCAGCACTCAGCGAGAACAAATTGCTGTGCTCAAAGCTTTTGGCTACGGCAACCTAGCCGTTGGCTTTCACTATCTGAAGCTGGTGCTGGTGATTACCCTGGGCGGCGCGGCAGTGGGTACGGCCTTGGGCATCTGGCTGGGGTCGCTGATTACCCAAGTGTATACCCAATATTTCCAGTTTCCGGTGCTGGAGTACCGAGTCGAGCCGACCCTGCTGTTGACCGCGATCGGGGTGAGCGGGGCCGCCGCCATGCTGGGTACGGTGACGGCGGTGCGGCAGGCGGTGTCGTTGCCCCCGGCTGAGGCCATGCGCCCAGAACCCCCGGCTACCTTTCGGGCAACACTACTGGAACGGTTGGGCTTGCAGCGGTGGCTCTCGCCCGTGGGCCAAATTATTTTGCGGAATTTAGAACGGCGTATTGTGCAGACCGGGTTGGCAGTACTGGGAATATCAGCGGCGGTGGCGATTTTGGTGATCGGGCGCTACTTTGAAGACGCTACCCAGTACATCGTTGAGCTGCAATTTCGCCAGATTCAGCGGGAAGATGTCACTCTGGTATTCAACCAACCCCTCTCTAGCAGCGCCCGCTACGACCTGACCCAGCTGCCTGGGGTTTTGCGCAGTGAGCCTTACCGCTCAGTTCCGGCCCGACTGCGCTTTCAGCATCGCACCTATCTCAGCGGTATCACTGGACTAGAGCCTCAGAGAGAACTGCGCCGCATCCTGGATGAAAACTTACAGCCAGTGATGCTGCCGGAGTCTGGTGTGGTTCTCACCGCCAGTCTGGCAGACAAACTTGGCATCACTGTTGGCGATCGCCTGACGTTAGAAATCTTAGAAGGGGAACGCCCCACTCGCCAGGTGCCTGTAGTTGGCGTCGTTGAAGAGTTGATCGGTCAGGGAGCCTATATGGATATTGCCGCCCTGAACGCGCTGATGCGAGAGGGGCAAACGATTTCCGGTGCCTACTTGGCGGTGGACTCAACCTATTTAGACCCGCTCTACGACCAGCTGAAGGAAACCCCGGCGGTGGCCAGTGTGGCTCTGCGCGATCGCCTGATCGCCAAGTTCAACGAACAAATCACCGGCTCCTTCGCCGTCATGACCAGCGTTCTAGTTGTATTTGCAGCCGTAATTGCCTTTGGTGTGGTCTACAACATTGCTCGCATTGCCCTATCCGAGCGCAGCCGTGAGCTAGCCACCCTGCGAATTATCGGTTTTACCCAGGGAGAGATTGCCGTGATCCTGCTGGGGGAACAGGCGATCGTCACCGCCCTGGCCATTCCCCTGGGCTGCGGCCTGGGCTATGGGCTAGCAGCCCTGCTGAGCGCCGCCTACGACAGCGAAATCTATCGCCTGCCCCTGGTGCTGTCGCCCTCTAGCTACGTCTACGCTTTCGTCGTGATTACGCTGACCGCCATCGCCTCCGGCTGGCTGATTCGCCGCCAGCTCAACCAGCTTGATTTGATTGCCGTTTTGAAAACCCGTGAATAAGGACGCTGACATGGAGAACCAACCCCAATCCCCCAGCCGCTTTGGCGTACAAATCCCTAGACTAAAGCGCCCTGGCGCGATCGCAAAACCGGCAGCCGAGGCAGCGGAAACGGCTGCTGACGCTGGTCTGTCTCCATCTGGGTCTAAATCCTGGCGCGATCGCCTGCCGCGCGGTTGGCCCTACTGGCTGGCGGGGCTAGGAATCGTCGGGACGCTTGTCTTTGCCCTGCGCCCAACTCCCACTGCCGTCGATTTAGGCACAGTAGAGCAGGACAATCTTCAGGTCACTGTAGATGCTGAAGGCAGAACGCGGGTGCAGAATCGCTACATTGTCGCGGCTCCAGTGGCCGGGCGGCTAGCCCGGATCGAGTTGGAGTCTGGTGACTCGATTGCAGCAGGGGCCGTCGTTGCTCAAATTGATTCGCTGCCCTTTAATAGCGAAGTGCAGGCCGCCCAGGCGCGGCTGCGGGAACTAGAAGCCCAAATCGCTGGGGTAGCCACTCAGCGACCCAAAGCCGCTGCACTAGCTCAGGCCGAGGCTGACATCAACGCGGCGATCGCGCGTCAGCGGCAGGCGGAAGCCCGCTATCAGGAGGCCCAGGCTAGCCTGAGTCAGGCCCAGCGAGAGCGCGGTCGGGCTCAAGAACTGCAGGCGGCAGGGGCTATCTCCCGTCAGGCCAGAGAAGACGCTGAGCTGGCAGTCACTCGTCAGCAGCAGGATGTGGAAGCTACCCAGCGCCAGGTAGAAGCCGAGAGAGCCAACATCGCCGCTACTCGCAATACCCTAGAAGTCTTGCAGGCTGAACAGCAAGACCCCGACTACCTACTGGATGTGTATCGGGCGCAAATCGCCAGCACTGAGGCCGAGCTGCTGCGGCTGACCGATGAGGCACAGCGCACCACCGTTACGGCCCCGGCGGCAGGCAGCGTGCTGCAGGTCATACAAAAGAGTGCCCGCTTTGTGCAGGCCGGTGAGCCGCTGCTAGAAGTAGGCAACGCCAATCAGCTGGAACTGGTGATTGATATTCTCTCTACCGATGCGGTCAGGGTCGAACCGGGCGCAATGATTCAGATTCAGCAGTGGGGTGGAGAGGAGACCCTCCAAGCGCGAGTGCGCTATGTGGAGCCGTCAGCTTTCACTGAGGTGTCTGCCCTAGGCGTCGAAGAGCAGCGGGTGAACGTGATTGCTGATTTTGTCGATCCGCCTGTGGCTCTCGGCGATGGCTACCGGGTCGAGGCGCAGATCGTCACCTGGGCAGCAGAAGAGGCAGTGACAGTGCCGATTAACGCTCTGTTTCGCTGCGATTCACAGACCTGGTGTACCTTTGTGGCCACAGACGGCAGAGCCCAGCAGCGAGAGATTGACATTAGCCACCGTAACGATTTGGCCGCAGCAGTCGAGTCAGGGCTCACCCCAGGCGAGCAGGTGATTTTGCACCCTTCCGAGGAAATTCAGGACGGCAAGCGGGTACGCGATCGCGAATAACCCCTCTAGCTGAAATTGGGGTTTGGGGAGCAGTGGAACGGTTAATGCACTTAAGCATCCTCAACTGACACCCTAGCAACAGCCTCAAGTATTGTGAGTAAGCCTTCCAGCCCGTTGATCCTTCTAGGTATCCGTACTGCACAAACGGTCGTTTGTGCAATCGTCCGAGCTTAACCAGAGAGATAGGGTTTGCCTGTTGCATAAACCTGTTGCTTTAGTACATCGACTGGCAACAGGTTTATGCAATCCAGCTCATTGTTTACAAATGGGTTTAACTCAGTCTCAAGGCACTTTGGGGCGATTTGCTGTGCTTTGGCTTTCCGTGACCGCAAAGGAACTTGTACCTTAAGTGCATTTACCGTTCCACTGCTCCCCAAACCCCGACCCCGGTTCTCAGGGCTTCTAAAAACTTTGTCAATCGACGGGGGCGATGACGCCCTGGCAGAGTCGCAACGTTGATTGTGAGTCTGGGAGCCCGCCATTGGGGCAGTAGGTCTATAAGCTGTTGCGCCTGTAAGTCTTCCTCAATGAACCAGCGGGGCATGACAGCAGCCCCCAGTCCTGCCAGCGTCGCTTTACGTAAGGCCGTAATGCTGTTGGTCGTCATCCTCGCCGAGGGGGAGATTACGATCGGTCTTTCCTCAGCTTGGCTCAAGGGAATGCGTCCTCCTTCAAAGGGGATGAGGCTGATAAAGGGGAGCTTTTCTAGGGCGGCAGGGGTTTGGGGCTGGAAATGGTGCTGAAGCAACTTAGGCGCAGCAACCACCAGGTGTTCCACTTGCCCCAGCGGTTCAACGGTCAAAGCACCGTCTGGAACGGAGCCGATTTTAATCCAACAGTCACAGCCCACTTCCGCAAAGCGAATGTTGTCATCTTGCAAATGCCAATCCAGAGCAATCGAGGGATGTTGCCGCTGAAATTCAAGCACGGTCTCAAGCAGGTGAAGCTGACCCAGGGCAATGGGGGCGATCGCCTCTGCCCTCACCTTCTCAGTGATCTGTGCGTTGGCCCTGGCGCGATACCGTCCGTTCATGGTGGGCCTGTTCATCGACCTCAACGATCCCCAGAATGGAGCTGTGATTGCGATCGCCCCACCTGCTTCTTAAAAAAGCGGGAAAAATGGGCCGCATCCTGAAAGCCGAGGCGACTGGCAATTACCTGAATCGACAGACTACTGCGCGACAGCAGCGCCTGGGCCTCCGCCGCCGTCTTCTCCATAATCCACTGTTTCACCGACTTGCCCGTCTTGCGCTTGATCACCGTGCTGAAATAGCTGGCGTTGAGATATTGCGCCTCGGCATAGTCCTGCACCTGGTAGAGGCGATCGCAGCGCCCCGCCCCCAAATCGCGAAAATGGGCTTCGAGATTGCGTTTGAAAGTTTGGGCGATCGCCGAGCCTGAATCCGACTCATGCAGCGGATCGTAGACCTTCCAAAAGCATTCTTTGATGCGCAACAGCAGCACCACCGTCAGACTGCCGATGATGCGAAACTTATAGGGAGAGGTGGATTCAAACTCGCCGATGAGCTGATCGCCCAACTGGTCAAACCGTTGAAACAGCTCCCCATCGGGATAGCTGGGCGGAACCACTTCCGCAATCAAAAAGGGAAATTCATCAAAGATATCGGTATGGACATGCTGCTTGAGAAACGCTTCCGAAAACGTGACGATATAGCCAAAGGCGGGCTGCTCCAGCTCAAACCCTTTGACATGGCCGGGATTGGTGAAATAGATCGTGCGATCGCGCGTGGCGTGGGTCTGTCCGTCAATCAAATAGCAGCCCTTGCCCCGGCGAATCAGGACGATGGAGTAATAGTTCGTGCGAAACAGTGGTGACTTGAATGGCGCTTGGCTGTGGACCTGTTCTAGCCGATGGATCGTAAAGTCAACGTCCTGTTCTAGCTTGCCGCCAATGGAGGCATAGAACTCGGCCATGGAGTTGTAGGTTTGGATGGCGTCCGGCATGGTCAGAGGAGATGCGGGTGGATGGGTGTGCCTCAACAGTGTTTAAGTTGGGGCGTGAACAAGAACGGCCCCAGCAAGAACGGCCAACATGACCAGAATAAAAATCGTTGGAACATGGCTTAAAACGGTGCGATCGCCCCCACCCTTGCCAGGTGCTCCTCTGGGCCTAGCCGCATCACCACCAGCTCCCCCGAAGCCACACCACTGCCCGCCAAGGCGGCGATATTGACAAAATGGGTCACCATTAGCGTGACGCCGGGTTGCTGGGAATTGTTGTTCATAAACTGGCGTACCGCTGCGGTTTGGGCTGGTTCGCTGGAGCGATCGCGAAAAAACGAATTGATTGGCGCAAACGGCTCCACCGGCCCCACATCCATCAGCTTCGCCGTCTCCACACAGCGACACCACTCACTCGACAGCACCCGCTGCACCGCTACGCCGCGCTGCCGCAACGCCTCCCCCGTGCGCCGCGCCTGGTCACGACCCTCGGCAGAGAGGTTACGCTGGGTCGAGCAGTCGCCCAGGCGGAAGTTAGCGGGGTCGCCAGTTCCGGGGGCGAGGGTATGGCGCATCAGCAGGACATAGGCTGACTGTGGCTGCCGCAACTGTGCCCAGATGTCCCCCGTTCCAGCCTTCGTCTCCTCCTTTGCCTGGGCATTATCTGGAGCCTCCACCACAAAGTTGAACTGAGCCTGTTTGCCCGCTGGGCTGTCCTGCACCGCCATCAACAACTCCGGCTGGAAGAGGAAGTCACGGGGGTTGAGCGGCTCATTGGGCAAGTAGAGTTGTGTTGTCAAGACAGCGCCACTCCCAGCGCTACTCCTGGGTTGCACAAGCACATGCAGGTGGCGCGTGCGTCCGGGATAGAGGCCGGGAACGATGGTCTCGAGGCGGTAGCGCCCCTCGTTGTCGGTGAACTGATGACCCCGGAGACGATCGCCCGTATTGTCGTAGTTGCCCTGGTCATCGGTCTGCCAAAAATCCACCAGGCAGTTGGCTAGGGGCTGGCAATCTGGACTCAGCACTTGACCAGTGAGGGTTAGCTTCGTGCCTTGGGTATCGGCTTCTAGCAAAGACTGGCGCTGGGGAGAGCTGGGGCGATAAAACGGGCCGGGGGTTTGGGGCGGGGTGACGGCGGATGCAACGGCGCTGTCGCCGCAGGCGGGGGTCAGGGCTAACTGCGTGGAGGATGCTGAAGCAGACTTGGTTGATTCAACAACAGCCTGGGTCGCAGTGACAGCGGCCCGATCGCCCGCTTGCCCCAGGGAACGACGGCAGGCAGCCAGGGCCAAGGAGGCCAGGAAAAGGGGCGATCGCCGCAGGAAGCCGCGCCGACTGGTTTGAGACATCCGTAGTTTCGCCATGGGGTTTGTTGCCAGTCAATGAACGGAGATGTCTCCATTATGGTGAAGCTAGTCATGGGTCTGACTCACTCTCGAGCAGCAGCTGATCAATACTTTCCGGGAAATCTCCACGGGCGACCATTTTCTGAAACACTCGGTAGCAATCGCTTTTATCACCCTCCTTGCGAGGATAACCCAACCACAGAATGAAGATAGACTTTTGTTGGGGGGCTTCAAAGACTCGGAAGAACAGGCGATAGCGTTGGGGAATGCCCATTTTCTTGACCCGGCCATATCGCTTTAGGGGGCCAGTTAAGGCCAAATTCGAGGCATAAGGGTCTTGGGGGATGATTTCCTGAATCGCCCGCATCACTGCCGCATAGAGCTTGACGGTGGGGTGCTTCACATAGTCCTCTGGGGATAGTTTTGCTTTGAGGCGGCGAACCTCTGTCTGCAATTCGCTTCTCTGCTGACCAAACAACCGCTTCACGAAATAGATCCGCCAGCCGTTAATCAGCATCCAGAACGACACCCGCCATCAGGTCTGCATCCGCATCGGCCATCTGCTGCGTGTATTCCTCTAGCTCATCAGGGTGGGCGATCGCCTGTTGGGTAATAAAGTCGAGGTAGAGACGGAGCATCAAATCATCTTCGGCTTCCTCTTGTTCTGGAGTATCAGCCCGACTGAAGAGGACAGTATTGGGGGCAATCACCTGCACCATTCCATCTGCCCCGACAAACTCAGGGTTCTCCTTAAAGAACTCACTGGGGAGGCGATAGCCCGAGGCATTGCCAATCTTGGCCCAGGCCGCCCGATAGCTTTTTGAGGTCATGAAGCTGTCTCCAGACAAGATAGCTTAGTTATAACATATAGTAATAACACTTGAACATAAAATATAAGGCACATATTCTTAGCTATAGGGAAACTCTAGTGAACAGAGGTAACGCGATGTGCAACTAAGTTTTGCTCAAGAAAGTCCCACTAAACGATGCTAG
>CAZXWR010000039.1:0-18379 GCA_964644325.1 uncultured bacterium
CATCAGATTTTTCTTATTTTGCAGTCGCCCCGCTGTATCCACCAAGAGTAGGTTAATGTCCCGTGACTGGGCCGCAGCGATGGCGTCAAAGACCACCGCTGCTGGATCGGTATTTTGGCCAGGATTCGCAATCACGTCTACACCACTACGCTGCGCCCAAATTTTGACCTGCTCCACCGCTGCAGCGCGGAAGGTGTCAGCAGCAGCCACTAAGCAGGAGAACCCAGATTCTTTAGCGACATGGGCAATCTTACCGATGGTGGTGGTTTTACCCGCCCCATTGACCCCCGTCATCAGCCAAATATTCAGGCCCTCTTTATCGGGCGCAAACACAGGACTGTACTGTTGCTGGATGGGTTTATCGAGAATATCCCGGATGATGGTTTTGAGATAGGCGATCGCAGCATCGGGGGGCAGGGTTTCCTGGCGCATCTTTGCCTGGAGCGCCTCAATGATGGTGTCGGTTGCCTCAATACCGACATCCGCCTGCAGCAGCAGCGCCTCAATTTCTAAAACAGCTTCTTGATTGAGGGGGCCTTGCCCCACGACGGCTTTGAGCTGGTTAACAACGCCAAGCCGGGTTTTGTCGAGTCCTTTTCGGAGTTTCTGGAGCCAGGTAATTTCATCAACGGATATTTCGTCGGGCCGTCTACCCTGGGCCGCCAATACCTCAGCAGACCAAATAAACCCTTCGTCAAAGGAGAGGTCAGGCTCATCTGTGGAGACTGTCTCGGAAACAGGTGCGGAAGTAGGGGGGGTAGGCGGTATGGAGGAGGGAGACGGTGCAGCAGGTGTAGATTCCGTCGGGGTTTCAATCGCCGTTGCTTTCAGACGTTCAAGTCTTTCTTGACGCTCGGCATCGGCTCTCGCCCATAAAGGCAGGGGGGTGTCCGCAGCTTCTGAGGCTGGATCCGCGACCGGGTCGATTTCTGTGGAAGGTTCCACAGCCGCCTCATTGACTGCACGCAGCGGCGTGGCTGTATCGGTAGGCATGGAGGCGATCGCCTCAGGGGCTGGAATTTCAGCCGGAACGGCGGCGGGTTCGGGAGTCGTCAATGTTTCGGGAGTAACTTCGGGGGCGATTTCGGCGGCAACTTTGACGGCACTGTCAGCCACCTCTGCACGAGTGGGGTCTGGGGCAGGCTCTGGCAATGATGGCGACTCGTCTGCTGCTGTGGAGGCCTGACTAGAGGTGGAAGCAGCACTCACCCCCTGACGCTGTTGAATATTTTGGTACGCCGCTTTCGCCCAGGCGAGATAGTCTTCTTCTTCGGAGGTATCGGTCTCCGTTTCACTGTCTGGGGCAACTGCAGGCTGAGCGGCTTCTGTTTCAGACACAGGGGTACCGTCTGGTGCGGCATCTTTTGATGCGGCATCATCACTAAACCGACGGTTAAACCAGTTGAAAGCCATAAATACGCCCTAGGTCAAACAAATACGAACAACAGCTGTTCCCCCTGGCGGGGATATATCTCAACGTTATCAGAATCGTTTGCTTTCGCCCGAAAGTTATCCGCACCCCAACTTACCCGGCAGCGAATACACAGCTTGGACTAGCATGTGACTGACGCTAGATAAACACCAAAACTTTCGGTCGTGGATTGACCCACGACCTCAGGGAAACATCCCAAGGCTGCTCAAGGTTAAGCCTTAGTCCAATTGAAGATTAATGATGCCGACGCCACTCGGCCCGCGATACTCATTGACAAAGGGGGCAGGGGGTTTAGTCGGATCAATTTGAGTGGCCCGAATGGGGGAAGCGCCGCTTGTTTCAGACGGGGAAAGATCATTGGCTGACCCTTGATCAGACGCTTCAAAAAAGTCAGGATCCGTCGGGGTAATTGGCCCACCCAGGGCAGACGCGGGCTGCTTAATATCAGCCCCTTGACCAGGTACTGCGGGCACCGCCAGAGTACCTGGGTTAGATTGAGCCCAAGTTGCTGGACTGAACAGCAGGCTGCCAGTCATCATGACGCCAAAGAAAGCACCTTTCATCCAAACCATCTTTTTTGTCCTGGGGTAAAGAGCTGCTAGTATCGTTGGCTTCCGCCCACCCTGGCTCAAAGTCCACTGCTCAAGGGTAATTGAGTTGAGCAGGCTCACACGCTTTACTCTATTATCTAAACCTTTCTGTAAATGCGCTGCGGGCTTCATGAGGATTTCATGAAGTTTGAGCAGGGGATAGCCTAGGATACCCACGGTAAGGGAGAATCGCGCATGTGGATATTTTCTTAGGACTCGATTTTGGCACATCGGGGGTACGGGCGATCGCCATTGACCCAGCGGCCCACACAGTTTGGGAGCAGTCCCTGCCCTATCCAGCCGCAATCGAAGCCCGTTCGCCGCAAACCTGGCGCGCAGTCCTCTTTCAGCTCCTGGGCGACCTACCGCAACAATGGCGATCGCGCCTGCGGGCCATTGCCATTGACGGTACTTCTGCCACGGTGCTGCTCTGTGATGCCGCTGGGGAACCTGTCCTGCCCCCAATGATGTACAACGACACTGGCGATCGCGCCATGTTGGCAGAGTTGACCCCTGTCGTGCCCGCCCATCACTGCGTCCTGAGCTTGAGTTCCACCCTGGTGAAACTATTGACCTGGCGATCGCAGGGTCAGCGTTTGGCCGGGGCCTATGTGTTGCATCAGGCAGACTGGCTGGCCGCTTTACTCCATGGACGACTGGGTATCAGCGACTACCACAACAGTCTGAAACTGGGGTATGACCCCGGCTTGGCAGACTATCCAGCCTGGTTTGACCAGCTGCCAGACCTCCAGCCCCTGCTCCCCCACGTGGTACCCCCGGGCACGGCCCTTGGCACCCTCACGCCGCAAATAGCGCGGCACCTTGACCTACCGCCCGACTGTCAGGTGATAGCAGGCACCACCGACAGCATTGCCGCCTTTATCGCCAGTGGCGCCACCCAACCTGGCACCGCCGTCACGTCCTTGGGCTCCACCTTGGCGGTCAAGCTGTTAAGTGAGCAGCGCATTGACCAGTCGGAATACGGCATATACAGCCATCGTTTGGGGGCACTTTGGCTGGTGGGGGGCGCGTCCAATGTCGGCGGTGCGGTTTTGAGTCAGTTTTTTACACCCGCTGAACTCAACCGCCTCAGCCCGCAGATTAACCCCCAGGTTGACAGTGGGCTAGACTACTATCCGTTACCACAGCCCGGAGAACGATTTCCCATTCATAACCCTGACCTGCCCCCCATACTCACCCCTCGCCCCAAGGATGATGTGCTCTTTCTACAGGGCCTACTGGAGGGTATCGCCCAGGTTGAAGCCCAGGGCTACCGTCTGCTCGAAGCGCTAGGGGCAACCCCCTTGAGCCTTGTCTTAACGGCAGGTGGCGGCGCCTACAACGAACCCTGGCGACTGATGCGGTCGCGATACCTAGCCGTACCAGTGCAGGTGGCACCCCAAACCCAGGCCGCCTATGGCACCGCCTGTCTGGCTCAATCTGGCTACTATCATGAACTGGCATAATATCCCCTACAACAGAGCAGATCGTCCCCAGCAGCTAGCCCAAGCGCTGCAAGAGATCGGATTTGTCGTGCTGACCCATGTCCCCATTGAACCGACTTTGGTGCAGCAGGTGAACCAGGAGTGGCTAGACTTTTTTCAGTCTGAAGCGAAGCATCGCTATCGTTTCGACCCCCAGCGACAGTCAGGATATTTTCCCTTACAGTCCGAGACAGCCCAAGGCCAAATCCAGGCCGACCTGAAAGAATTCTTTCATCTTTATGACTGGACTCCTTTGCCCACAGGCTTCAGCGATCGCACTAGGCAGCTTCAGCAGCAGCTCCGAACCATAGCTGAAACGATCCTGAATGAGCTAGAAGCTTCTCTGCCAGAAACAGTGCAGCAAGGGTTGTCGATGCCCTTAAGCGCCATGGTGCAAAATAGCTCACAGACGCTGCTGCGTCTGATCCACTACCCACCCTTGCCAGAGGATAGGGGAGCAGCCATGCGAGCCGCAGCCCATGCCGATATCAACCTGTTGACCCTGCTGCCTGCGGCGACGGCGGCGGGACTTGAGGTTCAGGATCGTCAGGGGCAGTGGCATGCTGTGCCCTTGCAAGCCAATAGTCTGGTGGTCAACATTGGCGATATGCTGACGCTGGCCAGTCAGGGCTACTACCGCTCCACGCCCCATCGAGTGGTGAACCCCGTCGGTATCCAGAGTCGGCGATCGCGGCTCTCAATGCCGTTCTTCTTACATCCCAGACCAGAAGTCCGCTTGGGCGATCGCACGGCCCAAGCAGTTTTACAGGAGCGACTGCGGGAACTGGGACTCATAGACGCCCCCTTAACCGAGCGGAGCAATTCGTGAACTGGGTCTACGGATAGACCCCAATGGACTGCACCAAGAGTTGAAAAGCACCGGGTTGAAAGTGCGGATTTAGAACCCCGTCATACTCAAACTTACTGAGCATGAGCTGGAGAGACCGAATGCGATCGCGCTTTAAGGTGGGTGCAGGGTTGAGGGTTTTGGCCCGAAAAACTGGAATCATCTCAGAGAAGGGGAGGCGTACCGTCTGCCATTCGCCAGCGATCGTATCAAAGCCAGAAGCAAAAGCAACGCTGTCCCAGGAATCACCATCCCGTACCAAAAACTTGTAGCGCTGCCCATCGCCCTGAACCGTCAGCTCCAGACCCCCATAGGCGGACAGATCTAGGGGCGGCTCAAAGTTACGGGTGCGGACAGAGGCAAAGCCGCCGGAATTTTCAGTGGAAACATAGCCAGCAAACCGGGCGCCCTCAGGGCTCTGTTGGAGTGCACTGGCACTGACGCCCCCCATCACCACATCATCCAGGGCCCCCCAAAGCTGGAAGGCCTCTGAAGCTGCGCGCGTAAACTCGAAAAGCAGGCCCGCCTGGGGTTGAGGGGGAGGCAGGGGGGTAGAACCAACAAACATTTTTTGCACCCAGCTCACGACAGGAATGGCCTCAAAATAAGCCAGAGTTTGCACAAAGCGACCGATGTCCCACTGGGTTGACCGTGACTGTGACATGGTTCAGACTCACGCTAACTGTCCGTAATATAACGCCGTCTGGTAGTGGAATTGAACCTGCCCTTGACTCTGATGGGTGTCAAACAGATCTTGAAGGGCCTGACGCAGCTCAATGTGCTGGGGTTCACCGGGTTTAGGGATGTAGGAAGACGACATCATCCGACCATAGAGTCCAACTGCATCAAAACTTTGCTGATTGGGGAACAGAGCCGAGTGAACGGTTCCAGGATGATAAAAGGTGGCCAGCTGCTCCGGGTTGGGCAACCGAGCCCTGACGGATTTATAGTCTGGTGCGTAAGTCTGGAGCAGCTGTTCGTAGTCCTGCAAGAAAGGAGTGGTATCCAGCTGACGCTGGTTCCAGACCAACACCACCCAGCCCTCTGGCTTCAAGATGCGCTGAAATTCGCGGCGCGTTGCTGCGGGCTCAAACCAATGAAAAGCCTGCCCCACGGTGATGCAGTCAACCCCAGCATCCGGTAGGGTCGTTTGCTCTGCCTGCCCTGCAATACTGATGAATTGGGGCTCTGCGGCCCAGAGGGTGGCGGCAGCTTGGCGCATCTCTGGATTGGGCTCCACCCCATAGACCAAATTCCCATTGCCCAACCACTGCTCTGCCAGCAGCCCCGTACCAGAACCAATATCGGCGATCGCCCAGTGGCGAGAAAAGCCACAGTGCTGCACTAGATGGGCGAGCATTGCTGCCGGATAGTGGGGGCGATAGCGCAGGTAATCCTCAACGCGGTCAGAAAATCGTTGGGTCGGAGATTTCATTACAATTGGGATACTCTGGAGCTTACGTCTATCAATACTCAAGACAGGGTTGGTAGTCCGTTCATCGCAATCCTACTGTCGCAAGTTTACGCTACAACTTTTTTGCTGGGCGCTTTGTATGACCGTTGAGTGGATTTTCTTTGATTGCTTCAACACCCTCATCGATGACTTTGACCTGGCGGGGGATATCTCAGGTCTCGGCCCCATGCAGCATTTACCCGTGCGGGCTGGACTGTATGACAGTGCCGACGAGTTTTGTACAGACTATCTGGACTGGCGCAGTCAGCAGTGGGTGGAACAGTGGCGCGAAGTATCGCTGTATGATCGGATGCGGGCTGTGCTGCGTCGGCGATCGCCCCAGATTACGACGGCTCAACTTGAACAGCTCGTGGGCAACATGGTCACCTGCTATACCGCACATTACCCCCATCTACTCCGGCTGCCGGACGGTGTAACCGAGATGCTGCGGGAGTTAAAAGGCCAGGTCAAAATGGGCGTTGTTTCTAATTTTCACTTACCCCAGTGGCCGATCCGCTCCCTAGAACGCTTTGGCTTGCACTCCTATTTTGATTTTGTATTGGACAGTGCTGCCTGTGGCTGGCGCAAACCTGGGCCGCAAATCTACCAGATCGCGCGGCGCTTTGCGACGGTTCCAGAAGCCCAGGTGAACCGCATTCTTTTCGTGGGCGACCACCTGCATAATGATGTTCTCATGCCCGAGTCCTTGGGAATGCGGGGCATTTATTTTGACCGCTCGGCAGAGCGCCCCTCATCGCGCTCAGCCCCCAGCCACGTCACCAGTATTACCCATTGGCAGCAGTTTCCAGCCATTGTAGAGGAGCTGGCATGAGCCCCTCCAGCCTCCCCCTCATAGTCAAGTGCCAAATCAAGTGCCAAAGTTGAGATTGCAAAGTTGAGATTGCAAAGTTGAGATTGCAAAGTTGAGATTGCATGGTCGTAAATAATCCAGTCCTCGGAGCCAGCCCCTCCGACAATCCGATCCAGCTCCCGGTTTCCTCAGATGAACTGCGGCACTGGTATCTTGAAAAAGCGCTCCGTGACCCCCTCAGGCCACAATTTGAGTCCCTGCGATCGCGGCACATCTGCATCATGGGGGGCTGTGGTCAGGTGGGGTCTCATATTGTGGCCAAGCTCTTTGAATTGGGCTTGCCCCTAAATCAGCTCTACATCAACGATGATTTACGCTTGGGCATTCGCGAAAACCTGCCCCAACCCCTGCGCGATCGCGTGGATAGCCGCACCCACCTGGACTATGCCCAGGCACCCCCCCCAGAGATTGATACCGTTATTTTTGTGGGGGGGCGTTCCAGTGCCCCCCACTTTGAGACGCTTCAGGATGTATTAGAGGAACTGGAAACCTGGACAGCGGTTCTCAACTGGTGTGTAGGCCAGCAAATTCGACTCATTTTTGCCACCACCAGTAGCCTCTGTAAAACAAGGCCGTCCGTTGAAAATCAGCGGGTTTGGCCGGGTTCTCTCTACGAGTTGGCCAAACTCACGATGGAAGAAGCGGCGATCCAACAGGCCCTGAGTCGGGGGCTGGCAGTGCAGCTCTGTCGGTTTTTCTCGGTGTATGGCGTCACCGAGCAGCACAAAGGCCCCTATGGCAACCTCTACACCCAAATTTTGTGGCATGCGATCGCCCAGCAACCCTTTGAGGTTTGGGGGCAGTCTGGTATTTTTACGCCCGGTGAGCAGTCCCGCGACATTATTTTTGCCCCAGAAGTCTCCCGAGCGATTCTCTATTTACTCACGTTGCCCGACCCGCAACCTTCCCTCACCGATATTACGGATCTGACCTACAACATTGGTCAGGGACAGCCCGTTGCAGTCTCCGAGATGATTGACCAAGTCGCGTCACTGCTCCCGGCCTCCCTGCGACCCATCATCAAGCCTATCGAAGCGCCCCCTCAAGCCCAAAACTACGTCGTACATACCTGGGGAGATCCAAGCAAGCTGTTACAGTCCGGGTTTCAACCCATTTATACCGATCACATCCAGAATCTCACCTTCGTGACCCAGGTGCTGCTGGCGGACATGGACTGGTACTGGTCTCTGCTGGCGGATATTCGGAAGGCGATCGCCCCAGAAAACTGACCCACGCAGCCTCTAGAACTAGAGCTAGCGCAACGAGAGGAACGGGTTAAACCTCAAGACGGGTCACGGGAAACCTGTTGCTTCAGTCGCCGTAAGCGCGCTGAAAAACTCCGCATGATCTCAATCGCAAACATCGGCGTACTTTGAATGGCGAAGAGAAACCGTTTCTCATCTAGGCAAGCAAGACTACAGCTCGTTTGGGCGATCGCCGTCGATGCTCGGACTCGCGAAGGATGGACAAAAACACCCTCCCCGAACACATCCCCCTCCAAGATGGTTTCCACAACCTTGTCATTGACGACCAAGTTCACCGATCCTTCGATAACGCCGTACATAAACTCACCGGGTTCACCAATTTGAAAGATGACATCTCCTGGCGCGAAATGCAGTTTTTTCGGCTCTTTTTGAAAAATAGTGACGGTGCGGGCAGGCTCTAACATCATTGAGTGCTGATCAAGGAATCTCATCAGAATATCGTGAAACTAGCCTGGAATCCCCAGTGTCCCTGCACCAAAGTGACAGAACTCAGAGTGCGAACTGTTCCGGGCGAGCCACAACAACCTGTGACCGTAGGAGATCTGCCTCTATCTTGCCCACCCCCAAAAAGATAGACCCTGGCCCCCAAATGCTAAGGGCACCCAGCGGCCCACGAAATCCGGGTAATTTTTGTCCTTGGCACCAGCGCCAGGCCATAGTGCGATCCAAATGCAAAGCAGGCAGATGCCTGAGGGCTGTGCCAGGTGCAATCAGCGGACTCATGCCCCCCTGCACCTGTTCAGTCAGCTCATCAAAAGTGATACTGTCCGCCAGGTCAAAGCCACAGCTTTTTAAGCGCACCAGACCTGCGAGAGTTCCTCCTGTTTGCAGCTGGTGTCCTAAATCACGCGCGATGGCGCGAATGTAAGTTCCAGGCCCACAGGCAATTTCCACAGTCAATTCTGGCCCAGGTTGATGGTGGGGCTGCCACTCTAGGATCCGAATGTCAAAGATACTCACCTGCCGCGAGGGTGGCTGTAGGATCTGCCCTTGACGGGCCAGATTATAGAGTCGCTGTCCCTGAACTTGAATGGCACTATAGGCAGGGGGTACCTGCATCATGTCCCCCTGAAAACTCCCGAGCGCCGCTTGGATTTGGGGCAGCGACAGATGTTCAGTGGGGAAAGTCTGCAAGACAGCCCCTTCCAGATCATCGGTTTGAGTCGTGACCCCGAACCGAATCACGGCTTGGTAAACCTTCGCCGCTGGTAGAAATTGCAGGAGCCGGGTCACGGAACCTACTGCAATGGGCAAAACCCCTGTGGCGAGCGGATCGAGTGTGCCCCCATGGCCGACTCGCTTGGTGTTTAAGAGGCGGCGCACCCGAGATACACAGTCGTGGGAGGTTAAGCCCAAAGGCTTATGGAGGTTCAGAAATCCACCCGCGATGACATCCATCTCACTCATTTAGTTCGGTCATTCATCAGAGATCATCCGTGATCATAGAACCCATCCTGTGAGCCACTACCATAGAGCATTGCGCATCCGCTCCAGATCAGCCGCCGTTAGCTGATTAATCCCCAACAATGGCAAAGGATAGATACTCTGAGCCTGGATCGAACTGGGGGAGATAAACGCGGCAGCATCGGCTTGCTGCTTGAGGTAAGTATCCATGAACGCTAGCCCAACTGACCGCATATAGGTTCGCGCGATCTCTGGCGTTTTACCCACGAGTTCTTTCGGGGTGACGAACAGCTGTTCGCGATCGCGCAGGGCGTCAAGGGTAGAAAAGTGCGTGGCGCCTTCAATTAAAATGAGCTGCTTATCCGCTTCGGGTAACCAGGTAAACGGCTCAATTTGCTCAGCTAAGGGAGGGGCAATGGTGTCAGCACTCCCTGAGACAACCATCGTAGGAATCCGAACGGCCTGCATCCCCGCTTCTCCAAATAAGCTGGCCAAGGGATTGACCGCGATAATCCCTTTGATGCGGGGATCCGCTAGCGCATAGGTTTTTTCCGGGAGCTGTAGCACCTGGCATTGCAGCAGCAGCGAAATATTAAAGCTAGCCGTTGATTTCACTTCACAGTCTTTTTTCAGTTTGGCAAAATCAAACGTTGCCCCAGCCAACGCTAAAGCTGTATACCCGCCAAAAGACTGACCCATCACACCAATGGCATCAGGATTAACCCGACCCCGGTAAGGATCATTCCCTGCCGGCGCGCGGAGCAGCTCGTCAATAAGAAAAGAAACGTCTAGGGGGCGATCGAGAAACTCAGAGGGCTGGGAAACATCCGCTGCTTTGCCGTCAAACAAGGCTTCAATTTGGCGATTAGAGCTGCCAGGATGCTCAGGAACCGCGACTAGGTATCCATGGGACGCCAGATGTTCAGCGAAGTAGCGAAACGCAGTGCGGTCTGAACCCAGCCCGTGGGAAATCACGACCAATGGCACTGTGGTGTTAGATGCGGCATTAGAACGAGGTACATAGATATCAGCCGGATAGTTGCGGGGTTTACCCGTCAGCGCTAACCGTTGGGGACGCTTATCCTCCAGCGCCATCGAGTAGACATCCCACTTAAAAATGCCGGGCTTTCTGAGGGACAAAAGGGTCTCGATACGGTTAGGGGCCGTTGCCTGACTTTCTATCTCAGCCTGCCAAGAAACTGCGGCGATCGCAGAATTAGTGTCTCGCACCAACTTCTGAACTGCTTTGAGAACCTCTAACCCCTTTGCCACATCCAGCTGAATCCCCGAATCAGGGTAGTGGCGAAACAGGGAAAGGGCCGTGAGCCCAGCCTCATCGTTTGCTGCCAAGATTAGCGCCGAGCGAAGTGCCTGAATATTGGAGCCTTTGGACTTCGTTTTGATTAAATCACTGGCCTGCAGGAGGAGCCTCTCCCCCGTTGGCGTGTACAAAAACTGGGACACAACCTGGGGTGACAGTTCCACCTTGCGCTGGAGGGCACCCCGCAAGTCTTCTAACTGTTCCGGCTTCAGATATTTCGAGTAGGTTTTTAAGGTTGGCGTCAAGCGTCCTTCACGGGCATAAATTTCCAGGTCAGAAACCGGAATCGCCAGTTCAATGAAGGAGTACGTGACGAAAACCCGTTCCGCTGCAGTGACCGGGGACAGCAAGCCAACGCCCAAAACAAGACCGAGGCTACTCAACCAAGTCCATGCGCGCCGATGCTTTTGCCTGACTTTTTTCACAAGAAATGCCTGCCACCTCGACAACAAGCCCTAACCCGTCTAGGATAGCTAGATTTTCTAGTGCTGCCAATGAAAAAGAGTGGACAGCATCAGCTCAAAATACCCACAGCCGCAGCTGTCTCACCTAACCCAGGCATCGCGAGATCAAGAAACCTAAAAGAAACCTATATTTTTTGCGATCGCAGCCAATTCTCAGCCTAGATTCAGAGTCTAGGTCAATGGCTACGCTAGACTGCCATGACTCACAACCAATCGGAAACCTGAGTCAATTCAGGCTTGATGGTTCTTAACAAAATTGACACAATTATTTGTCATTTTTGGGGTTCAAAGGGTGAAGTAGAAAACAATTTTCAGTAGCGATAAAATGCAAGGATAAAAAACTGAACAGGAATCCTCTCATCAGGACACTGATCTCATCAGGACACTGAGGAGCTTGATTGACAAAGACGCCCTAGTCCAGTTGCGCAGTGGATGAGTCGCCAAGTTGTTTTTGTCCCAGCGGCCAGATTATCTTATCTCAGGATCAAGGCCAACGCTTTAGTACAGACCAGTCACAGAAATTTGTAATGGGTAAAAATATGATTCCTTCGAAGCAGGGTCTTTACGATCCACAGTTTGAGCATGACGCCTGCGGCGTTGGGTTCATCGTGCAGATGAAGGGTCAGAAATCGCACGCCATTGTGGAGCAGGCTCTGACCATACTTCGGAATCTTGAGCATCGCGGAGCCTGTGGCTGTGAAACAAATACAGGGGATGGCGCAGGCATTTTGCTACAGATCCCCCACCGTTTTCTCGTTAAGGTGACTGCAGCCCTCAACTTCTCCCTTCCCGAACCGGGACAGTATGGGGTCGGGATGATCTATGGCTCTCCTGATGGGCAGCAGCGGCTACAGGGCAGGCAAGTTTTTGAGACACTGGCGGCAGAAGAGGGTCTCCAGGTTTTGGGGTGGCGCGATGTGCCCACCGACAACACAACGCTGGGGAATACGGCTAAAGCTAGCGAACCCTTCATGCAACAGGCCTTTATTGCGCGCAATGCGGCCCTTGTCGATGACTGGGATTTTGAGCGCAAGCTCTATGTGCTGCGGAAACGCACCCACAACGCGATTCGCAATTCTGGCGTCGATCCAAGCTGGTATCCAGCGAGCCTGTCCTGCCGCACGCTGGTTTACAAGGGCATGTTGATGACGGAGCAGGTGGGGCAGTATTTCCCTGATCTGCAAGATCCTGATATGGAGAGTGCCTTAGCACTGGTGCATTCTCGCTTTAGTACCAATACGTTCCCGAGCTGGGAGCGGGCGCACCCTTATCGCTACATTGCCCACAACGGTGAAATCAACACCATGCGCGGCAATATTAACTGGATGCACGCGCGACAGTCTCTGTTTAAGTCCGAGTATTTTGGAGCAGATCTGGATCGGGCTCAGCCGATCATCAATATTGAGGGCAGCGACTCGACCATTTTTGACAATGCCCTTGAGCTGCTGGCCCTGTCGGGGCGATCGCTCCCCCACGCCATCATGATGATGATCCCAGAGCCTTGGGCAGCCCATGAGTCCATGAGTCCGGCCAAGAAAGCCTTCTACAAGTATCACGCTTGTCTGATGGAACCCTGGGACGGCCCGGCCTCCATTGCCTTTACAGACGGCACCATCATGGGTGCCATTCTAGATCGCAACGGTCTGCGACCCTCTCGCTACTACGTGACCCATGATGATCTGGTGATTATGGCCTCAGAGGCGGGTGTGCTGCCCATTGAACCGGAAAGGGTGGCCCAGAAAGGCCGTTTGCAGCCAGGGCGAATGTTCTTGGTGGATACCGCTGCGGGGCGAATCATTGCCGATGAAGAAATCAAGGATCAGATTGCCCAGGCGCAACCCTACGCGGAGTGGCTCGCGGAGCATTTGGTGCCCCTCAGTCAAATTCAGGAAGCGCCCACCGTGCCGGACAGTGCACCGGAAACCCTCCTAAAACGTCAAATGGCCTTTGGCTATACCTTTGAGCAGCTGCGCATGCTCATTGCGCCCATGGCAAACAACGGTGTTGAGGCCGTCGGTGCAATGGGGGCCGATACGCCTCTGGCCGTTTTATCTAACCGTCCCAAGCTCCTCTACGACTATTTCCAGCAGCTGTTTGCCCAGGTAACGAATCCCCCCATCGATTCAATCCGCGAGGAGATCATCACCTCTGCGGCAACCACGATTGGTGCGGAAGGTAATTTGCTGGAGCCCCGGCCCGAAAGCTGTCATTTGATCGAGCTCAAAACCCCGATTCTGACCAATGCCGAGCTCGCAAAGCTCAAGCATGTCGATCCGGCTCAGTTTAAGTCTGAAACCTTTTCAATCCTGTTTGATCCGAAATCGGGGGCCCAAGGTCTGGAAGCTACGATCGCCCAGATTTGTCAGCAGGCCGATGCTGCCATTGCCAGTGGAACCAGCCTGATCATTCTGAGCGATCGCGGCATTGACCACAATCATGCGGCCATCCCGGCCTTGCTGGCCGTGGCGGGGCTGCACCACCACCTGATCCGAGAAGGAACCCGTACCAAAGTAGGACTGGTGCTGGAATCTGGGGAACCCCGCGAGGTGCATCATTTTGCCCTGCTGATGGGCTACGGCTGTGGAGCCATTAACCCTTACCTAGCCTTCGAGACTATCCAACACATGATCGAAGAGGGGTTACTGGTCAATATTGACCCAGAAACTGCCTGCAAAAACTACATCAAAGCCGCAACTAAAGGGGTCATTAAAGTTGCGTCTAAAATCGGGATCTCCACCATCCAAAGCTATCGGGGCGCGCAGATTTTTGAAGCCATTGGTCTCAATCGCGCCGTTATCGATCGCTACTTTTCCTGGACAGCCTCTCGCATTGAAGGGGCAGACCTGGAGGTTTTGGCTCAGGAAGCGATACTGCGCCATCAGCATGCTTTCCCAGACCGAGACTCGGCGGTGCCCACTCTGGATGTCGGCGGTGAGTATCAGTGGCGCAAAGATGGGGAGGCTCATCTCTTTAGCCCCCAAACAATCCACCTGCTGCAGCAGGCCGTTCGGGAAGGCAACTACGAGTTGTTCAAGCAGTATTCCACCTTGGTAAACGAGCAAAACGAGCAGCACTTTACCCTGCGAGGGCTGCTTGAATTTAAGTCTCGCGAACCTGTCCCCCTTGAAGAAGTAGAACCTGTGGAAGCCATCATGAAGCGCTTCAAGACAGGTGCTATGAGCTACGGCTCCATCTCCAAAGAAGCCCACGAATCCCTGGCGATCGCCATGAACCGGGTCGGGGGTAAATCTAACACCGGTGAAGGTGGCGAAGACCCCGAGCGCTTTACCTGGACGAACGACCAGGGAGACTCCAAGAACAGCGCCATCAAACAAGTTGCATCCGGGCGGTTTGGGGTGACGAGCCTGTATCTTTCCCAGGCCAAAGAGATCCAGATTAAAATGGCCCAGGGTGCTAAACCCGGCGAAGGTGGCCAGCTACCGGGCCGGAAGGTCTATCCCTGGATTGCCAAGGTGCGTCACTCCACCCCTGGCGTAGGCTTAATCTCCCCGCCGCCGCACCACGACATCTACTCCATTGAAGATCTGGCAGAACTCATCCACGATCTTAAAAATGCCAATCGAGAGGCCCGGATCAACGTCAAGCTCGTCTCGGAAGTGGGAGTCGGTACCATTGCGGCTGGCGTTGCCAAAGCCCATGCCGATGTCGTACTGGTGTCCGGCTATGATGGCGGCACTGGCGCTTCGCCGCAGACCTCTATTAAACATGCCGGTTTGCCTTGGGAGCTGGGAGTTGCAGAAACCCACCAGACGCTGATCCTGAATAATCTGCGCAGCCGGATTGTGGTGGAAACCGATGGTCAAATGAAAACCGGGCGGGACGTTGTGATTGCGGCGTTACTCGGAGCCGAAGAATTTGGCTTTGCCACCGCGCCCCTAGTTGCGCTTGGCTGCATCATGATGCGGGTCTGCCATCAGAATACCTGTCCCGTTGGCGTTGCCACTCAAGATCCCGAACTGCGAAAAAAGTTCACGGGCGATCCAGCTCACACCGTCAACTTTATGACCTTTATTGCCCAGGAAATCCGGGAACTCATGGCTCAGCTGGGCTTCCGCACCGTCAACGAAATGGTCGGACAGGTGGGTGTTCTGGAACCCAAAAAGGCGATCGCCCATTGGAAAGCCAAAGGGCTGGATTTCTCAAACATTCTGTACCAGCCAGAGGTGCCTGCCGACGTTGGTCGCTACTGTCAGATTCCCCAGGATCACGGCTTGGATAAATCATTAGATATGACCCAGCTCCTGGATCTATGCCGACCGGCCCTAGAGCAGGGCACCCCCGTTAAAGCAACCCTGCCCATCAAAAATGTAAACCGGGCCGTTGGCACAATTCTGGGCCATGAAATCACGAAACGCCACTGGGAAGGGTTGCCGGAAAATACCATTCATCTGCATTTCCATGGCAGTGCTGGCCAGAGTTTTGGCGCCTTTGTGCCCCAGGGCGTCACCCTCGAACTGGAGGGAGATGCCAACGACTACGTGGGTAAAGGCTTGAGTGGCGGCAAGATTATCCTGTATCCGCCCCAGCAATCCACCTTTGTTGCCGAAGAAAATATCATCATTGGCAATGTGGCCCTTTACGGGGCGACCAGCGGTGAAGTCTACATTCGCGGCATTGCCGGGGAGCGCTTCTGCGTGCGTAACTCGGGCGTAAACGCGGTGGTTGAGGCGATTGGCGACCACGGCTGCGAGTATATGACAGGCGGTAAAGTCGTGGTGCTGGGAACCACCGGGCGTAATTTTGCAGCGGGCATGAGCGGTGGGGTCGCCTACATACTGGACGCAGCGGGCGACTTTGCAACCCGGTGTAATCTGCAAATGGTTGACCTCGAACCCCTCAGCGATCCGGAAGAAATTCAGGACTTAAAAGAACTGATTCAACGCCATAGCCACTACACCCAGAGCCAAAAAGCAGCCAAGGTTTTGGCAAATTGGGATCAGGCTGTCGCTCAGTTCATCAAAGTGATGCCCAGAGACTACAAGCGCGTTTTAGAGGCCATTCAACAGGCTATTGAAGATGGGCTCAGCGGCGATGATGCTTTATCTGCAGCCTTTGAGGCCAATGCCAAAGATGTAGCCCGCATCAGCGGCAGCTAGGTGCCCCAGGTGCAGGGCTGACGCTCACCTTACCGGTCAACCTTCGCCCTCCTACCTCTTTCTATTCCCTTCTAACGCTCTACAAGACTAAAAAAGATTGAACTATGGGAAAACCCACTGGCTTTATTGAATACCGGCGTGAAACCCCTGCCGATACCCCACCCCTGGAACGCATTCAAAATTGGCATGAGTTTCATCACCATCTGCCCGCTGAAAAGCTGCGCACTCAAGGGGCACGGTGTATGGACTGTGGCACCCCCTTCTGTCATACGGGCACCGTTATCAACGGAATGGCCAGCGGCTGCCCGATCAATAACCTGATCCCCGAATGGAATGACTTGGTTTATCGAGGCTTATGGCGTGAAGCCCTGGATCGGCTCCATAAAACCAATAATTTTCCTGAGTTTACAGGACGGGTCTGTCCAGCCCCCTGTGAGGGCTCCTGCGTTCTGGGTATCAATAACCCGCCCGTCACGATCAAAAGTATTGAGCAGGCCATCGTGGATAAAGGCTGGGAAGAAGGCTGGATTCAGCCTGAACCCCCGGCAAAACGGACCGGGAAGAAAGTTGCCGTCGTCGGTTCTGGCCCTGCTGGCCTCTGTGCGGCGGCGCAACTTAACAAGGCAGGTCATTGGGTGACTGTCCTAGAGCGTGCCGATCGACCCGGTGGGCTGCTGACCTACGGTATTCCCAACATGAAGCTCGACAAAGAACAGATTGTGATGCGCCGGATCAAGCTGCTGGAAGCCGAGGGCGTTGAATTTGTCTGTAATGTCGAGGTCGGGAAAGACCTTACCGCTGAGTCGCTCCTCAAAGATTTTGATGCGGTGGTGCTGTGCACCGGGTCTACCCGCCCCCGCGACTTAACTATCGAAGGGCGAGACCTTAAGGGCATTCATTTTGCCATGGATTTCCTGACGGCCAATACCCAATCGCTGTTAGAGGGTCACCCAACGTCCAACTTTATTTCGGCCCAGGGAAAGGATGTCGTGGTCATTGGTGGCGGGGATACAGGGACAGACTGTGTCGGTACTTCGATCCGTCATAGCTGTAAGAGCCTGGTGCAGCTAGAGATTATGCCTCGCCCGCCGGAAAGTCGAGCGGCCAGTAACCCCTGGCCGGAATGGCCGAAGGTCTATCGCTTAGACTATGGCCAAGAAGAAGCTGCCGCTGTTTTTGGGGATGATCCCCGAGGCTACCTGGTCATGACCACTCGGTTTGAAGGCGATGAGAACGGTCATGTTAAAGCCCTACACACCGTCAAGGTGGACTGGCAAAAACAGGAGGGTCGATTTATCCCCGTGCCCGTTCCGGGTTCGGAACAGGTCATCCCAGCCCAGCTCGTGCTCTTGGCGATGGGGTTTGTGGGGCCAGAAACCCCTTTATTGGATGCCCTCAATCTAGAACGTGATCCTCGGGGTAATGTCAAGGCAGACTATGACCGCTACGCCACCGATATTCCAGGGGTGTTTGCCGCTGGCGACTGTCGGCGTGGCCAAAGTTTAGTGGTGTGGGCTTTCAATGAAGGACGCGGCGCGGCGCGGGAGTGCGATCGCTATTTGATGGGAAGCACTGACCTACCTTAAGGGAATGGGCTATCCTAGAGGCAATTCACGGATGCCCCACGTCAAACCAGGGTATCCAGACCAAGCAAGCCAAACTCGACGATCACTCGATCGAAAAGGAGGAACGATGTTAATGTCCCCACAGGTTGTTTATGACAACCTCACCTTGCTTGAACGCGTAGATGTTGCAACCAGTGCCCTGTATCGTCAGATGGCGCAGGATTTGCTGGCCGACCCGAAAGTGAGCTTTTCCTGGCGTCAAAACATCGCGGATCGTTTGAACCGAGCCAATAACGTTTTGACTCGATCAGCCGTGGATGGTGACGACAGCTATTGATTTCGATGGAATACAGACTGAGCCTTCAGTGTAAAGATCTGCTCAGGCTAAATGTCTGTTCAGGCCTTAATCTAGATAATCTGAGTATGGGATAAGGAAAGGAGGGAGTGATTCAGCTGAAAATATCAAAAACCATTCAGCGCTTCCCTCCTATGCTTAGTAGGCCATCACACGGATTATGACAGTCTTGGGGTTGGGTAGAGACGCTCGAATCTGGTGCGGGCATCGG
>CAZXWR010000040.1:0-18048 GCA_964644325.1 uncultured bacterium
GTCCTACTAAACTACGGCTGAGAAATTACAACTAAGACTGAAGCCCGACCCAGCCCTCTGGAACGGCATTGCTAAATCGTCAGTACTTGGATGCCTTCAGAAAATGTTACAGGATGTTTACCGCACGGCCTAGATCTCGGGCGGTCTAGTCTGGCGAGGCTAGCGCTAACGGCGGCTCCCGGCCATCTCGCGGGGTGGGGTTGATGGCGCTGAGGCGGGTCGATCGCCCGTGAGGACTGCCCAGGGCGACCAGTTGGCGACGGCTTCCTCTGAAAGATCGGCGATCGCCCCCAGTGCGGCGTTCAACAGCCGATTGGGCTGGAAATCTTCCTTCACCAAGTCCCAAATCCGACGGACTTCGGCGGTATGGAGGTGGTTGTTTTCTGTGAGTGCCAGGATAATCTGTCGCCGGAGGAACAGTCCTTCTTCCGAGAGCAGGTAGCGTAGACCCATCTGGGCCGTTGGCACGAGGTCGAAGCTGTCGTCAGACCGGGCGATCGCAATCAAGTTTTCCAGACGAGCCCACTGGAATTTCCCATCCTTAAACAGTACCTCTAGTAATCGACGGCGAAAGGCCGGGGATTCTTCAGTCAGCAGGCGACGGGCAATATAGGGGTAACTTACCTCAACAATCTTGAAGTCGGGATTAAGACAGAGGGCGACCCCTTCCTGGGTCACCAGGGAACGAATAATTAGGGCAAACTTTGCAGGAATTCGGAACGGGTACTGGTACATCAGATCCGAGAACCGATCCGTGATGGTCTGAAAGTTAAACTCCCGCACGCTGGAGCCGATCACATCGGCAAATACAGTCTCCAACGCTGGAATAATCGGTTCTAGGTCAGTCTCAGCCGTTAAGAAGCCTAAATTTACAAAATCATGGGCCAAATGGTGAAAGTCTTGATTCACGAGATGCACGAGGGCATCCACCAGCTGCTCTTTCGTCTCTTGGTTCAGCTGATCCATCATGCCGAAGTCGATATAGCACATCCGACCGTCGGGCAGGGCAAACAGGTTGCCGGGATGGGGGTCAGCGTGGAAAAAGCCAAACTCCAGCAGCTGCCGTAGACCAGACTCAACCCCAATTCGAATCAGCTGGTCGGGGTTGACATCAGCATCTAGGATGCACTGGGTTGCCGTCAGCTTAAAGCCGTTGATCCACTCCAGAGTTAGAACCCGGCGACTGCAATAGCGCCAAAAGATCGCAGGAACCTTGACCTCTGTGGAGTCTTGAAAGTTGCGGGCAAAATGCTCGGCATTGCGCCCTTCGTTCATGTAGTCAATTTCTTCAAATAGCTTGACCCCAAATTCATCCACCACCAGAGACAGATCGTGACCAATGTTCACCGGGAGGAAGCCGCTAAACCAGCGGGCCACTTTGCGAATCAGGTACAAATCGAGGGTCAGTTTCGGCACCAGGCGAGGGCGCTGCACTTTGATGGCCACTTCCTGACCGTTGTAGAGGCGACCGCGATAAACCTGGCCTAAACTAGCAGCAGCAACCGGAACGGGGGAAATTTCTCGGAAGGCATCTTCTACTAAACAACCGAGTTCAGCTTCAATGATGGCGTGGGCCTGGGCTGTGGAGAAGGCTGGCAGCTGATCCTGGAGGAGGGTGAGCTGGTCGAGGTAGTCTTGCCGCACGAGGTCAGGCCGGGTGGAGAGCGCTTGGCCAATTTTGATGAAGGTCGGCCCCAGATGGGTGAGCAATTTCCGAAGCTGCATGGCTCGCAACGGTAAATTAGCTTCCTCGCAGTCCATCCATTTGTCTAGCTTTAAGCCCCACATAAACCAGCCAAACATCCAGGCCACCTGGAGCGATCGCCAGAGCACTTTCCAGGGCCGCCAACGATAGTAACGGGCGATAGCAACCGGGTCATACCGCCGGAAGCGTTCAGCAGTTTGTCGGGGCGCGGCCTCGAGCGAAGACTCCACCACAGGGTCTTTTCCTCGTCTTAACGAAATGGACAGCGCTATGACCGGGGAGCCCCAAACGTTTAGGCTGATTTGCAGACCCCGCCCCCTGATTGCTCCGGGACTGTCCAGCGCTTAGCTTTACTTAAATATAGTATAGAAAACTACAAGGTGTCCTACTTGACAAACTTATTGGCTGTTATTTTGCCAGGCCAAGTGCGAGGCCCTCAGGAGGGCAATGGCCGCTGTAAAATCCGCCACGCAAACTGGAATTGCCACGTCTTCAGGGCTAGCCAAGGGAAATTCACCGTCCACCATATAGGTTTTGGCCCAGGAGACAAAATCCTGCCACATGGGACCCACCAGAATCAGTGGAGTTTGATACAGCTTGCGCACCTGTAAAAGCTGCCAGACCATCAGCGCTTCCAGGGTGGTGCCAATCCCACCAGGCACCACCACAAACGCATCGGAAATCAGCACAAAGTGGTGCAGGCGGGAGAAAAATGTTCGGTGCTGATACACCTGCTCCACAAAGGGATTAACGTCCTGCTCAAAGTCGAGGGCGACGCGAATGCCAATGGACTGGGTTTGATTTTGGGGGTCAGCAGCCACACTGCCTTCGTTTGCGGCCTGCATCAGGCCAGGGCCACCTCCAGTAATGATGTCGCACCCCATGGCCGTTAGCTCGGCGGCTAGGTTTCTGACGCCGCAATAGATAGGCGTGTCCGGCGTGATGCGAGCTGAGCCAAAAATGGTGACGGAGTAGCGCTCCCGTTTTGGGGGCTGGATCGCGCTGAGCTGATTCACCACGTCCCAAAGGCCGAGCATGGCATCTTCGACAATGGTGAAGGCAGTCTGATAGTCAGGTTGCTCACCTGCTTTGCGGGCCAATGGCTGGGGCAAATTGGGGTCAGGTCGCGCATCCGTCATCGGCACATCCTCAAAAACGAGGAGCTTAGAGGCTCCTAGCAGCAGAATCCCCAAGCCATTTCACCTGTAAAAAGTGAGGGCTTGGGGATCGCAAGAGATAGAAATTCTGTATAAAGCGGACGCTAATAGGCGGGTCGGTATAGGGCCTTTCGACCACATTTATCCTGTCATAGTTCCCCAAGGGTGCCCGTGATCCAAATCACTCGCGAAACATTGCGTCACACAGCGGTAAAGCCTCGGTTCAGCAGGGGTTTTGCGTTGTTGGCTGGGCTGGAGATCCAGCTTAACCCTGATGAGCGAGGCTTCACTCACCCTTGAGCTGCTTCATCAAGAGCTGGTTGGTGAGTTTTGGGTCGGCGCGTCCGCCCGTTTTCTTCATGACCTGGCCTACAAAAAAACCTTGCAGCTTAGTTTTGCCGCCTCGATACAGCTCTAGCTCTTGGGGATGGGCCGCCAGCACTTCCGCAATGAGACGGTTAATGGCCCCGGCATCGGAAATTTGGGTGAGTCCTTTGGCAGCCACTAGAGCTTTCGGGGAACCCCCTTGGGTCAGCAGTTCCGGCAGGAGGTCTTTGGCAATTTTGGAGCTAATGGTGTTGTCTTCAATGAGCAGAACCAGCTCGGCTAGGGCGTCTGGCGTGAGGGCGATCGCGCCAATGTCCAGCTTTTCGCTGTTCAAGTAGCCCGTGATGTCACCCATGATCCAGTTGGCGACCTGTTTGGGGGGGGCATCTGCGGCGATCGCCGCTTCGAAATACTCAGCAACGGCCCGGTCATCGGTAAGGATGCGGGCGTCGTAGGGGGAAAGCTCTAGGTCGGTTTCATAGCGATGCCGTTTCTGGGCCGGCAGCTCCGGTAGCTCAGCCCGCCAATGCTGAAGCTGCGTGGTGGTCACTTCTATTGGGGTTAAGTCGGGCTCTGGGAAATAGCGATAGTCGCTGGAGCCTTCTTTCTTGCGCATGCTGATGGTGCGCTGGGCGCCTTCCTCCCAGAGGCGGGTTTCTTGCACGATGGTACCGCCAGATTCAATCACCTCAATCTGGCGCTCAATCTCGTAGTCGATGGCCCGTTGAATGGCGCTGAAGGAGTTCATATTCTTGATTTCTACCTTGGTGCCAAAGGCTTCTTGCCCCACAGGCCGCACCGAAATATTCACGTCACAGCGTAAAGAGCCTTCCTGCATGTTGCCGTCACACACCCCGAGATAGCGCAAAATCCGGCGCAGTTCTTGGGCATATTCAGCGGCTTCTTGGCCCGTGCGGATATCTGGCTCGGAGACAATTTCCGCCAGGGGTACCCCCGCACGGTTGTAGTCAGCCAAGGAGTAAGTGGAGCCAGACAGGCGATCGCTGCCCCCATGCACCAGCTTCCCGGCATCCTCTTCCATGTGCAGACGAGTAATGCCAATCCGCTTCCGAGTCGCCTGTCCCTGCTCATCCACCAGTTCAATCTCTAGGGAGCCATTTTGCACAATGGGAAGGTCGAACTGAGAAATTTGGTAGTTCTTCGGTAAATCCGGGTAAAAATATTGTTTGCGATCAAACTTGCTGTAGCGGGCAATCTCGCTATCGAGGGCTAGCCCTGCCTTGACGGCAAACTCCAGCACCTTCTCATTCAACACGGGGAGCACCCCTGGCATTCCCATGCAGATGGGGCAAACATTATGATTTGGCTCCGAACCAAACGTGGTTGAGCAGTTACAGAATATTTTGGTTTGGGTGCTGAGCTGACAGTGGGTTTCTAGCCCAATGACGGCCTCATATTGGGTTTTGACAGGTGTCTCGGAAACCATGTGTCAGTGCTCGCCGTTAAAGTTGCGTGATTCTTATTGTACTGGCTTCAGACGGGAGCTAAAGCGATAAACCTTATGAACCTGCTGGGGAGCGTTCATGGTGGTGAATAAATGAATTGCCCCCTGGAAGTGCTGCTGTGCTTTCTTAATCTGGCTGTACTGCTGATAGGTGAGCCCCAGTTGGTAGTGGGCCTCTGCGAGATCGCATTGCGCCCCAATGTCTTGACATAGGGCGATCGCCTGTTGGTGGGCTGAGAGTGCGGCTGCGAAGTCGCCTTGCTGACGCCGAATCATCGCCATGCCAGTGAGGGTTCGGGCCTTGACCTGGGTGTAATGACTGGATTCAGAAAAGGTGAGGGTTTTTTCAAGGAGTGTTTGTGCTCGATCCCACTGCTGGAGATGAATGTAGGCCTGACCCAGTAGCTGAATGAAATAGGCAAAGCTGCCGCGATTCTCAACTTGGCGATCGCAGAGCAGGGCATCGTAGATTGCCTGGGCCTGTTCAAGGGCAGAGGCCGTTTGGCCAAGCAGCGCTAAAGTTAGGGCGAGGCAAACCTGAGCCTTCTCGGCCCAGCGGCTATGGCGCGTGCCCTTGACGCTGGCAATGATCTGGGTAAAGTCTTGGGCGGCAGCCTTGAGTTCCCATAGATCCAGGCGATATAGCCCCAAACTCAGGCGCGCATCAAGGCTGAGCAGGGTGTAGTAATGGTGCGCTTTGCGATCGCTGGGTGCGGCGGTAAGACTGGCAAGGGCTTGGGCAGACAGCGTCAGGGACTGTGCTTGACAATCAATCGCAGCGTGAATTTGGCCCGTGATCCAGTAGGCATCCCCCAGAATGTTCAGAAGCTCACAGAAGGCGGGGTCGGCCTGCACCTGAGGCAAAAGATCTGGAATGACGGTCAGGAGCGGACGCAGTAAACCCATGCGATAGAGGGTGCTACCTAGGGGTAGATACTGGTGCCACTGATTGTCGCGGCTGTTGAGAATCACCCGCCCCGCTTGTTCGTAGTCTGGAATGGCGCGGTAGTGGTAGTAGGCTTCCAAGGCCCGGAGGGCATCCTCAGTGGTGTGAATGGCGGCAACTGACCGCGTCCAGAATTGAGCGGCCTGTTGATGGGTTGTCTGCCAGTCATCTCGCTCTCGTAATCGGGCGATCGCCGCAGCCCGCAGCACGGGATGGAGGCTGTATTGGCCCTGTCGGACTTCAATGAGGGAGCGGTTTTTGAGGGCCACAATTGCAGCCTGGTGCTGCTCGGGGGGAATGTCCCACAGGAGGGCGCAAACGCCAGCTTGGGGGACGGTGGCTACATCCTGGTAGCGGTAGCAGCCCAGGCGGCAAAACAGGCGATAGGCCTGTTGATCTAGGGTTTGCAAACGGGTGAGTTGACTGTCGACGAGGTTCTTTAAGTCGAGGGGTGCTAATAGATCGGTCTGATGTTGCTGCCAGTAGGTTGCCAGGTCGCCCCCATAGTCTTCTAGGATGACCCCGGCTAAGATGCGCATCGCTTTCGCATTGCCACCATAGGCATGGTGCATGGCCTGGAGGCTGGGGGTATGGAGGACAATGGCTTGGCTCTGGAAATACTGCTGCCAGGCAACCCAGTCGAGTCCTGGTAGCCGATAGTGGTGCGCGGTTACCCCTGGCTCACACAGGCGATCGCGGCTGGTTACCAGGGTCAGCCCCAGATTGCGCGGGTCAGCCAATAGACGCAGCAGCTCTCGGTAGGCGCGCTGCGCCATGATCAGCTGCCCTCGGGCATTGAGGGCCGGTTCGAGGTTGTCGATGAGAATGCCAATCCGTCGCTGCCGCAGGTGTCGCTTCAGCCGCTCCAGGGTAATGCCAAAGTCAAGGCCGGGTTCTTCCTGGAACTCTTGCCGCAGCCATTCTTCAACGATGCTCTCTGCCGCGCTAATGCTGCTGGATTCCTGGGCCATCAAAAGCTCTAACACGACCTCGCACCCGCAGTGGTGCAGATAGTGCTGCGCCAGCGTGGTTTTCCCGAGCCCCCCTGCCCCCTGAATGACAATCAGCTGATGACCTTGCTGCGCCAGGGTTTGGAGATGATCTATGGCTGTGGCCCGACCGACAAAAGTCGGCCTATCGACCCGATCGCTGGGGTGTAATGCCGGTTGGGGTGGAGAGGTTAGCGGGCGGTCTGCTGTACCACTCAGACGCGGAATCACCACTCGGATATTTTTTTTACTGATGCGTTCGTTCAACAGTTGCGTGAGCTGTTTCCACAGGTCGGCCCCTGTATCTTTGGCATGACCCTCAGTGCAGCCGTAGGTATCTGCGATGTCCAGATACGTCCGTCCGTGCCAACTCTGGCGGATAATGACTTGGGCTAGCTCACTCAGACGATCGCCGGTTTTGGCATAGACCACGCGGTCGATCCAGGCCAGGGCGGCTTCAGCATCCATATCCCAATCAGACGAAGGAGTCTCTTTAGTCTACCCGCTGGGTTTGGTGGCACTGGCAGCGAAGGCCGATCTGGGTCAGAAAAGACAATGACCGTTGTCGCCGGAGTATCCCCCGGAGTATCCCCCGGAAAAGCCCCACTATCGATCGAGGCGCTGTCGCATCCGCTGGGAGCGATCCAATAGGCGATCGCTCAGCTGATCGAGGTAGCGCTCGCCCACGCGCTGCATGATGCGGGATAAGGTTGGCACGCGATCCAGCACACCCTTGAGGGCTTCCTGAGAAAGGGGGCCAATCATCTGCCGGATGCCTTCAATATCCATACCCCCCAGGAGTTCCTCTTCTACGCCCTGGGTCAGAATATCTAAGGGTTCATCGGGTTCAGGGTCTGCGGCAATTTCTGGCTGCGAATCGGGGGCCGTATCGGGTTGTTTGACGGTAGGGGGTAACCCTGGAAATAAACCGAAGTCTTCTGCTGTGTCGGATTCGGGTCGAGATGCCTCGGACTCTGCCTGGGGGAAAGACGCCTCGGAGTCGGTGCGGGGAATGGCTTCAATGGCAGGCTGCACGGGCTGGGAAACCGTCGGTGCGGGGGGCAGCGGCGCGGGCTGCACTGCATCAGGGGTTAAGGTTGGCAGCACGTCATCCTCCGCCTGGGCCAGACTGGGGGAGACTTCTAGGGCGATCGCCATTGCCGAACAACAGCTCAACAGAACAACAATGGGTTTCATCAGGATTTTCCTCAACAGTGGCCTTAACGTGGCTGCCCCGCAGGACTTTCTACGATTCTAACGAGGATACCCCAGGATTCAAGCCCCGGGATCTGTCCTGTGCAGAGCCTGGACAGGATATCTTCAGCTTAGCGCTGCCCCAGATCTTCTTCTCACTCAAACAGATTCAGCTGCGTCGGGGGGCGGGCCACTTGCTCCCAAGGCAGTGGCGGTATCGGTAGGGCAGCCTCAACGAGCAGATCCTGTAGGAGCTTGGCATTTGTAGGAGATCGTTCTTCGCGGGGGCAATGCACAAAGAAATACACTTGGGTGCCCTGCGCAAGCCATGTTTTGAGAACCGAGACCCAGGTGGCTATAAATCGGAGATTGAAGTCACGGTCGGGATGGCTAATATAGCGGACGATGCTAAAGGGAGCCGTCAGGATAGGCTGCATCGGAACCTCTGGCTTTTTGCGTTCCGATGCGACCTGAGGGTTATCTGCACATTGGTAAATGGGGCGGGTATCTAAGATGACGCGGCCCATCTGGTACTGCTGCAAGAGGGCATTCAGCTGATCCGCGTGGGGGGATTGAAACCACTGGCGATGACGCAGTTCAACCGCTAACCGGACACCGCAGCCCTGCACTGCGGTTAAAAAGCCCTTTAAATCAGCCCAATATTGCGGCCCATAGCTGGGGGGGAGCTGGGCAAAGATGGGGCCTAGGCGAGTTGCTTCTGGAGAGGTGGCACCCCCATTCAGACCCTGCATCAGTTCAATGAAGCGTAACGCAGCCTCTACCTTGGGCTGAAGGGGGCCTTCATGGGTAATACTGCGGGGTAGTTTGGGACAAAACTGGAAGCCGGGTGGGGTTTCCTGCGCCCAACGGGCTACGGTTTGGGGACTGGGCACCGAGTAAAACGTGGCGTTGCACTCAACGGTCGTGAGGCGATCGCCATAGAGTCGCAACAGCTGTGACGTCGGACTACCCGAAGGATAAAAGTTGCCAAGCCAGCCTTTGTAGGCCCAAATTGCCAGACCGAGCTGTAACCCCATCTTCTCTGGTTAAGCAAACCAGTCCACTGACTGGCGATCGCGTTGTTGCTTCGGGTCAGGCGCGAAGGCGAGCCACAGGGGGAACTGTAAGATCGAAAGACTGACCATTTCCTCAGAATCATCTAGCAAAATTAGGGGTAAATCGCCGTCCTTTTCGAGGCGATCGGCTTTTTGCACCAGGGCTTCAGGCGACTCAAATAGACCAATCCCGCGATCGGGGCCAAAATCTGTGCGGGTAATGCCCAAGCAGTCCTGGAGTCCGCGTCGCCAGTCTCCGAGGCGCTCTGGAGAATCGGCCAAAATCAGGGTTTTGACCTGACTGCCATAGAGATGGGTGAGCACTGAAATGACAGCGGAGGCCACCAACACATTCTGGAGGCGCGTCCCAACACTGCGAATCGCCCCACGCCCGCCTAAATCTAAAAACCAGCGCAGTACCCGCTCAGCATGGACAGGTTCAAAAGTGCGGCGCAGTTGCCAGGGGGGGCCGTAATAGTTCGGAGCGGTTCGGTACTGGTCTAGCAACTTATTAATTTGCCGCTGTTCTTCTTGAAACCCCTGAACTGCGAACTGGGGCTGTACGGGGGCACTAGCCGCACGCGGTTCCGGCTCCGGTCGCCGGGTGACAGTAACCTCTGGCTCAATGACAACCGCAGCAGGTTGAGGTTTGCTGCGGGGCGTTTCTGGCAATAGCGCTAGCTGCTCAGCCGTGGCCGCTAAATCTTGTAGGCTATTGACCAGGTAGTCTTTAAAGCCCTGCACGCGCACGGCCAACTCCTGAGAGGTGCCCGCAAACGTTTTGCCCATTTCAGCCTGGATTCGTTCCTGGCGACGCTCCAGCTGATCTACCGCAATTTGCAGATTTTTTTTGCGATCTTCTAAGACTTGAATATCCTCTTGCAGCAGCTTGGTCAACTTCGCCTGCACGGTTTTTACCTGCTGTTCCAGTTGATCGACCGGGGCAGTAACCCTTGGGGAAGTTTCGGGTGGGGTTATGGGATTGTTTTGCGGCAAGGAAGAGAAGCTTGAAGATTCCATAAACCTATATTGACAAGGGTATGACGGCTGGCCCCATCACCCATCTATGGTGCTGAACCTAGCGATCCTATGAGGGTTGCGATAACAGACTAGCTCTGCTGTCGATTGAGAGCCGTGGGGCAGTGCTGAACAAGGCACTGATTCAGGGTTTCCGGGGCGAACAAAATGGGCAAAAAATGAATACTGTTAACTTCCCGAAAGTAGAACAAGATGGGCACTGGAGACCAGTAAATTTCCCAATGATACCAGTCGCAATAGGGGAAGGAACGAATTTGAGTCGCACCTCGAAAAATGTCGAGGGCTGTGGCGGTAAAGTGTAGCCGTAGGGTCGCTGCCTGTATTCCCAAGAATAGGCCGAAGGCCAATAACGATAGCCCCACCCACACATTGGCCCCTGCGATCGGTAAAGCGGCGATCGCCAGACCGATCGGGAAACGGTAACTGGGGGCAAGAACGGTGGTTTCGGTGGCGGTAGCGGGAGAAGCGGGAGTCATGGTGCAGAGATCCAAGTTTCAGGTTTAGTTCTATTCTATGCAGTGACCTATCGGGGCAGTGACCCATCGGGGCAGAGCGCAACGTTCTGTTTCCTAGATGCCCTCGATCGGGGAATTGCCCATGCCTTGGAATAAAACCCAGGACAGAAAAAAATTGGCGATAAAAATCATCAGCAGTGCAGTCACGACAGCCGCCGTGGTTGATTGTCCCACCCCTTTCGCACCCCCTGAGGTTGTCAGTCCCCAACTGGAACCAATGATGGCAATCAGACTGCCAAAGACTGCTGCTTTAATGAGGGCACTCACCACATCTGAGAGATTGACAAAGCTCTGCACAGAATCGAGAAAAACGGTAGTGGAAATCCCGTAGAGCAGAGACGCCACCCCCATCCCCCCTGTGATACCAGCCATCAAGGAAAAAATGGTCAGCACCGGCAGCATGATACAGCAGGCAATCAATCGTGGAATAACCAGATAGTCAACCGGGTCAGTATTCAGCATTTTGAGGGCGTCAATTTGCTCAGTGACGTTCATTGTGCCGAGTTCGGCGGCGAAGGCCGAACAGACCCTTCCCGTCAAAATGACGGCCGTGAGTACGGGGCCTAGCTCTCGGGTGAGGGAGAGCGCCAGCACCCCCCCAACTGTACTGGCGAGACCAAAGGCAATAAACTCGCGGGCCACCTGGATGGTAAAAACCATGCCCACAAACGTAGCCGTCAGCAAGGCCACCAGCATCGACTCAGGCCCGACAATGGACATTTGTTCTAGGGTATTGCGCCGATTGATTTTGCCTTGCAGCAAATGCACCAGTACCTGCCCCCCCAGCAAAATGGCGGCACCTAAGCGTGCTCCCCAGATGTTGAGTCTGAGATCTGCAAACAGCGATCGGAGCAGATTTTTGGCCATTATGACTGCGAAAAAAGTAAAGGGCAGATAGAGCCAATGGTAAAGCAATGTCTGCCCCGGCAACGCAAGACAAAAGTCGTTGCAAGCTCGAGGGTGTGGTTTTCGCTAAGTGCTGGGGTTAGGATTGGGAACGGATCTGCTGAGACCAAACGCGAGTTGGTAGCCCCCACACATAGATAAATCCTTCGGCGGCCTTATGGTCGAAGGTATCCTCACTGCCATAGGTGGCTAGGTCTGGCGTGTAGAGAGACAGCGCTGATTTGCGTCCCACAATGCTGGCTGTGCCTTTGTAGAACTTCACGCGCACGGTGCCCGTAACCTGCTGCTGGGTTTGCTGAATGAAAGCGTCCAGTGCCTGTTTGAGGGGGCTATACCAGAGGCCGTTGTAGACGAGCTGGCTGTAGGTCTCTTCAATGCCGCGCTTATACTGGGTCACGTCGGCAGTCAGGGTAAGACTTTCTAGGTCGCGGTGGGCCTGAATCAACACCAGCAGAGCCGGGGCCTCATATATTTCGCGAGATTTAATGCCGACAAGCCGATTCTCCACCATGTCGATGCGGCCTACACCATGGCGTCCGGCGGTTTGATTGAGCTGGGTGATCAGCGCGACCGGGCTCAGGGCATTGCCATCCAGGGCAATCGGTAAGCCTTTCTCAAAGCTGATTTCGACGTATTCCGGTTCGTCTGGGGTACGGGCGATCGCAGCGGTGAGGGCGTAGACTTCTTCCAGGGGTTCGGTCCAGGGGTCTTCCAGGGGGCCTGCTTCGATACTGCGGCCTAGCAGGTTGGTGTCGATGCTATAAGGTGAGGATTTCTTGACCGGAGAGGGAATGCCGAAGCGTTCCCCGTAGGCAATCGTTTCTTCACGACTCATGCCCCATTCGCGGGCCGGGGCCAAGACCTTCAGGTCAGGATTGAGGGCCGCAATGGAAACGTCGAACCGGACTTGGTCGTTGCCTTTCCCGGTACAGCCATGGGCAACGGCATCTGCACCGTATTCTTCTGCGGCTTCGACCAGTAGCTTGGCGATCAGCGGACGGGCGAGGGCAGTGGAGAGGGGGTAGCGATTTTCGTAGAGGGCGTTGGCCTGAATGGCCGGGAACGCGTAGTCCTCAATAAACCGGGTGGTGGCATCGGCGACGAGGGACTGCTCCGCGCCAGCGGTAAGGGCTTTTTGGCGAACGGGTTCAAGTTCGTCACCTTGACCCAGGTCGGCGGCCAGGGTAATAACGGACTCGACCCCCCATTCTTGCTTGAGGTAAGGAATACAAACGGAGGTATCAACCCCACCGGAATAAGCCAAGACTACTTTTTTGGCGCGTCCCATATCTCTCTTTTTCTAAGACAACAACTGCGTTCCCTAATTATCACTGGGAAACCCCTAAAGAGAATACCCTGATTACAGGGGGAATGCTGTCTTGGAAGTGGGCGATCGCCCTAAATATCACTAGGTTGCCTGTCGATTACGCTCGGCTTGGCGATCGCGGATGCGTTGTGCAACATCTTCACCCACTTGCAAAATTTCCTGAGCAACAATGGGCTGTTGACCCAGAAACAGCTTCAGCCCAACGATCAATGGTTCAAGGTCAGGGGCGGCAGGAGATTCATTGACGGCCTGTAATACTTCGGCAGCGTAGCCAGTAGCAGCTAAATCTAGCAGGCTTTCAAGCAAACTTACCGACCATTGTTCTGGTGCTTCAATCAAGATGCTAAGTAGATTTGGAACCAGGATTAAAGCCTCTGACCATTTCTGTTGAATCTGTAAAGCCATAAAATATGTTGCCTGAGCCTGCCAATCACCAGGATCAAGAGTGAACACTTTTTGAAAAGAGAGTTCGGCCAATTTATATTGGCCTAGGTTAAACAATGCTAAACCTTTGTTGAACCAGGTTGTAGAGTGGTCAGGCTGCAATTCAATAACCTTCTCAAAGCTAGCAATTGCAGCTTCATACTTGCCTAAGTTAAATAATATCCTTCCTCGATGAGCCCAAGTTTGATAGTCTTCTGGTTGAATTTCAGTAGCTTTATCAAAGCTGGCGATCGCAGCTTCATACTGATTTAAGTTTTGTAGTGCAACGCCCCGATTGTAGAAGGAATCGAAGTTAGGTTTGCACTCAATAGCTTTGTTAAAGCTAGCAATTGCGTCTTCGTACTTGCCTAATCGGTCTAGTATATTTCCTCGCCTGTTCCAAGCTTCGTAATTGTCAGGTTGTAGCTTGATGACTTCATCAAAGCTTTTAAGCGCAGCTATATCCTGACTTAGATGTTCTAGAGTCACCCCTTTATTGAACCAGGCACAATAGTCATCGGGTTCGAGTTTAATAGCTTTGTCATAAGCAAAAATTGCGTCTTCATATCTACCTAAGAGACTCAGTGTATTGCCAAGATTATTCCAAGGTTCAGGTTTGTCCGGTTGTAACTTGGTGGCTTCATAGAAGCTTTTAAGCGCATCTCTATCCTGACCTAGCCTCCATGATGTGACTCCCCGATTATTCCAAACGCGATAGTCATCCGATTGAATCACAATGGCTTTATTAAAGCTATTAACCGCATCTTTCAACAGGCCTAATTTTTCGTACGCAATTCCACGATTGAATATGGCTTGATAAAAGTCAGGGTTTTGTTCAATGGCTTTGTCATAGCTGGTGATCGCCTCTTCATATTGCCCTAGTTGGCATAATGCAAGTCCTCGGTTGAACCAGCCTGTCGGGTAGTTAGGGTTTTGTTCAATGGCTTTGTCATAGCTGGCGAGCGCCTCTTCATATTGACCACGCTCAAATAAATGATTCCCATTTGCAACTGCTCGCCCCCAACTCTCCTGGCTAATGTAAGTTTCTGCACCATTTGTTGTCGCTAGAGATCGTAGCGATGCTGGCACATTAGGTGCCGTTAAAAAATCACGATGTGCAGACGAAATAATCTGCTCACGCATTGCAGTGGTATTAGTCCTCTCAACAAGGGCCTGAAATGCCCAGTAATGATCCGTTCGCAGCGATGGTTCCAACAAACAAGCTTCTTCTGTAAGCTTTGTCGCTGCCTGAACCAGATCTGCCCCCTGATAAAAATTCACCATAAACGCTACGGCAGCCTTTACCCGACTGGATGGATGACTCCGACGACGCATCAGATAATAAATGTTGTATAGCCTCTCCGTTGCTTGATAATGCTTTTTCCGGGAGCTTTCCTGAACGACAGACACAGCCCCCCGACTGACCAGTCGATTTAGCAAGGCACTGGTTTTGCTCACTTCCAAACGCGCCAGCCTTGCCACCTCCCTAGCACCTGCTGGATCCCAAATTTCTAAGAGCGCTACAAAAACTTTGCGCTCCGTTGCAGCCAGGTTATCCAAGTGACTCTTAAAGTAATCTGTGTGCTCATCAATCAACCGACTCAGATTCGCCATCAAATCCTTCAGCGACAAACCCACAGCAAAATCAATCAATAACCGCAGTAGCCGAGGGTTCCCCCCCGTCAAAATCCGAATCGGCTTTAATCGGTTATCTGATACAGACTCTCCCGTCAGAGAAGTCCATAAGACTCGACACTCTTCTAGAGACAGGGCTTCCAGCTCGTAGATTGTAAAAAATTCAAACCAGGCTTTTTGAATATCCTGAATTTGCTCAAATCGCTGCGTTGCGGTTCCCAGCAGCATCAACCGTGACTCGTTTTGCAGCACGTGGCGTAACTCCCAGTCATCATGCTCACCCAATTGCTCCGCAAACAGCATGTTTAAATTTTCAACAACTAGTAGAATGCGCTTGCCTTGGGCATCCGCAAAATCCATCAGTTTTGCTAGAGCCCGCTGCTGTAACCTTGCCTCATTCAATTCCTGAGTCAGTTCCTCATAAACCAATTGCCAGTCTTCATCCTGAGTCTGATCCGCCACATGGAACAGCGCCTCTAGCCAGAACTCCCCGACCGTTGTTATCTGGTATGACTCCTCCCCAAACACAAGCGGATACCACTCTGCTCCTAGGTCAGCCTGAGTCTTAATTTCTGCCGCGACCCGCCGTGCCAGCATGGTTTTACCCGTACCCCGCGCCCCGACGACCAAAATATGCTGGTTCGCAGCGGTTATGTTCTCACGCAAAGTTTCCAGAATTAAATCGAGATAGACCTGACGAACTGCAAATGATTGAATCAGCTCCTCATCGCGACTAAAACCAGGGTTGTATTTAAATTCCATGTCTTAGTCTCCCCGTCGCCTAGCAGCTGGAATGAAATTAAATCCGTAGCGGGCCTGCCACCAGTCCTTAACTAACTTGGAGACAAATCCGTACCCTATCTCAGAAGGCTGTAAATAACCGTCATGCTCCAGTACGCTCAGAATTTCTCGCATTGCATCCTTAGGACGCAATGCACCATCCAAACTCGCATGTTCTTGAGCAATAATTTGTGCCGCTTCCTGAGATAGGATTCCTACTACCGCTGCTTCTGTCAGCAAATCCAGTGCCATCAAGTACAGTTCCTCCGCCATGACCAGTTTCAGTCGCTCCTCAAGATGGCTCAGTTCTGCCCGACCCCTTACGCTCAACAATCGGGTCTGGTAAATTTTGTCAACGAGTTCTGGAGTAGCCGCGTCAATCCCTTCCAATCGACAACTTTGGTAGATTTGCTCAAAAAATAGCTGCACATGATAGGGAATATAGATGCCAATGCACTCCAGCATCCGGGTAATTGCCCCTTCTTCAAAGGTCAAACTGTACTGAATGGCTAAGGCTTCCAGACACCCTTGAGCTGCTGCTGCTGACCACGGCCCCAATTCAAAGGGGGAAAAATGATTGATGGTGGCACTTAATCCAGCCTGTCTCAAAACAGGTTCTAACCCAATTGAACCTGTTACAATCAAACGCACCTTCCCCTGATATTGCAAACTACTGGCACGCAACCAAGACATAAACCGATCTGCTTCAGCCCGCCGCTCCGGCGTGATACGCAAGTTGTCCCCCTTCAATAAACGACTGACCAGAATAGGAACCTCGTCTAGGAAGACCACTACGGGCTGCTCGGATTCAGCTAACACCGCAAACAGCTGATCGCCTTTTGTGCGCCAATCTCCTTTTGTTAGACCACTGCGCAAAGATATCTTCAAATCAGCGACTTGCAAAGTGTCAATGCTGTCTGTCGCAGTCTGGGCAATATTGGCAAAAAGCGCTTTCGTTTTATGCCATAGGGATTGATGAGGACGAGTTGCGACACTCAACTCTGCGATCGCATCTGCCGCTGAAGCGGCTTCTTGCCAGTCCACCTGCAAGCATAAATAGCGATGCTGAAGCCGCCGAGCTGCCTCTCGCATGAGACTCGTCTTTCCAATGCGCCGTTGTGCCATCAATAAAAGATGAGCCCCTTGATCCAACGACTCTATGAACAGTGCCATCTCCTGTTCTCGATCCCAAAGGCGATCGCCCTCCACCCAATTCCCAATAGTCTTAATCAGTCCAGGCTTGTGGTGCATCTTACTTAGAACAACTTCGAATTACAACAAAATTGTTGCCAACAATTTTGTTGTAATCTTAGCATTTCTGAACTCAAAGGGAGGCAATCCCGTCAATAATGGATAGGTGCCTCATATTTGAATGTCGGGCATGGAACCAACTATCTCGGGCATCTGGTTTTGATTAGCATCGTTATTCCCACCTACAATCGCCTGCCGATTTTGGCCAAATGTCTCTTGGCCCTAGAGCAGCAAGACTTCACCCAACCTTACGAAGTCATCCTCGTGGATGATGGCTCCACCGATAGCACCCTCACTTGGCTCCAGGAAAATCACGCTCAGCTCCCCCACGTTCGCTGGTGTCAGCAGGATCACCAGGGGGCGGCGGCGGCCCGCAATCGAGGGGTTGCCGAAGCCAACGGCGACATGATTATTTTCATCGACAGCGATCTGGTCGTAACCCCCACTTTCCTTAGTGCCCACTGGCAAGTCTGGCAGCAAGGGCTGCAAACCACCAAGGCTCAGCCCCAGCCAGATCCAGCGCCCCGCCTCTTTACCTATGGCCGGGTCATCAACACCGACAACTTTGACCAGCCCACTGCCACACCCTATAAAGTCACTGACTTTTCCGCTGCCTACTTTGCCACTGGTAACGTCATGATCCCGCGCTACTGGCTTGAAACTGTAGGCCTCTTCGACGAAACCTTCTCCCGATATGGCTGGGAAGATTTGGAGCTAGGTGTCCGCCTCAAGCAGCAAAACTTGACGCTCTTGAAAGCCCCCGCCGCCGTGGGTTACCATTGGCACCCTGCTTTTGCCCTGGAGCAGCTCCCTGCCCTGATCGATCAGGAATTCCAGCGCGGCCAGATGGGCGCACTCTTCTATCAAAAACACCCCACCTGGCCCGTCCGCATGATGCTGCAAATGACCCCGCTGCACTGGGGACTGTGGGGCACTCTGTCTCTGGGGGGGCGCCTCAATGAACAGACCCTCAAACCCCTGCTGAACTGGCTGATTAAACGCCAAAAAGCTAGCCTCGCCTACCAGGTAGCGCGCATATTCCTAAACTGGTATAGCCTGCAAGGGTTAAACGCAGCCCTGGGCAAATTAAGTCAAGGGCTGCCCCCAACCGAACTGATTAAAAGCGGGATGCCGTCCGCCCTTACCGCAAAAAGCAGCTCACCAGCCAAAACAAAACCAGAATCACCAGGGTAATGACGGCTTCCGACCCGATGGCGATCGCCGGGAGGCCCATCTGGATGACGAGCGCACTCAGTATGCCCCCGATAAATAGCGTCAGAATGGTAATCACAAAAGCTCGCCCGAGGCGCTGCTCCTTGCGGTTCAGCCAGTAAA
>CAZXWR010000041.1:0-17947 GCA_964644325.1 uncultured bacterium
CCCTTGCAGTTCGACCAGCTTGTCTCACAGTAGTTTTAGTTGCACATCGCGTTAACTATGAATTTAATTGCATGGATCGTACTTGGTATCATTGCAGGTGCCATTGGCAAAGCAATTTATCCAGGACATCAAGGTGGTGGAATTTTAGCAACAATGCTTGTAACCGTCCCTGGAACTCATATTGAGCTTAGTGTTCAACGAGTTTAATAGGGTTTCAGCTTCTACTTTGAGCGGTCTTTAGACCTGAAATGGCTGAAACAACCAATCTTCGTCAGATGCCAGGGACAGTTACCAATGCTTTTAGGGATTGTGGGTGCATTTGTAGGGGGTACGCTGACTACCTTTTTGACAACAGGCAAGCTGGCATTGACAGCAGCATCCTTTAGTATTCCAGGGCTTTTGGTTGCAGTGTTGGGAGCGATTATCGCAATCTTTCTTTGGGGTCTTATGACTCGCCGAACTGCCTAATCATTCAGACGCATCATGTTGCAGGGCTATTTCACTCTAAAAATGGCCCTGCCCTCCGCGAACAACCGATTGGGTCGGGAGGTGGCACTGGGGGTCGAGTGCTTGTCATTGCTTTGGCGTAAGTTCAGTTGCATAGACAAAAGTCATGGTTCTCTGGAAGGCAAGATTTTGCAACTTTTAGCCTAGACTTCAGAGAGCATTTCCTGCATATCTAGTGTCCAAACTGACCTTCCAAATGCCCACATAAGATTTAATCATCCTTTTCAAGTCTCTCTATGTTATAGATTTAAATTAAACTAACTCAGTAAGTATTTTCGCTTGTGAAGATCATTCCTCTGAGGTATTTTTATCGAGAATAAATAACTTATAGTTTGATTATTGTTTAGGAGTAAATAAATTATGGCCAATCAAAATAGTGACCCCTCTCAAAGTAAATCAACGGGAGGAAAGCAAACACCAATTGATCCAGAGCAGCGAAAGGTTTTAGATGAAACTCAAACTGACTCCAGATCGAGTGCAAAACCTGAAGCGAATCCTGGCTCAGGATTTATCGCGGCGAAAGATACCCCTACCCAGGAGCCAGAACAATCTGATCACTAGCGATTGGGGTTCACAGCACTCAATGGTTCGCTGCTATGTAATATCGGTCTAACTCTCTTATCGAGTATCTGTCCATAAAAGAAAATAAATCTTACTTAGATGCCGTTTTCTTTCATGCTGTTACTGAGGCATGAAATCGTTTTAGAGAGTAGGCTGAACCAATAGCCGAGGGATTGATTTGACTTTCCATATTACAAACAATCTCTCGGTTTCCGACAGCCTAAAGCACTGTATGCTGCTGTAGTTGATTAACTTACAGGACTCGAACCACCCTAACAACAACCTATTTCCAGGGCGGGCTAGGGGCTTCCTTCTGGCTCCGCTGCTTTCTTTAGGGGAGTAGATCGCGGTTCTGCGTTGGTCTCAGACCGTACTGGGCAGCAGAAGGTAGGGAATCTCCCTTGCTTCCCGAAGGGTCTAGAAAAGATTAGCTAGTTAACCCGTCTGCTGGAGCATCGTTCAATATTCAAATGCTGAACCCGTTGCCAATGCCACCTCAGTAGACAATGCAGAATTCAGCTAGGCTTTAATGAAAACCTTTAATTGCATCTGTCAAAATTCACTCTTTTTTGAAAATAGCCGATGTGTTCAGTGCCATCGTGAAGTGGGATGGTGCCCTGTTTGCGATCGCATGTCGGCATTAGTCCCCATTGCAAGGGAAGCGGCCATCTATGCCTGTGGGCAACCTGACTGTCGTGCACAGCTCGTCAAGTGCCATAACTACTCAACGCACCAAGTCTGTAATCGCTGTATAGAACTGGATAACGTCACTGAATCCGATCAACTTTGTGACTATTGCCGATTCAATGCGACAGTGCCTGACTTGTCAGTTGAGGGCAACCTCCTAAAATGGGCTCGACTGGAAGCTGCTAAACGTCGGCTGCTTTATATCTTAGACTTTTTAGGACTTCCCTACGGCACAGCAGCAGACGGATTCTCACCACCGCTGGCTTTTGCATTCAAAGGGGATGTCATTCTCAAAGACGAGTCTTGGCGAACCCTGGGTCAATCAGAACGGGTATATACCGGACATGCCGACGGAAAGATCACTATTAATATTCGCGAAGCCGATGATGTTGAACGAGAAAAGCTACGCGTTGACATGAATGAGAGCCACCGTACATTGGTGGGTCACTTTCACCATGAGATTGGTCACTACTACTGGCAAGCATTGGTCAAAGGAGAATGGTGCGATCGCTTTAAAGCACTGTTTGGGGACCCCGAAAACCCTGACTATTCTGAGGCAATGGATCGATACTACAAGAGCGATCCGCCTGCCGCATGGCAGGAAAACTATATCAGCGCATACGCCACAATGCATCCTTGGGAAGACTTTGCCGAAACCTTTGCTGCCTATCTAGATATGGTGAGCGTGTTAGATACAGCACTGAATTCCGAATTAAAGTACGGCCTTGATATACACACCAGTTCCTTGAAGCAGATGGTCACACATTATCAAAAGCTCGGCATTATGCTCAACGAATTCAATCGCACACTAGGACTGTTAGACTTCGTTCCCGACGTATTTACACCACCCGTCGTTGAAAAAATTAACTTCGTTCACGAACTTATCCATGACACCACAGCTCTCTGAGAGCATCAACCTTGGCTGGAGGTTTACAAAAGGTATGGGTAATGGACTGGGTGCATTTCACTCAGCATGCCTGATTAAGCGGCCTGGGTATCCCCACGCGAAAAGCCACGCTCCAATTAGAGCGTGGCTTTTTTGATATGCCAGAACCTGTTTAGGTATGGCGGGTTTCAACTACTTTCTAAAGCCCTAGAAATTTAGTTCGGCAGCCTGTACTTTCTCCACCTGCTTCTTCTTCAAAACCAGCAGCACTTGAGACAGCATAATCGCGGCGAAAAAGGCCATCAGCCACTTAATGCGCGTGGGATTTTGCAGCACAATTTCAATATCATGCTGACCAAAGCCGCCCACATTAGGATTAACCGTCAAAGGCTCACCCTCTTTGATCTGCTGTCCCTTCGCGATCACCAGGTCGGGACCTGCCGGAATCGCCTCAGTCACCTTCTCGCCAGAGGTGCTGGCGATGGTGACGGCATAGCCACCGCCTTCCTCGGCTGTGGCAACATCAGTGATGACACCGGACAACGGCGCGATGTAAAGGTTGTTGTTAGACTTTTCACCCGTTGGATAAACCTGGCCACGACCTCGGTTGCCCCCCACATGCACAGAATACTTACCAAAGTGAATATTCTTATTGGTTTCAGGATCGGGAGACAGGATCGGGAAGGTAATTTCCTGATACTGATCGCCGGGCAGGGGGCCAACGATCAAAATATTTTCTTTGTCTGGGCTGTAGGGCTGGAAGTAAGCGCCGTTGACCTTCTCCTGCATTTCTTCAGGCACGCGCTCCGGGGGGGCGAGCTTAAACCCGTCAGGCAGCATCAAAACAGCCCCGACATTGAGGCCACCCTTGCTGCCATCTCCTAAGACCTGCTGTGCGTCAAGGTCGTAGGGGATTTTGACCACTGCTTCAAAGACCGAGTCTGGCTTCACAGACTGGGGAATTTCGATTTCAGTGGGCATTTTGGCGAGGTGACAGTTCGCACAGACAATACGACCTGTCGCCTCGCGGGGACTTTCATAGTTCTGCTGAGCCCAAAAGGGATACGCCTGCGCGGTGCCTGGGAAGGCCAAACTGCTGGCTACAAACAAACCCAGTACTGCCAATAACTGAGCACCTTTGCGGGTCAGCACTGAAAATAAATTTCGCTTCATTTTTGAGTGGTTCTTCTACGACAACTGCGGGAGCGGCAAGAATACAGGATGGCGTCACTGATGGCTCAGTTAGGCCCACCAAGGTGCTTTTTCGGTACGGAAGTCAGTTTCTGTCCAGGGAGAGAAGATCAGCTTGTCATCTTCGCTAACGTCCGCATGGGCTAAAGCCAAAGATAACGGGGCGGGGCCTCGCACGACTTTGCCGGTGTCGTCGTACTGCGATCCGTGGCAAGGACAGATAAATTTGTTTTCCCCCGCATTCCAAGGCACCACGCAGCCCAAGTGGGTACAGACCGCATTAATCCCGTAGGAGGCGATGGTCATATCGTCCTGCACCACAACGTAGGTTGGATCCCCTTTCAATCCCTGGGCCAAGGAGCGATCGCCTGCGCCATGGGAGGTCAGGTACTCGCTGACCACAATATCGTTACCCAGGGCATCCTTTGCAGTGAGACCACCGCCGCTGCCGCCACTGGAAGGGGGAATAAAATATTTGACGACCGGATAAAGTGCACCCACCGCAGTGCCGGTGATCGCACCAAAGGTCAAAAAGTTCATAAACTGACGTCGCCCCATATCGGGTACATCAGGAGATCCAGAGACTTGAGCCATGATTTAATTGATTCTCGTGTACGTATTAATAAACAGCCCTACATTGCCCTGGAACATCGCCCTGCCTGAATTGAGTCTGCATAATCTGTTGCAGCCGGAAAACCCGTGACTTTAACAAATTAGAATCGGCTTGTCGCAGCCAGGGAACGCTCAAAACCGAAGGTTTAGCGGGCAGCTTTACATTACATTTCTTGACATATTATCTCATCATCTTGAACTTCATTTCCAGGAGAAGTGTAAACAACTATTACAAAACCCAGGAGCCGTGGGATCTCAGGGCTGGGAATTGTGGAAAGCGCTGGGGGGTAGGAAATCACGCTAACCTGTTAGGATGCCGTTTGAGGATTTCATGTTTCTCGGTGCACCCATAGCCAACCCAATGACTTTTTGAGGAGGAAGGGGATGACGGGTGAAGATCTCCACCGCCTGGTTTTAGAGAAGTGGGGCAAGTCTTACGATATTCAGCTCCGGCGCACCCAGGGCAAAATTTTTGTGCAGGTCATGTGGCGCTACTTGGAGCAGGTTTCTTTCCCGATGACGGAAACCGAATATGCTGAGCATTTGGAGGCGATCGCCACCTATTTGCAAGGTTGGGGCGCTGGGGAACAGGTGCACCAGTTTATTCAGGCAACCCGAGAGCGTCCGCGACTGGGGAAGGCCGTCAGCATCCCCATAGAAATGGGCGATCGCGCGTCTGAGTGGCTGCTGGATGAGTTTTGACCCGATGGGTGACCCTAACGGCCAATGGCTTTAACCATGCCAATGCCGAATAAATAAAGGCCCAATACCGCCCCCCCCAAGAGGCTTTGGGTCAGGGGGTCTGTAGATGGGGTGAGGATGGCCCCCAGTACGACGGCCCCCAGCAGCACAAAGCGCCAGGCGGAAAACATTTGCTGACTGGTGACGATGCCAACCAGGCCTAGTAGAAGCTGTACCACAGGAATTTGGAAGGCAATCCCGGTGCTGAACAGCAGCAGCAGCACAAACTCAAAATAGCGATCGATAGACCAGAGCTGCTCAACAACATCGCCGCCATAGTTGATAAAGAAATTGAGGGCAGCGGGAATCAGGGCCAGGTAGGCAAAGACCAGCCCCACGACAAATAAAATAGTCGAGCCAAAAACAATAGGGCCAACGAATCGGCGCTCGCGGCGCGTTAAACCCGGAAAAATAAACTGGATGATCTGGTACAGAATAAAGGGACTGGCCACCAGTAGACCACTGTAGCCCGCCACCTTCAGGGACACAAAGAAGTATTCGCCCGGAGCCAGCTGTAGAAACTTAACCCCTTGGGCGGGTTGCTCCAGCAGTTTAACGATCCAGTTGACCTTCACAAAGCAGAGCACAATGCCCCCTAACACCGAGATCAGGGCGTAGAAAATCCGCTGCCGGAGCTCTTCAAGGTGATCAAACAGCGACATTTCGACATCATCGGGCAGTTCATCGTCTAGGTCGGGGGTTGGTGGGGTCTGCGGCGATTGAGAGGCTTGAGACAGCGGTGGGTCAACCGTCATCACCTTGGGCTGTTCGGGGCTGGTGGGAGGGGAAGATTCAGATGCAGAGGTCATGGACTTTACGATGGCTGCCTACTCATCCCTGATTATAGGTTGATGCTCGGGTCTGGTTGGGTGGGCTGACCTATAGGCATCAGCGGGCCTGTCCCTTACACTAAGGGGTGAGCCTGTCGTCTGCGTTTGTACAGTAGCATTAGCAACCGATGGGCTGTGGATATTTCTGTTTTGGCGTTAGGGGCGCACCGTGGTAAAGACTTCTCCAATCAAAGTGACCTTACAGCATTGGCTGGAAAGTACGGTGCTATCGCTGGGCCAGCTTGCATTTTGGAATGATGCTCTGGCTGAGCTTGGACGGTATTCTAGTTCACCCGCAGGAACAGCGGCAGCGCGCAAGGCGTTGCCTGTGCTGGCAATGGTAACGGGAACGGCGGCGTTTTGGCAGTGGAATAGCACGTTGCTGCTGGCCGTGGTCATGGGTTCCGGCGGGGGCGTACTCTTGTATCAGTTGCTGCGACAGCGACGGTCAGCCTTGAGAACCCTGGAACGTTGGCTCGGTAGCCCTCAGGCCCCAATTATTTTAAGTGGGGTTGGCGGGCTGGCAACGCTCGGTTTGTCCTATGGGACGCTGCTGCTGGTGCAGGAGCTACATAGTCCGGGTCTGGTACTGCTGCTGCTTTTACAGGATGTCGGCATTGTCTCCATTTTGGGTCTGCTGCTCTGGTTGGCATTGATGCAGTCGGAGGGGCAGCGCCATGGATCGCAGCACTATGGATCGCAGCACCCTGGCTCAAAGATGGCGGAACAGCGTCGCGATCGCTTTGACCGTTGTATTGCGGGGCTGCTCCAGCGAGATGAACTGCGGCGGCTGGTCGCGGTGCGGCAGTTAACGGCCCTCGCTGAACAAGGTCAGCTAAGCCCCCAACAGCAATCGCAGGCGGCGGAGTACCTGGCTTTATTGATGGCGCGCGAAACGCAGGGTGTGGTTCAGCAAGCGTTGGGGGTTGCGCTCAAGGGGCTACAGCTGCCCGATCGCGCCTTACTCGGCGCGGAGAGTTCCGTAACCCGCCGCGTGTTGCCCCGTATTTCAATGAGTCAGTATGAGCGAGTGGGCCAATCTCAGGTAGCTCAGCCCAATGCTTTAGAAATTCTAGAGCCGAGATAGATTTTGCCGTATTCTGGTGCAGGAGATGTTCAACAGTGACGGTTGCCCCTGCCCATGGATCCACGCTTTAAGGTCGAAGTAATTGCCAGTACCCCCAATCCGCAGCAGCTGGCCTATGCGGCAATGCACCAAGACTATGCTGAGGGGTTCGTGAATGACCACCGCGATCGCTGGCCCACGGAGGAAAAAGCGGGTGATCTGCTGGTTAAGCACCTCTTGCAGGGGAACCGTGGTCACTATGGTCCCCTGGAACATCCGCAAATTATTTTTAACTTTGGCTACTTTCCCCACAGCGTTATGCAGCAGGTGCGGACCCATCGGAATGTTAGCTTCGATGTTCAGTGCCTTGCTGCCGATACTGAGATCACGTTTGTCAATAAACAAGGACAAACAGGGCCAACTCTAAAGCGCACGATTGGTGAGCTGTTCGACCTATGGGCCAATGGCGAAAAAGCAGTTCGTCAGCGTCATATTCGCGGGCGTAAGGGTGAACCCGCTGGTGAATATCGTCGAGATTGCAAAAATCGGATCCGCAAGATGCGGCTACGGGTTCTGAATGAGGAGAGCGGTCGTTTTGAAATCGGGCACATTAAAGATGTGATGTGTAGCGGGCTGCAGCCTGTTTATCGACTCACGCTGGAAAATGGTCGGACATTGGACTGTACTGCTAACCATCGCCTGTTCACCGCTCAAGGCTGGCAGCGAATGGAACAGGCTCTGAATCTGTCTTTAAATGCAGATGGAACGGTTCTGAGCTGGTCTGACTGTGCGTTGATGTGCAACGGCAGCGCTGTAGCTGGGACAGGACAATATCGCGATCGCCAGTGGTTAGCGCAGCATGTTGCCCAAGGGCTGACGCTTCAAGAAATAGCGAACAAGGCGGGCTGTTCGAAAACGACAGTTTGTGACTGGCTCAAACACCATCAACTTGAGTTGTCTACAGACGGTCGATTTAGACCGGGGCAATCTCCCTGGAACGATCGCCCCGACGCACGCTATCGCGATCGCCAGTGGCTGGAATCTTGCCTGCAGCAGGGTCTGCATATTGATGAAATGGCCCAGCTTGCAGACTGCTCCATTGAAGCGATCAAAAAATGGACCTATACCTATGGCCTAAAAATCAACAAACGCTTATCCGGCACCCGCAATCCTTGGAATAAGGGTAAAAGTGGCTATCGGCTCTCTTTATCCCCAGAACAGCTCCAAAGTCGCCGTGAACGGAGTCTAACCTTCACCCGTCGTGGCAAGGACTCAAATTTTTGGAGAGGGGGTACGGCAAGCGATCGCGAAACGATTGGTGCTTGGACTCGGCAGATTGCGCCCCAGGTTCACGAAAAGTTTGACTATGTTTGCCAGAAGTGCGGTGAGCGAGGTGGTGAACTCCATGCCCATCATTTGGTTCCGGTGTTTGCAGATGTCACTAAATCCTATGAGTTCGATAATTTAGTCAGTCTTTGTAAAGATTGCCATAATTTCATCCATCACCATCATCTTGAACTTGAGTTCGCTCAGTATTTTCAGCCACTGACGATCGATAAAACAGCATGGTCGACTAAACCGAGGTCGCTTGTCCCTCATCCTGTTTCTGTCGTAGCGGTGGACTATCTGGGGGTACAAATGACTTACGACCTAGAAGTTGAGGGTTCTTGGCATAATTTTGTAGCGAATGGCATTGTCGTCCATAACTCGTTTCGCTACACGGGGTCTAGAATCTTAGATGTTGTGGCCGGGAAAGAAGCACTGGAGGATGTTTTTTACCTGCGGCCCGTGGGTTTTTACAGCGATCGCCAAGGCAAAAAGTATGACTACACGCAAGCGCAGCGGCAAGAAGATCTGGACTGGTGCTTGCAGGGTTGTCAGCGTTATGCAGAACGCATCCAGCAGGGGTTAGCTGAAGAACATGCGCGAGGACTCATTCCCTTTGATGTGCGGCAGCACTGGGTGATGTCTGGGAATGCTCGGGCCATCATGCACTTACTAGACATTCGCGGCAAGTTTGACGTACAGCCGGAAACAAGGGTGATGACGGAAATGATGTTGGAGCATTTCCGAACCTGGATGCCGCAAATTAGTGTCTGGTATGAAAAAAATCGCTGGCGGAAAGGAACCCTAGCCCCTTAGTATTTGCGGCATTGTTCTGAATCTACGGGATTCACGTAAATTTTCAGCCGCGCCCAACCTTTTAAGATCCTGCTTATTGTTGAAGAGGATTCAAGGCGTGGGTGTAGAAGGGGTAAAGCTTAATGGTTCTGGGACTAGAGTGCTTTAAACGAGCAGTTTGACGAACCTGATCATTAACCGGTGGCAGTTTAACTTACCTGTCCACTTTGTTTGGGGGCAAGTCAGTCCCAGAGACTTGTTGACTCAGAGGCGCCAAATCGTAAGGATAGTAAAGAATTCAGCTATAGATGATGAGCCAAGGCTTAATTGCTGAGGTCAACCCTTTCTGACCAGTTGAAATCATTGAACCCCTACTGATTGAGCCACTCAAATAACTTAACTGTACTATCAACAATACCAATCGGAATCATTGGTGCAAGCGACTTACAGGCTTTGTGGAGTGATGTAAAATTAAGGTTACTGTCTGTTTACAGAGTTTAAGAGTTTAAAGGAATGTCCTTTTCCATTGAGTCAGCGCGCAATATTTTCCCAGGAACGCTGGCTGCGGATGTCGTGCCAGCCACGATTGCCCGCTTTAACCAACTGGAAGTTGAAGACAAATTGGCACTGATCTGGTTTGCCTACCTGGAAATGGGGAAGACGCTCTCGGTTACGACCCCCGACCCTGTGAATATGCAATTTGTCAGCAGCACACTCAGCCAAATCAAGCTGATGAGTTTTAGTGAGCAGTCGCAATTAATGCGCGACCTGGCTAGTCGGACGGATCGACCCATCTGCCGCCTCTACGCCACCTGGTCAGTGAATATCAAACTCGGCTTTTGGTACCAATTGGGCAAGTGGATGGAAGCAGGAATTGTGACCCCAATTCCACAGGGCTACGAACTTTCAGCCAATGCCTCGGCTGTCCTGCAAGCAATTCGGGTTGTCGATCCTGGTCAACAAATTACGATACTCCGCAATGCAGTGGTGGATATGGGCTTTGACCCGGCGCAGTTGGGCAGCTACAGCTCGGTGGCGGAACCGTTAGCCCCACCCCAGGATATGGCTGAACGCACCCCCATTGCGGAAATTCCTGGTGTGGAAAATCCAGTGGTTCTGGAGTACATGGACAACCTGAATGCCAATGACTTTGATGCTCTGATACAACTCTTCGCTGCGGATGGTGCCCTGCAACCTCCTTTCCAGCGTCCGATTGTCGGACAGGATGCCCTGCTTCGCTTTTTCCGGGAGGATTGCCAGAACTTAAGATTGTTGCCTGAGCGGGGTATCACGGAACCTGACGAAGATGGCTACACCCGGATTAAGGTCACCGGTAAGGTGCAAACCCCCTGGTTTGGCCAGGATGTTGGTATGAACGTTGCCTGGCGCTTCCTCATCAATCCAGAGAACAAGATTTTCTTTGTGGGCATTGACTTACTTGCTTCTGCCAAGGAGTTGCTGAATCTGGCTCCTTAGGTTGTCTTCCTGGCGGGTAGTCAGGCTCCAAAGTGCTTCAGGCGCTCGGCCTGTAAGTTAAGTCGGGGCAAGGTGCTGGGTGTATGAGCAAGCAGTAAACTTTTGCTGAGATATCAGCGATCATGAATATTGCTGATTTTTGGGCCTAGGTGTTGAGCGGGTCTTTGGCAACGCAGGTAATGGACGTTCCACTGTTTCACCGCCAGAGATACACTCACAAATTGACCCTGAGCAACTCCAAGCTTGTAGAAGGGCGATCGCTTTCCGGGAAGGCGCAGATGAGAATACTAGAGGCGTTGAGTCTGACGCTGCCCGAGAAGTCTTGGCAGGAGTGGGATGTGGCGTAGGGAAGGGCGATCGCGGTGTTGTGGGCTTGAATTTCTCCGCAGGTAGAAGAATTAGCAGATTGGGCATGAGAACAGTTGATGATGCAAGCCGATCACCAGTAACCAAGCAAGCAAGCAAGCGGGAAAGCATTACAGCCTTAGCGTGGATTTTTGTGCTGATGATCCACTCACTTGTGTAAGAGCCTGTTTTAACTGACGACAGGTTTGGAGAATTTTGTCGATACTCCCTGGATTGACAAGACCGTAATAGTCAAACGGGTAGACCTGTTCAGACTGGGTCGCGCTAAGTTGATTCCAGAATGGAGCTGTTTTGAAAGTTTCTAAGGCATTCTGTTCCGGGTCAACCACAAGCATCACCTCTGGATTGGCTTCCAATACCTTTTCGGCAGAAAGCGTCACATATCCCCTTACAGGGCTCTCTCCTTGAAGATTCGCTGCGAGGTTATTGGCTCCAAATCTCTTCAGCAAGTCTCCGGCCCAGCTCTCCTGATTAGGCGCTAGAATGGGCTGCTGACTGACCAGTACAAGAGTGGTGGGCTGTTGCTCGGCAGGTTCATTGATATTACAAGGCTGATAGCGCGCCAGAAGTGGAGCTGGATCGGCTTCAATTTCGTTGGCAAGGGACTGGGTAAGATCCAAGAAATCTTGCCAGCTATTAACGCTGGTAGACAAGGTCGGCGTTCCGAGACCCTGCAGTTTTTTGAGCACCTGATCGTGGAACCCTTCAGCGCCAATGACAAGCTTAGGTTTGAGAGCTACAATTTCCTCTAGATTAGGGGGTGTTCGGCCTTGGCTAACTGCCGGAATCTCTTTGAAGCGGGGATCTTGATCGATCAGGCGATTCCCAGGACGGCCCACTAGCTTGGATTGATCGAGTTGATAAATCAAGTCTGCTGTTAAAGAAGTGAGGGCCACAACACCGCCATTCTCAGGCCCAGAAGTTTCGGTGGTTGTCGTCTCTGTATTGGAGCAAGCAACTAACCCACTCCAGAGGAGCAGAAAAGCAAAAATCTTGAACCTTCTGAGTCCATTGATCATGAGTTATCCTCAAACGTAGTTAAGGTTAGGTAGGCTCGAATCAGCCGACAGCGCGCAAATTTGTAGCCCTACAGGGGTATCAATGAGGCTGGCGGTAATTCCAAAAACTTGTGCTAAATTTTCCTGGGTCAGCACCTGTGGGGGTGACCCCAGTGCTGCTAGTCTTCCTTGATAGAGCAGCGCTAAGCGATCGCTATATCGAGCCGCTAAATTGAGGTCATGGAGAACTGTCACAATTGTTAGGCCGTGATTTTGATTCAAAATTTTGAGCAACTCCAAAAGCTCTAGCTGATGGCGCAGATCTAGATAGGTGGTTGGTTCATCTAGGAGCAGAACCCTAGGGTCTTGAGTCAGCGCCAATGCTAGAAACGCGCGCTGTCGTTCCCCGCCAGAGAGCTGAGTGACGAGACGATCGCGAAAATCATACATCCCCGTTTGTACAAGAGAAAGATTAACTTTGTCGCGATCAGCAGGGGTTAAGTCCCACTGCCACCAAGATTGATAGGGAGTACGTCCTAGACACACCAGTTGGTATACCGTCAGTCCGGCAGGAATGGTCTGCTGCTGGGGCAAAAGTGCCAGTTGTTGTGCCACCTGCTTTGCGGGCTGGTGATGAATCAATTGACCATCAAGGCAAATGATGCCGGATTGCATCGGTAAAATGCGGCTGATGAGCTTGAGCAACGTTGATTTACCGGAGCCGTTGGCTCCGAGTAGACTGAGCCATTCGCCAGAATTCAGGGCCAGGTCAATCCCTTGAATCATCATCTGGTTGCCGTAGCCCCCTTGAACCTGCTCAAGCTGTAGCATTTCTAGACTCCTTTGAGGGGTGCGACACGGTAATAGAGGAGCCAGATAAATAGAGGTGAACCGAGCAGCGCCGTGACAACACCCACTGGCAATTCAATCGCCCCCGCACGGGCTAAAAGATCGGCAAACGTTAGCACCCAGGCGCCACCTACCGCAGAAAGTGGAACGACCCAACGATAGTCAGTTCCCACCAGTAAGCGAACACCATGGGGAACCACTAACCCCACAAAACCAATGAGTCCGGCAATACTAACGGCGCTAGCCGCGAGCAGTGTGGCCACGCCGCCAATGAGAAGACGCGATCGCGACAGCGACATCCCCAAACCTATCGCTAAATCATCCCCAAGGTTCAAAATATTAACGGTACGAGATAGCAAGCACCCTAGAACCAGTGCAACGCCGATATAGGGGCCAGCGGCCGTCACCTCGGGCCACCCGCGTCCGTTTAAGCTCCCAATCAGCCAGTTGAGCGCGGCCTGAATCCTGCCGTCGTCTGAAAGGAGTAGTAAAGTGGTCTGGATCGCTCCAAATAGCGAACTCACTGCAACACCTGCTAGGACTAGTCGCTCTACTGCAATACCAGTGCTGGATCGGCCCAGAAAGTATACCAGGGCAGCTGTGATCACAGCTCCCAACCAAGCCGCGATGGGCAACCAGGCGATCAAAACATTCAGGGTCAGAAGGGCGATCGCAACTAACCCAGCTCCGGCTGAGATACCCAGGATAAACGGGTCGGCCAGACCATTGCGGAGCATTCCCTGCAGGAGCGCTCCTGAGGCTCCCAAGGCTGAACCTACGACCAACCCCGCCGCAATTCGAGGGAGCCGTAACTCCCAAATAATTGTTTGGTTGAGGGTTGTGCCCTGATGCCAGAGCGCCCGCCAGAGTTCCGGAAGGCTCATCCCAACAGACCCTTGTGTAAGGGAAAGGGCGATCGTGCCTAGCAACCCAACGCCTAACAGCATCACTAAAGTCAGGTAACGAGGGTTCGATGAACGCTGTCGTTGCGTCAGTGCTTTAATCAATCGGTCTCCTCTTTAATCTCAACAATGATTAGTACTCGATGGAACGATGAAGCGATTCTCCAAATGGTGCAGAGGGTGACGCTACGAATCGCGGTTCAGGTGGCGGGGCTACAGATTTGGGAGTAGCCACAGTTGGTTGAGGTTTGAGAGCAGCAGAATCGAACCCGGCAAACTGAAAGCTCGCGATCGCTTAACCAACCCAATCTCATAGTTATGTTGCTGCGCTGCGAGGCAACCCAGGCTCATATATATAACGATGTTTTATTGAAATAGATATTCATTTAAAAACTACAATAAAGGCTGACAATTGACAAGCGGCAGTGTGAAAAATAATACTATCCATCGACAAACTTGCTCTGCATGGGCTTCGATTTGCCTTTGAATCTGTGATTGAAGCCATTTGATTCGGCAGGCAAGCATGAGCGCGCGATATTAGTCAACGAAAACAAAGGACATTTACTTGACAATCAATCTCAATTAAAGGTAGCTTCACTTTACCTGGTTGTCATCTCGTCGTTAACTTTAGTCTTCACAAGTCGGATGTTGATACTGCTGCTCAGACGCTTGGCTATCCTGTCCTGAAGGTCACCTATTCATTCACAGCCTGAATCTTGCCACTGTCATGAGCCTCTTTTCGGACTCGACCTGCAATCACCTCTAGCAGTGGCCTTGAACGTTGCCTTCACAACCCTGTTCAGGAGGACATTCTGTCTCCTGGATGATTTTTGCTTGCCTTCCAGTTTTTAGCTTTTAGTCCATAAAAATTTGAGCTTCAAAATCAATGCACAGCAACCTCCCATTAATGTTTCCCGGCACTCTCAGTCTATTGTTGGTCGGCATTTTTTTACCTCAATCTGCTAATGCCGAAGTTCCCGCCTCAAAAATATCCGTGGCAGCTGAAGCTGTACAGACTTGTCTTAGGAGCCAAACCTGTGAGAGTTTGTCAACCTCTCCAATCATCAAAACAGCAGCAGACATGCCAGATATTAGCCAAATCAAGTTTCCTTTAGCCGAAGCTCAATTCCTGAGACCGGATGCACAGCTGGATCCAGACGTAGCACAAGCTGCGCCCAGGGAATCATCTGAATCTGACGCTCAAGTCCCGAGTGAATTGGAGCCACCGACCACAGCTGATCCAGCCTCCTTTGAAGTGGGTGATGAACTGGAAATTACCGTAACCGGTACCCGGACACCGCGCCTTTTGCAAGAATCCACTGCAAATATCACCGTCATTGATGCAGAGGAGATCGATCGGTATCTTTTTCAAGATATTGGAGACCTTGTTCGTTACGAACCCGGCATTTCAGTCAACCGCGATCCCACCTACGGCGTCACAGACTTCAACATTCGCGGACTGGAGCGTAACCGAATTCTGCTCCAGGTAGACGGCATTCGCCTTCCGACCCTATTTGAATTTGGTAGTTCCAATCTCGGGCGTGATTACGTCGATATTCAGTCCATTCAGTCCGTCGAAATTATTCGCGGGCCTGCCTCAGCCCTCTATGGCAGTGATGCCCTCGGGGGTGTCGTCAGCTACTTTACCCCCAATCCCAGCGATTTCTTAGAAGAGGATCAAAATATTGCGGTGCAACTCACCCCCTTCTACCGCAGCGCTAACAGCTCCTTTGGGGGTACTGCTACCTTTGCCTTCCGAACTGATGCCAACATTGAAGGCCTCATCAGCTACACCAACCGTCAGAGGGGTACCCGAGATATTAATGGGGACGATCGCTTTCAAGATCCCTTTGATGGCAACACCAATAGTCTGCTAGGCAAGCTGGTTTATAACATCAATGAACACAGCAATCTAACCCTTACCGGAGAATACTATCGTGATTTTGGCGACTTTCAGTTAGGGGCCAACAATCTCAATTTGGCCTTGACCTTTCCAGGGATCATCATCTTTAGTGATGGGACTGAAACCGAGACCGAACGCCGCCGCTTCAGTGTGGCTTACGAGTACAACGATCCAGAGAGCAGTAGTTTTCTACAGTTTGCCCGTGCCCAAATCTATTACCAAAATTCTGATTATGAAGAAGTCAGAACCCGTGACGATAGCGCATTTGGTTCACTTCGTTCACGCACACTCAATAATCTCTTTGATGAAAATATCTTAGGCGGCGAAGTCCAGTTGCGGAGTGACTTTAAAACCGGCAGCGTTGCTCACAAACTCACCTATGGGCTTGACATCTCTAGTACCGGAAACCAACGAATTCGGGACGGTCAACAGGTGAATCTAACCACGGGTGATGTTTCTAACCAAATTGGGCCTGATACATTTCCAGTCAAGGATTTTCCGGACTCTGACACCCTCAGGGTTGGTGTCTATCTCCAAAACGAGATCGAAGTTGGCAAGTTTACCCTGATTCCGGGTATCCGCTTTGACTATTACAGTCTCAACGTGAAGCCTGATGCCCTATTTTTGAATCAAGCGGGTGCTGAGGCGTCTGACCTAACAGACTCAGCTTTCTCGCCTAGTCTTAGCCTGCTGTATCAAGCGACTCCCGAAATTGCCTTGGTAGGCCGCTACGCTAGAGGCTTCCGAGGCCCGAACTATGCTGAGATCAATAGCGGTTTCAGCAATATTCTGGGTGGCTACCGCAGCTTATCCAATCCAAATCTGCAGCCAGAAACCAGCAATACGTTTGAGTTAGGGATGCGGGGTAGTTTCCCCCAAGCTCGGTTTAGCCTCACGGGCTTCTACAGCCTCTATGACAACTTTATTCAGCAGTTTGAGGCGGTGGGTACTGAACCTGCAGGCTGTTTTCCACCATTTACCCCCGGTTGTGTTCAGCTTTTTCAGTCGCAAAACCTGGAGCAGGTTAACATCTACGGCATCGAATTTCAGGGGGAATATCGCTTTAGTCCTGGCCCTGACGGTTTCAGCCTTGTGGGAGCGCTGTCCTGGGTTCAGGGAGATGATCTGCAAAACGATGAACCTTTGGAGACGATTAATCCCTTTGAAGCGGTATTGGGAATTCGCTATCGAGCACCGGAAGATCGCTGGGGGGCTGAGCTAATCTCAACGTTCGTGGGTAAGGCTCGTGCCGATGGCGATCCGGGAGACTTTATTCCTTCACCCTACTTTCTCTTAGACCTGGTTGGCTATGTCAACCTCAGCAAGAATGTGTCGCTGCGCGGTGGCGTCTTCAATCTCTTAGATGCCGAATATATAACCTACTCAGATGCAAGACGACTCAATAACACGGTCAATAGTCCCACCACCGACCCCACCTTTAATCAGCGTCGAACCCGCATTACCCAGCCCGGAATTAATATCGGCGTTAGTGTTACCGTCAAGTTTTAGATCCTACATTCCGCAGGCATTCTACTGCTCTCTAAGCCTTATTCGGAATGAGCTGCAAGATCTTGTCTTAAATCTACGGGTCACGTACTGCAAGAGGTTGATGTCGAACTGCAGAAAGACTTGGCCACCTTTGATGCTGCACTCAACAAGATACTGACTTGGTATAAGCGAGCGGTGCAGATGGGAAAGAACCAGCAGTATCTGGATCGCATTCCGGCTGTGGGCGAGAACTACAAAGTAGGACAGCCATTGTCTGAGAAGGCGATGACCTCCGGTCGGTTGCAGACCGTCGCGACGATGCACCAGGATATGGAGTGGCAACGATCGCAGTGGAAGTTACAGTGATCAATGTGATGCACCAAAGCTTGACACTGATTACATCATTGGGCCTGATCTTTTGTTCAGTGGGATGTGCGCCTGAGGAAGTTCGGCGGATTGAAGGCTTCAGCTGTCAATCTGGAAAATCAGGGTGGAAACCCGCAAAAGCTGTTTCTCCAGACCTAGTGCCCCCCTGTAATACAGGAAGTACAGGCACATGCCACAGCATCAGATTTGAGTACGTTAGAGGTACTGGTTGGTGTCGCCCTCGGTAGATTTTGCACATATTAGCGGTAGTTCTTACCCTCAGCCTAGATGGCAGGGACTGCCGCTAAGGGACTGTAAATTATTTTGTGTAAGCGGTCTAAAGTACATCCAAACTGAAGGAGACCGCCATGAGAAAACAACGCCAGCCCCAGACAAA
>CAZXWR010000042.1:0-17905 GCA_964644325.1 uncultured bacterium
CTACAGAGGACTTGCACCTCATGAGTTCATGCCCATGCTGGGCGTACACCAGGGCATGCAGCGGATGGTCTCAAAAATCTGGTGATGACTCAAATATTCGTACCACCGCTGATGCCCAAGTCGTTCGACCGCTGAGTTATCTGTGTGGCCGTAGTTGCAAGTCCCCTGCTGGTCTTCAGGGCTAGGTTATTTCAAGGCTATCGGTGAGATAGTGTTTTAAGGTTTTTCGGTAGAGCGATCGCTGTCCATCTTGAATTTACGCTGTAAGGCTTCAATCTGATCGAGAATCTCAGCAAACTCCTGTCCAAAGGAAGTTAAATAATACTCAACGCGAGGAGGAAGTTCTGAATAAGTTAATTTCTCGACAACGCCAAATTGAACTAATCTTGTCAAACATTCATTGAGTACCTTAGTTGTCAATCCTTTTTTAGTTTTTACCAATGTGCTAGGGCGATTGGTTCCACAACGAATTTGTGTTAGAAGATGGATTGTCCATTTACATCCAAGGCAATCCTCGAACATCGCAATTAAGTCGATTGTTGGATTGGAAAGATTTTCTGAGTCTACCATCGCTGATGATTTCATGTTTGTAACTAAAAAGTATCTACCCTACTAAAAAGTATCTGCTTGAAGTTTAGCTAGCAGTCGTTTATCTTGACTGACGAAACACAACAATCGGAATTACTACAAGATGTCAATGTTTCAAATCCACAGCGAAATGACTGCACCAGAAACTTCCAAGCCACTTCTTGAGCAAGCCAAGAAGAACCTAGGTATGATTCCGAATCTGGAAAGGGTCATGGCGGAGTCACCCGCCTTGCTTGAAGGATATGTTCACCTTTGGGAGCTATTTGATACCACGTCATTATCACCGATCGAACGCCAGGTTGTTTATCAAACGGCTAACTTTGAGAATCAATGTGAATACTGTGTTCCCTGGCATACTAAGCTGGCACAAATGGCGGGTATGTCTCCGAGCGAGATTGAGGCACTAAGACAGGGAGCAGAATTGGAAGATCCAAAGCTTGAATCACTGCGGCAATTTACCAAGTCCTTAATCTTAAATCGAGGAAAGATCGCAGAAGTCGAATTAAAGGCATTTTTCGCTGTCGGTTATTCTGCTCAGCAAGCACTTGAGGTGATTTTAGGAATTGCAGTTAAGACAATGAGCAACTATACGAACTCGATTGCAGGCACACCTCTAGACAAAGCAGTCGAGAAGCTAAGATGGAAAAAGCCAATTATCTCAATGCAGTCGAACACAGATAAGGTTTAGGCGCAGTCGAACAACTGTGTTGCAGCGGAACGTGTTAGTCGTCTTTATTAAGTTGCAAAGTTGGTCTGCGTCCGCTGAACACAACCGTTGTACTGCTTCGTTTTGGTCAGTGGGGCACAGTTTTCTACTCACTTGTCTATATTCGATACTCAGATAATGTAATGAAACGAACTTAAAGCTGTGGAAAAACAGTAAGTTCTAAACTAGCTTCAAATCAGTGCGAAAAAGCGTTTATGTTGTGGCAACCGATAGAGAATTTACCGTCAAATTGGCAGGATTTAGCAAGTGCTGAGTTACCGCCTCTGGTAACGGTTTGGAATGAGCAAGCAGATCGCTTACGTCAATCTGGTGAATTTCAATCTTTCAATGAGAAACTCCGCAGAGAAATAGCTATTGAAACCGGGATAATCGAGCGGCTATACACCATTGATCGCGGAATTACTCGTTTACTCATTGAGCAAGGAATTAACGAAGCATTGATTCCTCACGGCGCAACAGATCGTCCTATTAGGCAAGTAGTCTCACTCATCAAGGATCAAGAGGCGGCAATCGAAGGATTATTTGATTTTGTAGGTGGGCAGAGAACACTATCAACTTCTTATATAAAACAATTACATCAACTCCTGACGCAGAGCCAGGATAGTACGGAGGCTCTAGACCCACTGACAAGCAAGATATTTCGTGTCTCCCTAATCAAAGGAGATTGGAAACGTCAGCCTAACAATCCCTTGAGACAAGATGGCACCATTCATGAGTACTGCCCTCCTGAACAAGTTACATCTGAGATGGATACATTGATCGCACTACATCATCAACATCGCGACCAAAACATTCCTCCTGAAATCGAATCAGCATGGCTACATCATCGATTCACCCAGATTCATCCATTTCAGGATGGTAACGGTCGTGTTGCCCGTTGTTTGGCTAGTCTAGTATTCATCCAAGCTAATTGGTTTCCTCTAGTGCTCACTCGTGATGATCGAGCAGTGTATATAGAAGCCTTAGAAGCAGCAGATCAAGGTAACTTGTCTGCTTTAGTTAATTTGTTCGCAAAGAGCCAAAAGCAAGCTTTCTTGAGAAGTCTTGGTTTGTCAGAGCAAGTTCTATCTGAGGCACGACGAACACAGGTCATCATTTCCTCTATTGCTGATAAATTAAAACAGAACCAGTCAGCATCTATTCAAGAACGGTGCAAAAAAGTCGAAGGTTTTGCTGAAAATTTATTTGATATTGCTTCTGATCGGTTACAGGACGTGGCTGCGGAGATTAGGCTATCCGTTCAAAATCTTGTAAGTGATGCACAGATTTTCACAATTCCTGCTCCTGTTGGTGATTCGCGTTCATACTATCATCGTTACCAAGTTGTGGAAACAGCGAAGCAGTTGGGTTATTTTGCCAATCTTCGGAACTATCACACCTGGATTCAATTGGTTATTAATGTAGAATCATCAACAACACTTCTCATTTCATTTCATGCTCTTGGACATGAATATCGAGGACTGCTTGTATGTACTGCCTGTGCTTATCATCGAGATGACTCTGAGGAAGGTGAACACAACATCAGCGATATTCAGACTTTAGCTGATTCTCCATTCCAGTTTTCTTACGCAGACGCAGAAGAGAATTTGGTAGAGCGTTTTAAGCAGTGGCTAGAAGATATCATTTTGACTGGTCTAGAATACTGGAACAAAAGCATTTAGACGGAAGGCGGTCATTCGACTACGCCCGATGTGAGATCGTTACCTGTTAACAAGTGATCGCTGCCTGAAAGTTCAATGTCTGGCAACCTTGGCAGCCATTGACCTTCTCTGCAAAAGACGGTTAATTCCCCTGAGTACAGGTTTCACAGGCTGCGTCTGATACCGGAAAGCTCGACTCATAGACCTGTTCCCGGCTACCAAACCAGTCATAGCGATGGTCTCGCACCTGACTATAAACGCGATCGCCCATCCCCTTTAGCCCCGGTATCGCTTGGTAGGCCTCAATCAGCGGGCGTACAGCGGGCAACTGACGGCCAATTTCTTCAGCGGCATCACTTCCCTGCCAGCGCTGCGAAGGATTAGCCGCATCAATAACAATCATGCCTTGCTCACAGTCTGTGGTCGTTACCCCCCATTGGGCCAGAGTAGCCGCATCCTGCATGGGCACAAATCGAAACCGTTGACCCCGATCGACCTGCTCTAAACCCTGCACCAGCGTCGAGCACAGGTTACAGCGACCGTCATAAATTACCACGAAGTTCATAGTACTCATCTCTGCCCGCACGCTCAAAACCACTATTATCCTAGCGAACCGCTTTAAATCGCGATCGCCTGTATCTGACCGCTGTCCTCTGCCGACGCTGCGAACCGCAAGCTCACCACAACCTCCGGGCAGAATACCAGCAGCTCAGGCAAGTTTAACTGGCACTGGCAAAACTCCGCACCCAACAGCGGCCTAGAATCCGGCGCATTGTTGCCAGAGGGCTGATAATATCTAACGAACATAGCGACCCAACTCCAACGTTTGACGATCAGGCATGATGCAGCGCGTAATTGGACTGATGAGCGGCACCTCAGTGGATGGCATTGATGCTGCCCTAGTCGATATTTCTGGCACTGAACAAGACTTAGCAGTGCAGCTCATTGCCTTTGACACCTACGACTACCCCCCGGCCCTCCGACAGCAAATTTTAGACCTGTGTGGTGGAGCCTCAGTGAGCATTGAAGATCTGGCTCACCTCGACGATGCGATCGCCCTCGCCTTTGCCAACGCCGCCCTCGATCTTCAATCCCAGCAGCCTGCCCCGGCTCAATTGATTGGCTCCCATGGTCAAACCGTCTTTCACCAGCCCCCGCAAGCTGAACAGTTAGGGTATAGCCTCCAGCTAGGCCGGGGTGCTGTGATTGCCCAACAAACCGGACTGAAAACGGTCAGTAACTTTCGGGCGGCTGATATTGCCCTCGGAGGCCAGGGGGCACCCCTCGTTCCCAAGATTGATGTGTGCTTGCTGAGCCATCCCCAGCACCTGCGCTGCATTCAAAATATTGGTGGCATCGGTAACGTTGCCGTGCTTCCCCCCCTGACCCAAGCAAAGCCCATAGGCCAAGGCGTTCAAGGCTGGGATACTGGCCCAGGCAACGTCCTCCTGGATTTAGCCGTACAGCAGTTTACGCAAGGCCGCCAAACCTACGACGCAGGCGGACAGTGGGCGGCCCAGGGCAATCCTTGTCAACCCTTAGTCCAGCAATGGCTAGCCCAACCCTATTTCCAGGAAGCACCGCCAAAATCCACCGGACGCGAGCGGTTTAGCCCCGACTACCTGCAACAGTGTCTCCAAGATGCGATCGCCTTTTCCTTAAGTGAGGCTGATATCCTGGCCACCCTCACCGAATTAACGGCGGCATCCATCGTCCAGAGCTACCGTCAGTTTCTACCGACACAGCCCCAGGAAATTTTTGTGTGTGGCGGTGGCAGTCGCAACACATACCTGCTCCAGCGGTTGCAAGCCTTAGTGGGAAATAAAACCCATGTGGCAACGACCGATGACGCTGGCGTGAATGCAAAGGCGAAAGAGGCCATTGCCTTTGCGGTACTGGCCTACTGGCGCATGCACCAGATCCCCGGCAACCTGCCCTCGGCGACGGGTGCCCGAGGCACTGCCTTACTGGGGGAAATTCATGCCCCCCCGGCATAAATGCCAAAAAACGAGGCGATCGTGCTTCCTACACCCCATTTGCGGGCAACCTAGGTATATCGCGGCAAAACCGTCGATTCTCTCGAAGCACTCGCGATGTAATTGAGGTTGAGATTTTCTGATGCCCCTGACTGCCACCTCGACACCATCCTCTAACCTGCAAGACGAACATACCTTTTTAGTCTCTAACGGTCGTTGGACCATGCATGGACACCTGCTGCATCGGGACGGACTTTTGCAGCCGATTCATGGCAAAGTTATGGTGGTTTGGAATCAGGACGAGTGGTTTACGATGGTGGGTCAATTGGCCGTTCCCCGTCAACCCAACAGCAATGACCCAGTCCAGCCGCCCATCACGCTCCAATACCGAGGGCGAACGGGTTTAGCCAGTCATCAATATACTTTTATGCTGCAACATAGTCAGCTCGGGCAAATTGAAGGCGAAGGCTGGCTGCTGCCAGATTCCATCGTGCAGAAGTTTTGGATTCTAGATGACCCAGAGCGACGCACCGGACTTGAGCAGTTCTACCGGGTGAATGGCGATCGCTACCACTGGGCCTGCAACTTGATGACCGGGCGTTCCCTGGTGTGTAGTTTAGACGCCACCCTCGAGCGACATCCCTAAAGATGCCGCAAAAAAGAGCCCTTCAATGGGCTCAGCCTAGGCTGGCTCTGGGGTTTGAATGTACCCGGCTAATCCGTCGCCTAAAGTAGGCCGACAAAATGCAGTGGGCCTTGTCCACTGATCAGCTCGATCAGCAGCGCGATGAAGCCAATCATTGCCAGTCGGCCATTCCAGCGCTCAGCGGCAGAGGTTAAGCCCCACTCCCATCGTTCTTGCGGGTACATCTTCACCTTCTTCTCGGGGCGAATCACTTCTGCGAACTTCACCGCTGGCTGATTCAGCGACTCGACCACCAGATCACCGAGATCGTTAATAAAGCTCGGCAGGGTATTCAGGGCCGGAACGCGATGAAACTTCTGAATGCCAGACTCCAGCGCTACTTCCCGATACTCCATATCAATTTCCTGGAGGGTCTCAATATGTTCTGAGATAAAGCTGATGGGTACGACCACCAGTTCCTTAACCCCCTGTTCCCCCAGCTTTTCCAGTTCATCTTCCGTGTAGGGCTTCAGCCATTCCACTGGCCCCACTCGGCTCTGGTAGGCCAGAACGTGAGGGTTTGGGCGGTTCAGGGTTTCCATGATGCGCGCTGTGCAGTTTTCGATTTCTTCCTGATAGGGGTCGCCCCCTTCGGTTACGTAGCTCACTGGCACCCCGTGGGCACTGAAAAAAACCGTCGCCGTATCCGGGTGTTCACAGCGGTCTAGCTCTTGGCTGAGTAGATCTGCCATGGACTGCAAGTAGCCGGGGCGATCGTACCAGGATGGCACCACCGTATAACGAATTTTTTGCAGGTCGGGGTCAGCATTCCACAGGTCTTCTAGCAGTCGAAAGCTGGAGCCGCTGGTGCTGATGGAAAACTGGGGGTAAAGGGGCAGCACCACCAGTTCTTCAATCTGGTCGCGTTTAATTTGGGCGATCGCCTCTTCAGTGAAGGGATGCCAGTAGCGCATCCCGATATAAAGCCGTGCATCTATCCCCCGAGCCTGTAGGTTTTCTTGCAGGGCATCGGCCTGTTCTTGCGTGATGCGCCGGAGGGGGGAGCCGCCACCAATCTGGCGATAATTTTCTTGGGAGGTACGGGCGCGACTGGTGGAAATAAACCAGGCTAGCGGATTCTGGAGCCAGCTGAAGGGAAGCCGGATGATTTCGGGGTCAGAGAACAAATTGTACAGAAACGGGCGAACGTCACTGAGTTTCTCCGGTCCACCTAAGTTCAGCAGCAAAACCCCAACGCGGCCCATAAATACACGTTCCTAATATTTTTATTATGTTTACTGATTTTAACAACATATCTCTGAATCGCATGGGAAAGTTTCGCGCATCACACATCTTAATTCCTGCGAATTGTTTGCATTTGGGTCTGAGGGGTGCGGATTAAAATGCGGGGCAGGGGCACTCCAGAGGGTAGGCCCAGACCCTAAACTCAGGGGTCATACCCAGGAGCGTAGCCAAATTCGCCACTGCCAGGTCGTCGGTGTCAGCGGTAGTCCCAAATAGAACGGTAGCCAAAAGATGAAGCCTGCGACCGATAGACCCAAAATTGTCCACATGGCGATTCGCAAACCTGGAGCTGGGCTGATGCGCCAGTAATCTAAGACCCAGCTCAAGGCCAGACTGCTAAAAAAATAAGCAGGCATGTAGTGGTACAGAAACGCACAGCGGTGAATGCTGAGCCAAGGCAGCAGATTAGCCCCGTAGGCAGACGCTAAGTATAGAGGAATGTAGGGCAGCGACAGCGGGCAGGTACCCGGTGCATGACCGGGCAATACCTTACTGAGTGACCGGAGCCAGCGGTAGCTACGCCAAAGGGCTAAGCACATCACAAGGGCGATCGCCAGGGTTGTGGCCCACCAGAGCGGTGGGTTGCCTGTGGCATAGACGCTGTAAACGTAGCGCACCTGCTCAGCGGGTAATGGTGGCCCATAGGTGGGCAGTGCATCCGTGACCGCAGTCGTTCGCTGATAAAAGTAACTCACGGGTCGCAGCAAGAAGGGCCAGGTCAGTCCGGTTGAGCAATAGGGATGAACCTCTGGGCCATTGCCAACCCGCTGGTGATAGCTCAATATTTGGGCATGCAGCGCCCAGAACCCAGGGTTTGGATTTTGCCGCAGATGCGGCAGCCACAGCCCGCCATAGACCAGCGCCGCCACACCGGGCAGATAGAGAAACAAAGCCCCAAAGGACAGGCCACTCACTTGGTGTAAAACTGTAGGCGTTGGCGCTTCCCTCGGGTGGTATCCCTTGCCCAGCCACCGCAACAGGCGACAGAGTCCCCAAAACAAATACAGCCCCAACAAAAAGCCCAGACCATTCCATTTCACGGTCGCTGCTGCTCCAAAGCTGCTGCCCGCGAAGGTTAACCACATCCAACGGCGGCGATCGCCCCTAGTCGCTGCCCTGAAGATGCACCAGTGTCCGCTCAGGCCAAACAGCAGCAGATAAACGTTCATGAGTGCATAGCGCGACTCCACGAGGGATAGCCCGTCCAATAGGGCCAAACTTCCAGCCAAGAGCGCCATTGTCGGGCGACGGGTTAATTGCCAGCCAATGCCTGCGGCGAGTAAAGGCAGCATTGAGCCACACACTGCATTCATCCAGCGGTACCCCCAGGGATTAAATCCCCGGAGCCAAATACCAAGGGCAATCAAGTACTTGCCCAGGGGGGGATGGGCATCAAAAAATGGGGTATGGGTCAGGTAGTTATGGGCAAATTTGGCAAAGTAAAGCTCATCAAAAACCAAGGTATTAAAGCGCCCCAGTCCCCACAGCCGGAATCCTAAAGACAGCCCCCAGAGTCCCAGGAAAGCTAGCCATAATGGCGGCGAAAACGGGGTAGGGTTCTTGGCCGGAAATGGATCCATGGTTGACTGTGCTCTGGTTGACTGTGCTCTCCGATGGACTGACTCGCATCACCGTGTTTTTGGGGCGCAAACCCTAAGGGCGATCGTGCTCAAAGCTTGATTTCATCACGCATTGAACCTTGTGTTACAGAGCCGTTAACGCAGTGCAGACGGGGGAGCAAGAACCAGTAGAGTGGTACTAACGCACAACACTGCCTGCACGGCAGATGTATTTTCATACAGACGATGGGAAACTCTCAACCATGCTGAACAATCTCCTGGGTTGGATCATTGCACTCGGAAGTGTAGGCCTCTACCTATCTGGTTTTTTATGGCCCGAAGTGCATCGCAAGAACGATCTAATTTGGAGTGGCGTGGGTTTATTTTATGCCCTGATTCTTTGGATCGATAGCGATCGCATTTCGGGGGAATTACTCCTGGGTCAAACCGCTAGCGTAGCGTTGACCGTATGGTTAGGGTGGCAAGCCATTCACCAACGTCGGCAGCTCACACCGCCAGAGAACCGCACCCCATTGCCCGACTCATTCCAGGGGTATCTGGACTTTGGCAAGCAGGGCTGGACACGTCTCCAGGCCCATTTCGGCGATGGAGAGCCCGTTTTCCCAGCCTCAGAAGACCCCGCCGAGGGCTTTTCCTTAGATTTCACAAAGCTGCAAACTTGGCTAACCGGGTTATTCCAGCCCCAGGAGCAGCAAACGCCAGATGTTTCCCCTTCGCCAGAGCTAGACGACACGTCGCCCCAGAACACCCCAGTAGAGAGTACAGATACAGACATTATCGAATCCGATGTTCCAGCAGAGGATGTTCCAGCAGAGGATGTTTCGGCAAAGAACCTATCCCAGGTGGAAGCAGACTCAGTGCCAGTCCCCGCAGAGACGGAACCAGAGGTTGAGTCTGTTGCAGAACATGCAGTGGAGAGCGACTTCGTTCCAGAGGATGAGGCCTTAGCAGCATCCACAGGGACAGATACTGCTGAACCCGAGACTGAAGAGACTGAATCAGCGACGACTGACGAGGATGTATCTCCGCCTGTATCCCCAGACCCAGCGCCAGCCGCTGTGGATGACACCTCTGACGCCTCAGACAATAATGCAGCGTCTGACCCGCCTCACGAAGCGCAGACAGAATCCAGTACAGCCATTGATGCTGACCCTGATCGCCTGTCGCCTGAAACAACGACCCGTGAACTCGATGAGGTTAGTCCTAATGATCAAATTGATCAAAATGAAGCAGAGCCTCCGCTTGCAGAACCTCTTGGGGATGCAGAGGCAGACGATACCCCCACAGAACCGCCTGTAGCGGCTGAAACATCCTCGGAAACTGAGGCAGCGCAGGACGCAGAAAGCGAAGCAACAAAACCAACAGAAGGCTCAGCGGACGAAGAGCCAGCCCCAGATTCTCAACCAGATTCTCAACCAGATTCTCAAGAGGATTGGCCACCGCCCGATCCTGTGACCTGATTCCCTATTGATCTGCCAACATACCGCAGGCATCAGGTGACAAAAACATGCTCTATACAGCAAACCTGGTTGCGTCCAGACTCTTTCGCCCGGTAAAGCGCGGCATCGGCCTTAGACATTAATCCTTCTTCGGAGTCGGCATGTTTTGGAAATGTCGCACAGCCTAAGCTAGCCGTTACCTTGATAGACCGCCCATTTTGAATGTGGATATCTTGGGCGGCAATCGTGCGACACAATCGCTCAGCAACCATCACCGCGTCTAGGCTGATAGTACGGGGCAAAATGACGGCAAATTCTTCACCGCCGTAGCGAGCCACAATGTCGCCCGGACGCATTTCGCGCTTGAGTAAAGCAGAAACCTGGCGCAGGGCATCATCCCCAGATTGATGGCCATAGGTATCGTTCAGTTTCTTGAAGTGATCAATATCGACCATCAAGAGGGATAGCGAACCCTGCTCCCGGTTCATTTTTTCGATTTCATTGTGAAGATAGCGATTGAACTCCCGACGGTTATAAACGCCAGTGAGGCCATCAATCGTTGCCAGCTCATGCAGGGCCTGCTGACTCTGCTCTAACTTGATCGCCATGCCGTTAAAGGACTGGGCCAGGGCTTCAAGTTCATCCTTGGTGTCTAGCTCGATGCGGTGGTTCAGCTCCCCTTCCGCGAGTTTAGACACTCCCGTCTGTAGTAAACGCAGCGGCTGCAAAATTGATCGGGTTAAGACAAGCGCTGCTGCTACCACAATGGTGATGGCAAGCAAGACAGCGGTGGTCGTTACTTGACGCACCTGCGCTCGCGTTTCTTGCGCCTCGCGAATATTATCAGTGGTTTGAAAATGAATCAGCAGACGATTGATCTGAGCCACGACTTGCCTGGATTCATTCAGATGTTTGGTGAGGGCGACATGGGCAGCTCTGGCTTGCTTGGGGGTAACCGACCGGGCCGATCGGGGACAGACTTCGGGCCAGAGCGCATTGGCTTGCTGCCAATGATTTTGGGCCACACGAACCATGCTTGGTTTTTCCGGTAGGGAAGAGGGCGTTGCCAGCAATACCTTAAATGCTCCCTCCATTTCAAGGCGGAGTCTGGCGAACTGCTGCCTGCCCCCTGGCGCGCACATGAGCGCTATGGGCTGATCGATAAACTGGGTCGTTTCATAGAGTTTTTCGTCAAGCTGGATCAACGGAAAGAACTCTTCTAGGGTTTCGCTCTCGGTGCGCTCAAACCCCGAAAGCGACGATTCAAAAAAATACAGCGTACTGCCAGCCAGCACAATTAAGGGTAGCAGCATCGTGCCGATACCTAAAATGAGGCGATCGCGGATGAGTAATTTTTTGAACAATTTCTGCATGAGCACGCAGCTTAGCCCTAACAAGAGAGCTTTTCAGATGCTAACTCCCCCATACCCAGGATGCCCGCCTGTTTCGTGAAGCGACACATTTACCTTATCATTCGCGCTTGTTCGACTTCGGTTGGCAGCTTGATGAGCTGGGGCTGATCCCGTGATCTCGCCCCGAGTATTTCTAGACAATAGCCTTGAAGGTCTGCCCATCTCTCATTGATAATGGCAAAATGCCCATTCATGTTTGAGAGCGCTAGAAGCCCGTGACAGAACCTGGACAATATAAGCGTACGGTCAACCTACCTAAAACCAAGTTTGAGATGCGGGCCAATGCCGTACAGCGTGAGCCGCAGCTCCAGCAGTTTTGGGCTGAGCAGCATATCTATGAAACCCTCTCACAGCAGAATCCAGGTCAGCCATTTATTCTGCACGATGGGCCACCCTATGCCAATGGGGATCTGCACATCGGCCATGCCCTCAACAAAATTCTCAAGGACACCATCAACAAATTTCAGCTCTTGCAAGGGCGGAAGGTTTCCTATGTGCCGGGATGGGACTGTCACGGGTTGCCCATTGAACTGAAGGTACTCCAAAATCTGAAGTCTGAGCAGCGTCAGGGGTTGACCCCTCTTAAACTACGCTGGAAAGCCCGAGACTTTGCCCTCAAAACCGTCGCCAAGCAGCGCCAGAGCTTTCAGCGCTATGGGGTCTGGGGGAACTGGGACAACCCTTACCTCACCCTGAAGCCGGAATATGAAGCGGCCCAGGTGGATGTTTTTGGGCAGATGGTCCTGAATGGCTACATCTACCGAGGGTTCAAGCCTGTCCACTGGAGCCCTAGCTCTCAAACGGCTCTCGCTGAAGCCGAACTGGAATATCCCGAAGGACACACCTCGCCTTCTCTGTATGCCGCGTTTGAAGTGCGCGGGGTACCGGGTGCCCTGCTCGACCCCTTCGATCCCTTTATGGGGGCTTTGGGGGTGGCCATTTGGACGACAACTCCCTGGACACTGCCAGGAAATTTAGCGGTGGCGGTGAATCCTCAGCTGGTTTACGCGGTGGTGGAAGTGGGGGCAGGAGGCCCTGGCAAGTTCAAGTATTTGCTGGTGGCCAAGGACTTGGTGGCGTCCTTGGAGGCAACCCTGGGCACCTCGCTCACGGTGCAGGCCACGGTGATGGGCAAGCTCCTGGAAGGGGTGACCTACCGTCATCCTCTCTACGATCGCCAGAGTGAAATCGTGATTGGCGGCGACTATGTCACGACCGAGTCGGGGACGGGCTTGGTGCATACGGCCCCTGGTCATGGTCAGGAAGACTATCTGGTGGGCCTCCGCTACGGGCTGCCGATGCTGTCCCCGGTAGATGATCGCGGCGTGTTTACGGATGAAGCGGGGCCATTTGCTGGGCTGAAGGTGGTGGATAAAGCCAAGCTTGACAATGATCGCCTGAAGCTGGAGGTGAGCGAGGGGAACCAGGCCATTATTGCGGCCCTGCGTGCAGCGGGTGCGCTCCTCAAACAGGAGCCCTACAGCCATAAATATCCCTACGACTGGCGCACGAAGCAGCCCACGATTTTTAGGGCTACGGAGCAATGGTTTGCCTCCGTGGAAGGCTTTCGAGAGGCAGCGCTGAAGGCGATCGCCCAGGTGCAGTGGATTCCAGCCCAGGGGGAGAACCGGATCACAGCCATGGTGGCGGAGCGTTCCGACTGGTGTATTTCCCGGCAGCGGAGTTGGGGGGTGCCGATCCCGGTGTTCTATGACGAGGCCTCGGGTGAACCGCTCTTGAACGCGGATACGATTGCCCATGTCAAGGGCATCATCGCGGAAAAAGGCTCTGATGCTTGGTGGGAGCTATCGGTGTCGGAACTGCTTCCCGAACCCTATCGGAGCAACGGCATTGCCTACCGCAAAGGCACAGACACCATGGATGTCTGGTTTGATTCGGGGTCTTCCTGGGCGGCGGTGGTGGAACAGCGGGGGCTTCCCTATCCTGCCGATCTGTACCTGGAAGGGTCAGACCAGCATCGGGGCTGGTTTCAGTCCAGTTTGCTCACTAGCGTCGCCAACAATGGCATTGCTCCCTATAAGACGGTGCTGACCCACGGGTTTGTCCTGGATGAGCAGGGCCGCAAAATGAGCAAATCGATGGGAAATGTAGTAGACCCGGCCATTGTGATTGAGGGGGGCACCAATCAAAAGCAAGACCCGCCCTACGGTGCCGATGTGCTGCGGCTGTGGGTGTCTTCCGTGGACTATGCCTCGGATGTCCCCCTCGGCAAAAACATCCTGAAGCAAATGTCGGATGTGTACCGCAAGATCCGCAATACGGCCCGCTTCTTGATTGGCAACCTCCATGATTTTGACCCGGCGGTTCACACGGTTGCGGTCGCTGACCTGCCGGAACTAGATCGCTACATGCTGCACCGTATGAATGAGGTGTTTGCAGAGGTGACCCAGGCCTTTGAAACCTATCAGTTCTTCCGGTTTTTCCAGACGGTGCAGAATTTCTGTGTCGTCGATCTGTCCAATTTTTACCTGGATATTGCCAAGGATCGGCTCTATATCAGTGAGCCAGATGCGTTTCGGCGTCGCAGTTGTCAGACCATTCTCAAACTGGCACTGGAAAATTTAGCCAAGGCGATCGCCCCAGTGCTGTCCCACATGGCTGAGGATATCTGGCAGTCTTTGCCCTATGAGACGCCTCATTTGTCGGTCTTTGCCTCAGGCTGGGTTAAATATGACGCGGAATGGCTAGACGCAAGCCTCGGAAAGAGATGGGAAAAGCTTAGAAAAATTCGGCAAGATGTGAACGCTCAATTAGAAAATAGTAGAGTTGAAAAGTTGATCGGATCCTCTTTAGACGCAAAAGTACAAATTTATGTCAACAATGAACAAACTCGAACAATGTTAGAGGAGCTAAATCCTTCGATAACAAGCGTGAAATCCAGCGTAGACGAACTCCGCTATTTATTCTTAGTTTCTCAAGTTGAAGTTCATGCGACCATTGACACCATGAATCTTAGTGAAGAACTTCAACAGCTAGTAGAATTTGAGTCTGCCATACCAAACTTCACTTTAATTAATGTAGATAAGGCAGATGGCCAGAAGTGCGATCGCTGCTGGAATTACTCGCCATCGGTGGGCCAGTCGGCTACCCATCCACTGCTGTGCGATCGCTGTGAGACAGTCATTGAGTCCATGGCAGCCCAGGGGCAGCTTTGCCAAACCGCGGACGGGAGCTGGCAGACCGTGGCATAGAGCGGCCCCTACTTTACGCCCTCGGCGGGATGGAACTTGCAAAACCCCCCAGATGAATTCATCTGGGGGGTTTCTTGAGTGAGCTTGATTGAGGGTGGAGGGCGATCGCCTTAAGTCAGTGGGGGGGCTTGCAGGGGCGATCTCTGGGCAGCGGTCGTAAACCTTGAGCGCGGATCCAGTTGGTCAGGCGCTTGGGCCAAGGCAGGCACCGCGCCCCGCATGCGAGCATTGAGAGCCGCCGTCTTGGCATCGTACATTTGGGTCATCCCCTTGGGATAGAGACCGATCCCAATAATCGGCACCAGCAGACAGGCAATAATAAACACCTCACGCGGTTCGGCATCAATGAGCGCCTCGTGACTCACTAGCTCCTTGTTCTCAGCACCAAAGAAAATCTCCCGCAGCATTGAGAGCAAGTAAATCGGCGTCAGAATAACGCCAACCGCAGCCAAGAACAGCACAATCACCCGGAACGTGAGGCTGTAGGCATCACTGGTGAAAAAGCCCACAAACACCATCAGCTCAGCCACAAAGCCACTCATGCCTGGGAGTGCCAAAGAGGCCATTGAGCAAACGGTAAACATCGCGAAGATCTTCGGCATTTTCTTGCCCACCCCCCCCATTTCTTCCAGGATGAGGGTGTGGGTGCGGTCATAGGTAGCCCCCACCAAAAAGAAGAGGCTGGCCCCAATTAATCCGTGGGAGACCATCTGTAGCACCGCACCACTTAAGCCCAGGTCGGTATAGGAGGCGATCCCAATCAGCACAAATCCCATGTGGGAAATGGACGAGTAGGCAATTTTTCGTTTCAGGTTGCGCTGGGCAAAGGACGTGAGCGCTGCATAGATAATGTTGACGACCCCCAACACCACCAGCGCGGGTGCAAAGAAAGCATGGGCCTGGGGCAGCATCTCAGCATTCATGCGGATGAGGGCATAGCCCCCCATCTTCAATAAAATTCCCGCCAGCAGCATGTGCACGGGAGCGGTCGCTTCACCGTGAGCATCGGGTAGCCAGGTATGCAGGGGGACAATGGGCAACTTGACCGCATAGGCCACCAGCAGCCCCCCATAGACCAAGAGCTGAAAGGTCAGGCCAAACTCTTTGAGGGAGAGCGTGCGCATGTCAAAGGTAACCGAGTCCCCGTAGAAGGCCATGGCCAGCGCTGCGACTAAAATGAACAGCGAACTGCCCGCGGTGTAAAGGATAAATTTTGTCGCGGCGTAGAGCCGCTTGTAGCCGCCCCAAATCGCTAGCAGCATGTAAACCGGGATCAGCTCCAGCTCCCAGACCAGGAAAAAAACCAGCATGTCCTGAACTGCGAACACGGCAATCTGACCGCCGTACATCGCCAGCAGCAAAAAGTAGAACAGCCGCGTTTTCATCGTCACGGGCCAAGCCGCCAGGGCTGCCAGGGTCGTAATAAAGCCCGTCAGCAACACCAAGGGCATGGAAAGGCCATCTACCCCCACCGACCAGCGCAGCTCTAGCTGGGGAATCCAGCTGTAGCTTTCGACCATCTGAAGGCCGGGGTTGGAGAAGTCGTACTGCGTATAAAAAGCCGCAACAATAATGGCAAAGTCGATCAGGCTAATGACCAGGGCATACCAGCGAATCGGCTCTCCCTTGCCTTCCTTATCTGGAATAAAGGGGATCACCGCCGAAGCCACCAGTGGGAAAAAAATGATCGTGGTCAGCCATGGAAAACTAGAAAGTGTCATAAAGTTCACCCTTCACACAGACAACATAGGGTGTCATCGCATTTACTGTGGTTAATCGGAGTCCGCGCCTGAGCTAGACCGCAATGATGACAAAGCCCAGGACTGCCAGGAACACAATCAGAGCATAAAACTGCGCCCGACCGTTTTCTAAGTATTTCAGCCCTTCGCCCGTTACGACTGCGAGGAAGCCCGTGAGGTTGACTGCGCCATCCACGACATTGTAGTCAACCTCCAAGACCTGACGCGCCAGCCGTCGCGTGCCGCGCACAAAGACAGCGTCGTAAATGTCGTCGAAGTACCACTTATTCAGAGATAGATCGTAGAGCGGCTTAAAGCGGTTGGCGATCGCCTCGGGGTCAATCTTGTGCCGCAGGTACATGAGACTGGCCAAGGTAATGCCAATCAGAGCAATGCCCACAGAGTTACCGCCCATGATCAGAAATTCCGACAGCTCAAACTCAGTCGCTGCTTCGAGAACTTCGGCGGTGGTTTCACTGGGGGCATGAATGAAAATTTCAAAGTAGTTGTGGAACGGCGTCCCCAGCAAGCCAATCAGAGCGGACGGCACTGCCAGCACGAGTAATGGCAGGGTCATCGTTAGAGGAGACTCATGGGGCGAACTGTGCAGGGCATGGTGATCGTCGTGATGATCTCCCTCTAATTCCCGTGGATCCATTGCCCCTGGACCGAAGGAAAGGGCCATTTCAGGCTGTGCCGCACCCAAGACGACATCCTTGACCTCTGTGCTCTGACCGCGAAAGTCACCTTCAAAGGTTGAGAAGTACATCCGGAACATATAGAACGCAGTGATGCCTGCGGTCAGCCAGCCAACGGCCCACAGTGCCGGATTCGCCTGAAACGCCAGCCCCAAAATTTCGTCTTTCGACCAGAAGCCCGCAAAGGGCGGAATCCCAGAAATGGCCAAACAGCCGACGAGAAACGTAATGGAAGTAATCGGCATGTACTTGCGGAGACCACCCATCATGCGCATGTCCTGGGCCAAAACTGGGTTGTGACCTACGACCCCTTCCATGCCGTGAATCACGGAGCCTGAGCCTAAAAACAGCATCGCCTTGAAGTAGGCGTGGGTCATCAGGTGGAATAGTCCGGCGGAGTAAGCCCCAACGCCCATGGCCATCACCATGTAGCCCAGCTGAGAAATGGTGGAGTAGGCCAGCCCTTTTTTAATATCGTTCTGGGTAATGGCGATGGTGGCCCCGAGAAAGGCTGTAGCAGCCCCCGTCCAGGCAATCACCTGCATCACCGCTGGAATGCCTTCAAAAACTGGGAACATCCGCGCAATCAAAAACACCCCTGCTGCCACCATCGTTGCCGCGTGAATCAGGGCTGAGATCGGCGTCGGACCTTCCATGGCATCCGGAAGCCAGACATGAAGCGGGAACTGGGCTGACTTCGCGACTGGCCCCAGGAAGACCAAAATTCCGAGTAGGGTTGCCACAATCAGGCTCAGGTTGCCGGAAGCCACCAGATCCTGAAGGCGATCGCCAATGATTTGAAAGTCGAAGCTACCCGTGGCCCAGTACAGTCCTAAAATCCCGAGGAGAAGGCCAAAGTCTCCGACGCGGTTGGTGACAAATGCTTTTTGGGCGGCATCAGCAGCGGCTTTACGATCGTACCAGAAGCCCACCAGCAGGTAGGAACACATCCCCACCAGCTCCC
>CAZXWR010000043.1:0-17725 GCA_964644325.1 uncultured bacterium
TGATCAACAGCACCGTCACCTTTTCGATCTGGTCAATCAAGTCCATGCACAACTCCAGCGTGAAGTCCCGGCAGTTCATGAAATTCGGTCGCTCCTGCAAGAATTTGCCCAGTGTGCCTTGATGCATTTTGACCTCGAAGAAACCTTGATGCGCGATTACCGTTACCCCAACCTCAAAGCGCATACCGGGATTCATCAGCGGCTGGTGGCCAAAGTCGAGAAACTGCTGGAGCAGTGGACGCAATTAGAGCAGGTGAGTTTTGCGGATATCGAAACCGTCACCTCGATTTTGGCAGACTGGATGATTCACCACATCCAGGGGGAAGATCAGCGCATGATCCAGTTTTTCCAAGCCCAGTCGGTCGCTGTGCCACACCTTGTCGGTCAAAGGGCTTAGAGAGGGGAACGAGGGGTTTACCAGTAGATCAGTTAGATCAGTCTTGTGAGTCCAGGACAGTTGACCTGCCGCTATACAATGAAAGCGCCGTTCACGCCGGATTGCCGATGGTTTCCTTTGCTGCCCCCCTACACCAACAGTCCCTATCCCTGAACCACGATGCGCTCATCGATCTCCTGGTTCATCAAGAGAACCTGTTGATTATTCAGGATTTGGATGGGGTCTGCATGGGGCTGGTGAAAGACCCGCTGACCCGTCAACTCGACCCACGCTACGTTGAAGCGGCCCAACGGTTTGGCCCCCATTTTTACGTACTGACCAATGGTGAACATATTGGTCGGCGGGGCGTGAATCGCATTCTAGAAGCTGCGTTTGGGGACGATGTGCAGCAGCAGGGGCTGTATCTGCCGGGACTGGCGGCAGGCGGGGTGCAGTGGCAGGATCGCTTCGGAACCGTTTCCCATCCAGGCGTCACGACGGCGGAACTAGACTTTTTGGCCGCAGTGCCGACCAAAATCACCCAGTGCCTCAACGCCTTCTTCCAAGCACATCCGAGCAACATCCCAGCTGCCGATCTGGAAAAGGCGATCGCCGCGACAGTCCTGGATAATAAGGTGTCGCCCACGGCCAACCTGAATGTACTCCACGAGCAGCTCCAAGAGCACCCAGACCTTTACCGGGCCTTACAAGAAGCGATGCAGCAGCTGATGGAAACCCTCCTGATGGAGGCACAGCAGTTGAATTTGGGCGAGTCTTTCTTTGTCCACTATGCGCCCAACCTAGGGCGAGATGACCAGGGCCAAGAACGGGTACAGTTTGCCTCGGGCACCGCATCGGGCACGACCGATTTTCAGTTTATGGTGCGGGGTGCCGTGAAGGAAGTCGGGGTCCTGGCCCTGCTAAATCGCTATTATTTTCAGCGCACCGGCACCTATCCCCTGGGGGAAGGGTTCAACGTGCGTCAAGCACCCAGATCCCACGCGGAACTATTGGCCCTAGCGCAACGCAGCTTTGATCCAGCGGAAATGCCCACCATCGTCGGCGTGGGAGACACGGTGACCAGTCAGGTGGAGGACGTTGCAGGAAGCCAACAGGTGCAGCGGGGCGGCAGCGATCGCGGTTTTTTGCACCTGGTTCAAGATTTGGGGCGTACCTTCCAGACTGGCAATGTGGTGGTGTACATCGACAGTAGTGCTGGGGAGGTCAAGAACCGTCGCCCCCTCAAACTTCAGGCCGGCTCGGACATGGAGGAGGCCAGCACTGGGCTAGCCATGCAGATTGTAGCTGGCCCTGGCGACCCCCGCGATCAGGACGATCCGCTCACCTTAAATGTTGGCTTTCCGGGGGGCCACCAGCAGTATATTCAGCTATTTTGTACCGCAGCGGCCCAGCGTACCGCACAGGGCACCCCGTAGCTTTTGTGAACGGCCTGTCCCCACCCCCTCTACCCTTCGATATCCTGGTGTTTGCCAGTCAGCACCTCTGTCAGCAGCAAGGGCGATCGCTCACCGCTACGCTGGCGCAGATGCTGCAAGGGGGGCCGTGGCTGCGCGTTGCAATCCTGATCCGCGAAAAACAGCAGTCCGTTGAACAAGTGGATCGGTTGCTGACCCAGGTTGGCGCCGTTGTGCGCGATGCTGGAGCGCTGCTCATGGTGCATAGCTACGCGACCCTGGCCCAGCCCCACGGGCTCGATGGGGTGCATCTTTCCTCCACTACAAACCTAAAGTCCATTCGGGAACAGTTCCCAAAGCCGTTGATGATCGGGGTTTCCCGTCATGGCCATGATGCGCTAGATGCTGCCGATATTGGAGGCGCAACCTTTGCCACCATCAGCCCTGTGTTTCCCCCCACCTCAAAACCGGGCGATCGCCGTCTGCCATTGGGCTTAACAGGACTGGAGAAATGCGTGAACCGAAGCTACCGACCCTTGGTCGCTCTAGGTGGACTGGGGCCTGGGCGAATCCAACAGGCGATCGCCCAAGGTGCGGCAGCAGTGGCCGTTAGTGGAGCCTTACTACTGGCCGAAGATCCGGCTCAAGTGCTGCACGCCATTGACCTGGAACTGCAAACGGCCCGCGCCCAGCCCAGCCCATAAAATTAAGACCGGGCATACCGTCAGGCGCGGCATTACCCTTCAGGACGAAACCAGCCCCGTCGCCAGAAGAAATAAATCAGTCCTCCCTCAATGCTCAACATCAGAAACCAAACTGCCCCATATCCCCAGCGCCACTCCAGCTCCGGCATGTATTTGAAGTTCATGCCGTAGACCCCAGCAATAAACGTGATCGGAATAAACAGCGTTGAAATCACCGTCAACACCTTCATGATTTCATTCATCCGGTTGCTGACCGAGGACAGATACACATCCATCAGGCTAGACGCTAGCTCTCGGTAGGTTTCCACCATATCGAGAACCTGAATGACATGGTCATAGCAATCCCGCAGATATACCTGAACATCATGACTAATGAGGGGGCTGGCATCTCGGATCAGAGCATTAATAGCTTCTCGCTGGGGCCAGATGGCCCGCCGCAGGCGCAGGAGATCGCGCCTCACCTGGTGAATTTGCTCCAGCGTGCGGGGGGAAGGGTTCGCGACCACTTCGTCCTCTAGTTCCTCAATGCGCTCGCCGTAGTCTTCCAAAACCGGGAAAAACCCATCAATGACGGCATCCAATAGTGCATAGGCCAAGTAGTCTGCCTGACGGCGGCGGATATTACCCTTGTCAAAGCGGATCCGAAAACGCACGGGGTCGAAACAGTCATGCTCAGGTTCTTCCTGAACGGTCAGCAGGTAGGACGGCCCCAAAATGAGGCTGACTTGTTCGCTCCAGAACCCTGCCTGGGTCTCTTTGGGCACCACCATCTGCACGATGATAACCAGCTGGTCGTCATAATCTTCAACCTTGGGGCGCTGGGGCACATTGACCACATCTTCTAAAACGAGGGGATGCAGCTTAAACACATCGCCTAAACGGCGCAGGACATCTTCATTCCCGAACCCTTGTACATCTACCCACGAGACGGATGCAGAGTCCAGGTGCGGAGCACAGTCTTCAGGAATTTCAATTTTGAGCCGGGTAGCATGCTCGGTGCTGTAGTCAATTAAGACAATGGTGGTTGGATCGGCATCCGCTTCAATGGAAAGGGTGCCCGGTACAGTCCCTGGCGCGTCATGAAAATATTCAAAGTCATCGTCCTCTTCTGCTTGCGGGGCTTGAAACCGAGAGAGAAACGGTACTTTAGCCATCTTGCCCGATACTCCTGACCCTTAGCTGACCTGTTTGCCCAAAGGCTGATACAGAGACTGTAGCGCGATGCTGTACGGTCGCGAGATGCCAACCCATACAGGTGCAGCCTGGGTTGACGGGCCAGATAGGTGGATTTTTGCCTCGGCCCAGGAAGATCCAATGTTGTCCTATGAAATCCAATGTTCCAGGCCAGAAATAATGCCTAAAACCCGCAGCTATGGCACAAGTTCTGAGCCCAATAGACCAAGCTCAGCACACCTGCATCTCAGTATCTGAATCTTAACTGTTTGATGCCAGTCGACCCAAAACCCTTTGGCATCAAACCATTGACAACGTTCTTTAAACTTGTGCTGCCCTAGAATCCATCACAATTCACATCACGCTGTTGTACAAGTTACGAAGCGAGATGATTTTCATCACCCAGCAATTCCAGATGCACCCCTACCCATTTTTAGCGCTGGAACTACCGAAATAAACCCAATGAAATCCTATGGTATGGGCCTGTGACTCTTGGCATCATAGTGACATCGAAAGCAAGTTAGTTCACTCCCCCAATACTTTGAGGATTTCAACCATGATGAATACAACGACAAAACGCACTCTAAGCATCAAGTTTGCATTACTTTCTTCTTTGATTCCGCTTCTGTTTACCCCGACTCCAGCCATGGCTTTATTTGGCAGAACGACCTGTAGAAAGGTGAACGTGCAAGCAGTAAATAAAACGGGTGCCCCCATCAAAATCATTGATATTGAGTATTTCAATCCCCGCACAGGACTTTGGAAAAATGAGTGGGTTCAGAATAGAGTTATTGGCGATGATGAAACCTGGTCTGAGGTTCGCAACCTAGAAAAAGTGTATGACCTAAAGACTAAGGTTCGATTTCAATATCGCACGCTTAAGAATGGCAGATGGCGCTGGAAAGTGTCCGAGAAGGATTCTTCTACGAGCCGCTGCGGCGACAATTCAACCTACAAGGTGGTGTTGCGATAATCAAAACTTCACAGCGGTGTTATGGACCCTCAGCATTCAATGGGTCGATAACACCGGGGCTCTACTCATGTTGATTGATTGGTGAAGGTTAGTCTTGAACCCATACGCCAGATTTTTAGAGCCACTCCAATCAATAGGATTGGTCATCTTAAGTCAGAAATTGAACCATGAAATATTCACAGTTAACGGCTGCTATTCTTGCAAGTTTATTGATTCCTTTTAGCTCTATTCAGTCTGCTGAGAGCAGCATATCCACAGACCAGAAAGAGGCTGCACCTTTGGCTTCAAATATCACACAAGCAGGGGCATTGCCAAAGAATCCATTGACACGCGAAGTTTTAGGTTCCGAGAAGGAGGAAATTTTTACAAAAATTGTACAATCCCAATCTGAGCTAGGGCTCTGCCTAGGATATGACATCCGGGAAAACCTCAAGAATTCTAGGATTTATGCCCAAGATTTTTCTCTAGGCCACTCTCATTATTTAGTCAATATTTATTGTCGGAAGACGATTCGCGATGGCGTTCATGAGTTTGTAACAATCACCCGTCAAAATAATCAGGAAAAGTTTCGCCATACTGGTGTTAGTCTGACCGGACTTCCAGTATTCGATGGGCACAGCAACCTGCTCACGAATGGCTATGGTTTCCGGTCTGGTGCGAAGGTAGATTGTGGCATTACGACCCAGTATCACTGGAGTGGGACTGCTCTCAACTTACTAACGGTTGAACGGCACGAAGAGACTAAAAATGGCTGTCAAGAATGGCGCGTTCACAACCCACAACCCGATTCTTTAATCACTGATACCCGTGTTGGCGTCGCGAAGCTGGGCATGACGTTGCAAGACCTGCGGAGGGTGCTACCTCCCCATGCCCACATCGAAGAGATTGAGCCAGATTTTGAATGGGGGCCTAGACTCCGATTGCGGGTACAAGGGCGATCGCTGATTTTGATGTTCGAGCCTCAAGAAGACCTAGAGATTCCTGATCATGCCAAAATCATCGGGATTATGGTGCAAGATCCATCTTTCATGACGGCGGCAGGGATTGGGCCTGGGACACTAATCGAAGAGGCGATCGCAGCCTATGGTCAAGCGACATTGAGCTACGTCGATCGTTCTGATAGTGGAGAGGAAATTACGTTTCAGAACGGCCCTTTCCCGAGAACCTCGGACACCAGAATCATCATCTATCCGAGTAACACAGTTCAGAATGGTTTAGTGGGGCAATACCCAACATCGGATACATTTCTGAAACAGACTCAGCAGTATCGCGAGGGTGCCGCGATTGGCTCCATCACGTTGATTGATCCATCCTACAACTAAAAATAGACGAATACTATCCGCCTATCTACACCGCATAGGGGTCAAAAGCAAAATCTACCAATCTAAACATTCAACCCCATTTTTTAGCCGGATGACTATCCATCTAAGCACCCGCACAAGGCGATAATCCTGGTCTTATCCACTCTGGGCAGCCATAAGAGACGTCTAGAAGGATTTAATATCCAGTTTAATAGTCATGTCAGCGATTTGAGCTGAAAATAACCCACATTCTAACCTGTGCAGTCGTTTAGGCTGATAGCCGTATATGCAAAAAGCGCCCACTGTAGTGGACGCTTTGCAGCTGGTGCCAAGTGGATAAACTGCGTTACCGAACCGTTCCAGCTAGCCCATCTACCCGAATGGGCTTCATCAAGAATAAAGCCAGAAGCTGCCAACCGTTCGACAGGTAGGTCGGTAATTTTTGCAGCACCTTGAAGGGAGCAAGAGCACCTGATGCATCAACCGCCCGCAGCTTCTCGTTATTGCTGACGCACTTTTCAAGACGACCATAGAAGTCGGGATGATCAACATTGAGCACGACAGGGAAAACACGCCCTGCAGTCTCGTTGGTTTTTTGGATGACTTCCTTATCGTAGGTGCGAGCATCTAGCCCAATCGACTCATAAAACTCTGAGCGCTGGGTATCGTTGAGATACATGGTGGCAAACACCGACAGCAAGAAGAACCGACACCACAACCGCGACTTCAGGTTATTCAAAAACTGTGGCTGCGATCGCATAATGGCGTCGAAGAAGTCACCATGGCGGTTCTCATCCTGGCACCAGTTCTCAAAGAACTTGAAGATGGGGTAAATACAGTCTTCGGGGTGTGCTTCAAGATGACGATAAATCGTGATGTAGCGCCAGTAGCCAATCTTCTCTGATAGATAGGTGGCGTAGAAAATAAACTTCGGCTTAAAGAACGTGTAGCTACGGCTCTTGGTCAGAAAGCCCAAATCTAGGGTGAGTTTGAAGTCCGACATGGCCTTATTCAAAAAGCCAGCATGACGTGCCTCATCCCGCGACATCAGGTTAAAACACTCCGCCAAAACCGGGCTGGTGTGCTTGAGACGACGGCCCAGTTCTTTGTAGAGCAAAAAGCCAGAAAACTCAGCGGTGCAGGAGCGCTCTAGAAACTCAACGAAGACCCGTCGGGTTTCACCATCAATATGATCCCAGGACTGATCAAACTTCTCATCCCGCACAAAATGCTTCTGGTTATAGTCAGCCCTAAACTCCGCCAGAATTGCCTGTAGCTCCTCCTCATTGACAGAAATGTCCATTTTGGCCATCTCGTCAAAGTCCGTGGTGTAAAAACGCGGCGTCAGAATAGTTTCCTTGGCAGGGACTTTAACCCCGTCACGCAATTCTGCGAATTCAGGCTTTGTAATGGAATTGACCATGATCACCTTGCTATCGTTGCTTTTTAAAAACGAGAACCGCGATGCTGATGCGGATTGTGGGGCTTGACCGACGTGCGCTCCCCCGACCTGAGCCGGAAAACGCTACTCAACTGGCCTGTAAGCCATGTTACCTGAACTGTTCTGGGGAAATGTGGCTTAGTGAAGAAGCGTTACATTTTTCAAGACTTTTGTGTTGTTACGCGCTGTTTTGCGACGGATACCAGAGGGCTTCAATGGCTTGAGCGGTGGCGATCGCCTGTTCTCGTTCTGCCGTCTCTAGCAAGACAGTGACATGACCCAGTTTGCGACCGGGGCGGGCTTCAGCCTTGCCATACCAGTGCAGAAATGCGTTGGGTGCTTGGCCGATGGCCTGACGCTGAGCAGCATAGTCAGACTGAGCCACCTCAAACCCCAGCAAATTTACCATCACAGCGGGCTGGGTTAGGGTGGTTGGCCCCAACGGTCGTCCGCAAACCGCGCGCAGATGCTGCTCAAACTGCGAAGTCGCGCAAGCTTCAATGGTCAGGTGGCCAGAATTGTGGGTGCGGGGCGCAATCTCGTTGACCAATACCGTTCCATCCGAGGTCAGGAACAGTTCAATCCCCAAAATGCCCACCACGTCCAAATGCTCCAAGATTTGCTGGGCAATGGCCTGGATTTGGGACTGGGTTTCAGGGGCAATGGCGGCAGGGGCGATCGCCCAGCGGCAGACCTGATCCGGCTGATAGGTTTCCACCACCGGGTAAAGGGCCACCTCCCCCGTTCCGGAACGCGCTGCCATAATGGCCAGTTCCCGCTCAAAGGGCACAAACGCCTCCGCCATAAACAGGAGGTCACCCGCCGGACTCGTCGGAACCCCTTGCCAGAACGCCTGGAGTTCGGCATCCCCGCGCAAAATAAACGTGCCTTGGCCGTCGTAGCCATGCCGCCGCGACTTGAGTACAAGGGGATAGCTCAACCCCAGGTCTTCAGGGGTCTGATGGGGGGCAATGGCAGCAAACTGGGGCACAGGTAGCTGCTGCGCCTGTAAAAATTGCCGCTGCTCATACTTGTCCAACAGGGCCGCCAGCGTGGCCAGTCGCGGTCGAAAACAGACGCCTTGGTCGGCCAGAGATTGCAGCTCAGGCAAGTTCACAAACTCATTTTCAAAGGTAATGACCTGGCAGCGTTCAGACAATCGAGCTGTAGCCTTGGCATCCGCCACCGGAGCCAGAACCGCGTCGAGGCGCTGGGTTTGGGTCGTATTACTGTGCCCAGAATTCTGTAGAGCAGGGTCAGTGGTGTGGGGAGTCTGGATCACCAAATCTAGCCCCAAGGGTTGCGCGGCTTCCACCATCATCTCGGCCAGTTGCCCACCGCCAATAATGCCCACGGACTGTAAAGCAGTTGGTGAGTCGGGCTGGCTGTGACTTGAATCCTTCATGAACTACTCCATGCCGCAAAGGGACATTGGGATAATGGGCCAAGCCGAGTTACTGCGCCCGTTTGAGGTTGCCCGCTGATACCCACCCCGACAGGCCTTGTTCATCGGCATTCACCTGCTGCCACCGACCATCCTCAGAGGTTCCGGTCACAATTACGGTCTCCTCAAGGGCTAGCTTGCCCACAACTTCGGCATCAGACTGAGGGCGATCGCGCAGGATTAAGCCATCGGGATACAGCACCAAAGCCGGATAGCTATTGACTGAAGTAGAAGGAGGAGAGAGGGCGCTTTCAGGGGTATTTTTCGCCTCAGAGAACTCCGGTTCTGGGGGCATCCGCGATAGCTTTTCCAGGTAGAAATAACTCAGGCCGCCGACTGCACCTAGAACGATCGCCAGCCCAAAAAAAAGGCCCAGCATGGATTGAAAAAATCTAGACCAGGTCATGGTGGAGTTTGACACAGATTAATCAGGTTGCTCGAGCTGTCGCTGAATGCGCAAACTCAGTGTACTATGCCGGGACGCGAGTCGCGCTTTACCCGCCGCTGCCCAGTCCTGCAGGGCTTCAACCTGACGTTGAGCCGTGCGCGCTAGGGGTACGATTTGGCTAGCGGCTTCCAGAATATCGTCGGTGGTAAAGTCGCGGTTCTGGCTGAAGCCTAGGTGCATGGCTTCCGTGAGGCTCTGCTCAATTTCGGCCCCAGAGAAATCGGGCGTTTCATAGGCAAGGCGTTCTAAATCGTAGGCCTGTAGGTTATGGGGCCGCAGGCGGTTGAGGTGCACGGCAAAGATCGCCTGACGCTCCTCGGTGGAGGGCAGACCCACAAAAAAGATTTCGTCGAAGCGGCCTTTACGCAGCAGCTCTGGGGGCAGAGCCTGGATATTATTGGCGGTGGCGACCACAAACACAGGCGAGTTTTTTTCGGCCAGCCAGGTAATGAACGTCCCGAAGACCCGACTGGTGGTTCCTGCATCGCTGCGGCCATCGGCCCCGGAAAAGGCCTTGTCGATTTCATCAATCCAGAGAATACAGGGGGCTAGGGCTTCGGCAAGCTGAATCATCTGACGGGTGCGGGATTCTGATTCGCCCACCAGACCCGCAAACAGTCGCCCCACATCCAGACGCAGCAGCGGCAGATGCCAGTGGTGGGCGATCGCCTTGGCCGACAGAGATTTCCCGGTGCCCTGGATCCCCACCAGCAGCAGTCCCCGAGGGTGGGGGAGTCCGTAGGCGCGGGCCTGCTCCGAAAAAGCACTCCCCCGCAACAGCAGCCAGTCCTTCAGATTATCGAGGCCTCCAATGTCGCTGATGGTTTCGCTAGCGGGATAAAAGTCTAAAATTTGGGTTTGGCGAATGGTCTGGCGCTTTTCTTCCAGGATCAAATCCAGGTCATCAATGCTCAGGGCACCGTGGGTGGCGATCGCCCGTGCCAGCACCCGACGAATGCGCTCCATGGAGAGGCCCTGACAGGAACGGACAATTTCGCCCAGGGTTTCGCCGGAGAGGGATTGGCCCGTCGCAGACAGCATGCGTTCCAGTTCGGTGCGGATTTCCAGGACAGTGGGCAACGGAAAGTCTAGCACCGTCAGCACTTCGCTCAGGTCAGCGGGAATGGCGACCTCGGTGGCCAGCAACACAATGTTTTTGGGCTGAGACTTCAGGGTGCGAGCCAGATTCCGCAGCTTCCGCGAGACAGCGATATCTTCTAAAAAGCGATGGTAGTCCCGCAGCACGAAAATGGCCGGAGCCGTTGCAGGCAGCTTCTCAACCAGTTCCAGGGCCTGGAGTGGATTACGACGGGCAAAGCCGGCATCGTTGGGGTTCCCCTGGTAGCCATCGACAAAATCCCAGGTGTAAATCCCCCGGTTCCCCTGACGCTTAGCCGCCGCGGCGATCGCACTTTCTAGGCGCTCTTCTTCGGGGGTGGCGATATATATCAGGGGGTAGCGTGCCCGCAAACAAAGGTCAAAGTCTTCGTTAAAGCCCATAGTTGCAACAGCCCAGTAGCGTTATGGTTCAATGCGTCCAGTGGCGCTGGTGGTGGCGCTGGTGGTGGCGCTGGCGGTGAGGTTGGCCTGTGCAGCGTCCCCTCGGGGCGACCATCGCTGCCAGCCGTTGCCCTCATACCCATAGTGGCAGGAATCCGGGTGCAGGATCTCGGCGAGGAGTTCTAGGGAGTCCACCAGTCGGGGGCCAGGTCGGTTGAAGTATTGATTGCCGTCGGTCAGGTAGACCTGGCCCTGCTGTACCGCCGATAAGGTGAGCCAGTCAGGCTGTTGAGCCAGCTCGGCTGTCGCCTGGGCAGTCTGGGATAGGTCAAAGCCGCAAGGCATCATGATCAGGATATCTGGATCGGCCTCTTTGAGTTCTGACCCAGTCAGCCAAGGGGAATGCTGGCCGACAACCCCAAATAAAGACTCACCCCCAGCCAGGGAAACCAGTTCGGGCACCCAGTTGCCTGCCGCCATTAGCGGAGCCGTCCACTCAATACAGGCAACGCGGGGTCTTGTTGCTTGGGCCTGTACTTGGGCCTGACAGGCACTGACCCGCTGCTGGAGCTGGGCGATCGCGGGTGCGGGGTCTACCCCAGTGGCGGCGGCGACTTCCCGTAAATTGGCCCACAGTTCGTCAAGGCGACTGGGCTGAAGGGAAATAATCTGAGGGGAGCAGTTTGTCAGCTGGGCTACGGCAGCTTCAACATCGGCCAAGCTCACGGCACAGACCTCACACTGTGCCTGGGTAATAATGTGGGTGGGCTGGAGCGCGGCCAGCTGTTGCAGATCAAGCTGGTAGAGACTCAGCGCCGACCTCAGTAAAGCCTCAACCCGATCGTGAATCTCATGGCTGGCACCCCTGGGGTCAAGATTGGGAGCCGTGCAGATCGGCAGAGCCTGCACCGTGGCAGGGTAGTCGCACTCGTGGGAGCGACCGACTAAGGCCTGTTCCAGGCCCAGTGAAGCCACCAGTTCAGTGGCGCTGGGAATCAGCGAGACAATCCGCAAGGGGGCCGTCATGGCCTAATCAATGCTGATGGACTGCGGCCCGCTGCCGTTACTGCTGGAGGGTGGATCCGTTGGATTTGAGCTGGTGGCCCCCCCGGACTGTTTCTGGAGCCAGCTTTTAACGGGATCCTGTGATAGATCGAGCCGCAGCAGCCCGGACGTAAAACCGCCCATGAAGGCGACCGGCTTCTGTACGAGTTCTTCAAACAAAGGGGATAGTTCCTGTAAAAACATGGCGGGCCGCTCCTCCGTGATCAACCTCTGCAATCTTACTGTGCCACAATCTTTCGGGTTCGGGGCAGATTCTGGGTCTGTCAGGCTCCCTGAGCGCGCCCAGCGTGTGCAGGAAGGCGGGTCAATCAGGCGGGGATTCGCCTCAGAAGTCCTGTCGGTCAGCCGCGCAACAAGCCCATGGGGGAACGGGCATCCATGTGGCACAATGAGAAACACTGGGTATTGCTGAAAGCTAGGTAGTTCTGTGAGCGCAACTGTAACCAAAACGCCGCAACGTGCGGTCTATCCGTTCACCGCAATTGTGGGCCAAGAAGAAATGAAGTTAGCCCTTATCCTCAATATCATTGACCCTCGCATTGGCGGCGTCATGATTATGGGCGATCGCGGTACGGGTAAGTCCACCACCATTCGCGCCTTGGCCGATCTGCTGCCGGAAATTGAAGTGGTGGCAGATGACCCCTTCAACAGCCACCCCAGCGACCCCGAACTCATGAGTGATGAGGTCAAAGATCGGGTCACGGCTGGAGATCAGCCCGCGATCGCCCATAAGAAGGTCACAATGGTGGACCTGCCCTTGGGGGCCACCGAAGATCGGGTTTGCGGCACCATTGATATTGAGAAAGCGCTCTCTGAAGGCGTTAAAGCCTTTGAACCCGGTCTACTGGCCAAGGCCAATCGGGGCATTTTGTACGTTGATGAAGTCAACCTGCTGGATGACCATCTCGTGGACGTGCTGCTTGATTCTGCGGCTTCGGGCTGGAATACCGTAGAGCGGGAGGGCATTTCGATTCGCCACCCGGCTCGGTTTGTGCTGGTCGGTTCTGGCAACCCGGAAGAAGGGGAACTGCGCCCCCAGCTCTTAGACCGCTTTGGGATGCACGCTGAAATCCGTACCGTTAAGGATCCAACCCTCCGGGTGCAAATTGTGGAGGAGCGCACAAGTTTTGACCAGGATCCGCAGGCTTTTCTAGCGGCGCACCAAACCGACCAAGAAGCCTTGCAGGCCAAGCTAGTCAAGGCTCAAGAACAGTTGCCGCATGTGACGATTGACCACGAACTGCGGGTGCATATCTCTCAGGTTTGCTCTGAGCTAGATGTTGATGGGCTGCGGGGTGATATTGTCACCAATCGGGCTGCCAAGGCACTGACGGCCTTTGAAGGTCGCACCGAAGTTACGGTGGATGACATCAAGCGGGTCATGACCCTTTGCCTGCGACACCGATTGCGGAAGGATCCCTTAGAGTCCATTGACTCTGGCTACAAGGTGCAGAAGGTCTTTAACCAGGTGTTCGGGATCAGTGAAGAATCAGAGGCGGATTCCCAGAACGGAGTGGCGCCTTCTATGGCAGGTGCCCGCTAGGCGATCGCCAATTGCAGTCCTTTGCAGGTTGTCCGGTTTAAGCCAAGAGGTTCATCCAGCTCAAAACCTGGCTGTCTGGCGAGCGGCGGAGTTTCGCCAGTCGCAGATGGAAAAATGCATTCTCAGGGTGATACCAGTCTACGCCTGTCTCTTGTAAGACCTTGGCCCGGTACTCCGTTAGCATTTTGACGGCAATGTTGTCCATAGTCTCAGGGGGATAGCGTTCTCTTGTTCCACTATCGCGACCCTTCGTGGTGATTGCCCTCAGTTAATTTACGGAACTTGAGCCGTAGCGTTGTTCATCCTGCATCGCAGATTGTGTGAGTTTGTCCCCTTCAGCAGCCCTAAACACTGGACATCCAGGGGAGCGGCCTCGCAAAGATGGCACTGGCCTTTTGCTGGGTTTCTAGGGCGGTAATGGGTGATGAGGATGTCAATCACAAGCGCTGCGAAGCGCGGTATACTCCGTGGGTGAAAAGGGACTTGGATAGGTAGATGCTTGCTGTTGCAATTTTAGCTGCGGGTCGAGGCACGCGCATGAAGTCGACATTACCGAAAGTGCTGCATGCGCTCGGAGGGTTGACGCTGGTGGAGCGGGTGCTTGAGAGTGCTGCGGCACTCCAGCCATCCCGTCAGTTTGTGATTGTGGGCTATGGGGCCGATCAGGTTAAAACAGCGCTCCAGCATCGCGGGAACGTTGAGTTCGTTGAGCAAGCAGAACAGCTGGGAACCGGTCACGCGGTGCAGCAGATCCTGCCTCATTTAGAAGCGTTTGACGGGGATGTGCTGGTGCTCAATGGGGATGTTCCGCTATTACGGCCTGAAACGCTCCAGCGCTTGTTAGAGACCCATCAGCGGCATCAGAATGCGGCGACGGTTTTGACGGCGGAGCTGCCTGACCCCAAGGGCTATGGACGGGTCTTTTGCGATGATCAAAATCGGCTCCTGAGTATTATTGAAGACCGCGACTGTACTGAAGAACAACGCAAAAACTGCCGGATTAATGCAGGCGTTTACTGCTTTCGCTGGTCGGCTCTGCAAAAAGCTTTGCCCCAACTCAGTGCGGAGAATGATCAGCAAGAATACTACCTCACAGATGTCGTCAATTTTATGGAACCCGTGAGGGTGGTTGATGCGGCAGACCATCAGGAGATCTCTGGCATCAATAACCGCAAGCAGCTGGCAGACGCCTATCAAGTACTCCAGACTCGGGTGAAGGATCACTGGATGACGATGGGGGTGACTTTAGTGGATCCGAACAGCATCACCATTGATGAGTCGGTGGTGCTGGATGCAGATGTGGTGGTGGAACCGCAAACGCACCTGCGAGGTCAGACGAACATTGGGGCGGGCTGTCGCCTTGGGCCAGGGTCACTCATCGAAAACAGCACGATTGGCGATCGCGTCACGATCCTGTTCTCAGTGGTGACCGATAGTACGGTGGCGGCCCAAACCCGCATTGGCCCCTATGCCCATCTGCGGGGGCAGGTTGCAGTGGGCCCAGGCTGTCGGATTGGTAATTTTGTGGAGCTGAAGAAAACGACTCTGGGTGCGAGAAATAACGTCGCCCATCTTGCTTACCTGGGTGATGCGACGACCGGAAACCAGGTCAATATTGGAGCGGGGACGATCACGGCCAACTATGACGGGGTCAATAAGCACCCGACGCAAATCGGCGATCGCACGAAAACAGGGGCCAATAGCGTTCTGGTTGCCCCCATCACGATTGGCGACGATGTCAATATCGCGGCGGGTTCGACCGTGACTGAATCTGTGGGGGATGATGCCCTGGTCATCGCTCGGGCGCGACAGGTTGTGAAACCCGGCTGGCGGCTGTCGTCGGAGTCTTGAGGCTAGGTGCGCAGATCCTGGGTTGCCCCAACCCAGGAAATCATTACAAATCTCCAACTTTCGACAGAGCCTCAATCGATAGGGGGGTTCTTATCTTCGAGACAGCGTTGTGGCTAGTCCAGAGCGCCTGTTGTCGATGAACAAGAGTTGAATCTATGGCGCCTGCGCGAAGTCTTGGCAAATTTTTGTCAAACCCTTTCTTGAAGACCGTTGGGCAAAGATTATGCCGACGGCAGTGGCTGTTGCTGCTGAGCAGCATCGCCCTGAGCGCGAGCCTGTTATGGGGCACCCTGCTGCCCTTCACTACCCCCATGGCTTCAGCGCAGGCAGACCCTGCGATCGCCTCTCAGATTGAGCAGTTTAGTTTGCCCACCGTCGAAGAGGTGTTGCCCCCAGGATTAGGCGCTCCGGACACCGAACCTGTTTATCTAGATGGTCGGACACTCTTCTCGATTACAGCCGCCGATGGTCTATCGGCCTCAGCCCGGGCCAAGGTCATTACCGAACGGCTCCAGTCGATTGCCCGCCAGTTGGGTGAAGGTTCAGTTCAGGTCATCCAGACCCAAGATCCTGACAGTCAACTCCCGATTCTGAGCGTGAATGACAGGGCCTTAATGACCATTACCCAAGCGGATGCACAGCTATCGGGGGTGCCAAACCCCAATTTAGTGGCGCGTGAGTTTAAGACGGTCATCGAAAATGCCCTCCAGCAATACCGACAGGAGCGACAGCCCAGCGTTTTGAGGCGGCAAGGTGTCAAGGCTGCTATGAGTCTGGTATTACTTTTGGGTCTGAGTTTCGGGCTGACTCGCGTCCAAAAGAGGCTCCGCACAAAACAGCGGCAGCTGCAAAAGGCTGATGCCGTCTCTGACGCGGCAGAGGCACCTGTAAACCACCAAGACTTACTGCGCCATATTTCCCAGCAGCAATCGCAAACCATGGTTGGCCTCCAGCGCTGGCTCTGCCGCTTGGGTCAAGGTGTGCTTTGGGGCGGTGGGCTGCTATTTTTACTGAACCTTTTCCCCTACACGCGGCAATGGTGGCCTTTCATCCTGGATAGTTTGGCCATCCCCCTGCAAATTATCGCCATTGGTCTGGCCATCTACGCTCTGATTCGCTTTGGCCATGTCTTAGTCGATCGTCTGTTTTTCGTGATTCAGAATGGCGCTATCTACCAAAAACAGCGATCGCAGCGTCTTGCCCTCCGATTCTCGACCATTTCCAGCGTCACCAAAAATGTAATTGCGATCCTGTTAATCGGCATTGGCGTTCTAGCCATCCTATCGCGCTTGGGCCTTGATTTAGGGCCGCTCTTGGCGGGGGCTGGGATTATTAGTTTAGCCCTCTCCTTTGCTTCTCAGAATGTTCTGAAAGATGTGATTAACGGCTTCTTAATCTTGCTTGAAGATCAGTTTGGCGTGGGGGATGTGATTATCGTGGGGGATGTGGCTGGGTTTGTGGAAAATATGAACCTGCGGATCACCCAGCTGCGGAATGAAGAAGGTCGCCTCATCACTATCCCTAACAGTCAAATTGCCGTGGTGCAAAATCTTTCAAAGGAATGGTCAAGGGTGGATCTGATGATTCCGGTGTCGCTCAACGCTGATCTTAACCAGGCGATCGCCCTCATTGATGAAGTCGCTGACAAGATGCGTCAAAGTCCGGACTGGGCTAAAGAAATACTTGAACCGCCCCTCGTCCTGGGGGTGGATCACCTGGATCACGTTGGGGCAACCGTGCGCCTCTGGATCAAGACAAGACCGTTGAAGCAGTGGGATGTGGCCCGAGAATACCGCAGACGCTTAAAACTGGCCTTTGATGAAGCCCAGATCAGCATTGGGATGCCGCAGCAATCACTCCTGGTTCATCAATTTGATGCGGGTATGAATGGGCAAAGCACCGTAAAACGGTAAAAAGTGCCGGTTGAGAAGTCGATTCGCATACCGCTTGAACCGTGAGTATTGCTAGACCCTAACGGGCATCCGATTCATAGCCAAAGCGCCGACCTTTGCGGGTCGGCGCTGTTTTGTTTCAGCAGCGATGAACGTTTCGGCCCCGATCGTTTTAGAACAGCAGGAATGAGCGAATCAGACCCGATGCCCCCGTAACGGGCGAAAAGATAGCGCTAAAGGTATCTGAAAAAGCAGTCAGACCGGACTTCCCGACCACAATCACGTCATTGTTCCGCAACGCAGGGTTTCTATCTTCACTCACCGGGGCATCAAAAGCAATTTTGATTTTGCGTTCGGTCACGGTGCCGTCCGGATTCAAGCGAATCAGCTTCACGCTCTTGGTGTTGGCGCGTCTACCGTCAAATCCACCTGCGGATAACACCGCCGTACTCAATGGGGTATTGGGGCGAATCTTCACGGTGCCGGGAGCTTTGACTTCTCCCACCACATTCACATCAATGGTCTCAGGAGAAATGGTTGCTGCGGCAATGAACTGCTGTTCTTCAGGGGTGAGGGGTGTTGCGGTCTTGGCAATAATA
>CAZXWR010000044.1:0-17704 GCA_964644325.1 uncultured bacterium
ATTGGGGCGACCCGAGCCGATATTTTGCTGCAATTTTTAATTGAGTCGATTATTCTCTCAGCGGCGGGGGGACTGATTGGCATTCTGGTCGGCTCCGGCACGGTGATCCTGGTCGGAGCCTTCACGCCGTTGCAGACCAGCGTGTCGGTGCCCGCCATTTTGTTAGCAGTCTCTGTCTCAGGGGGAATTGGCGTGTTTTTTGGTGTCGTTCCGGCCCAGCGTGCCGCGCGGCTAGACCCAATTGTGGCCTTGCGCAGCGCTTAACTCCCAAAAACACGGCAAGCAACTCGGCAAGCACCCTGTAACCCTGTCCTAGCAAGGTGAATATTGAGCTGAGCTGACATAAGACCAGACTCAGCATTTTGCGCGAAGCCGTGAGATCTGATTGAATCAATGCTCTGATTCATCGATGCTCAAGCGCGTCATACCCAAATATATTGCTTTGCTGACTTAACGGCCAATCTGACTTACCAATAAACCTTACGGAAAGAATATCGGGACAAAAAGTAATTTTGTATACTTTTTGCCACCAACTGGCTCCAGTAGATTTGTGATGTGCATATCTACCTACCTAGCGCAAGATTAAGGTATCGCGAAATAAGCAAGCTAAATTTGCATCTGTTTCAAGATCAGCGTAGTGTACTTGTTGCTCTCTGCGCTTTAATACCCTTGATCTGAACTATCCCAGTAGGTAGCAAGCTAATTGCTCTGTGGAGTTAGCTGGTTTTTATTGTGTGAGTACGAGCAACAGACCCTATGGGTGTGATGTATTGCCCTTGTAAGTGCATCGGTAGCATCCGTCCTATAGCACTTGTTGCATTGTTCCTGTGGTTTAGGTGAGGATCTCATTCATGAAGCTTTTTGTATTGCGTCAGTTTTGGCTGATGCCGTTGGCGGTTGTCTTGGCTTCGGTACAGGCGATCGCGGTTCATGCTGCTCCCCTGGAAGCGCGATCGAGTGCAGAAAAGGCTGCCACCTTGGTCAGCCTTGACCCCCAAACGAATGAAAGCGTCCTGCTTGCCAGTGCGCCGGGAATAAGCGATGCGATCGCGGGTTCTGAAACCGGAGAATTTGAAACTGGAAAAGGCGTCTTTGCCACGCAGCATGAGGCCCCAATCTTCCAGTCAACTCAGCCTGAGTTCAAACTCGCCCAAGCGGTTTCTGATGATACGCGCCTCATCGGGCAAGTCACTTCAGTCTCCCAGCTCTCAGATGTCCAGCCCACCGACTGGGCATTTCAGGCCCTGCAATCTCTAGTCGAACGCTACGGCTGTATTGCGGGCTATCCAGACGGCACCTTTCGGGGCAATCGGGCTGCCACCCGCTATGAACTGGCAGCCGCCCTCAATGCTTGCTTAGACCAAATTAGCGATCGCTTTGCTACCAAAGAAGATCTCGAAACCGTCAAAGCCCTGCAAGAAGAATTTAAAGCCGAACTGGCCACCCTCAAGGGTCGGGTCGATGGTTTGGAAGCTCGGACTGCCACTCTAGAAGCCCAGCAATTCTCGACTACGACCAAATTAAGTGGTCTAGTTGTATTTGGGGCACAGTACGGTCAAACCCTGGGCGACCAAGGATTTGACATTTCAACCGATGGTTCAGATCCAGGCGCTGATGATCTAGATGATGAACGAGCTACCGCGATCGGGGCTGTTTTCCTCAACTTCAACACCAGTTTCAGCGGCAGCGATCTCCTGCAAACAACCCTATTTATGGGGAATGGCGGCGGTGATTTAATTGGTGCTGCCGAGATTGGAAGTACCCCCAGCAACCCTGGCAATCAAGCACTATTCGTACCCGGTCAATTTTATTTCACTGGGTTTCCAGGCAATGTTGGATTATTCCGTCTGGCCTATACCTTTAAGCCGATTGAGGACTTGGCGGTAACCGTAGCCCCCCTGTTCTATCCGACGGACATCATTGACGTGAACAGCTACACCAGCCCAGTCACTGGGTTGAGTTCCTGGTTCATGATCAACAACCCGCTAATCACACCCTACGAGTTGAACTTTAAAGGCGGCGCAGGCGCGGCCTTTGACTGGAATCCCAATGGTGGCCCTATTTCAGTCAGAGCGGTCTATGCAGCAGCTGATGCTGGGAGTTCTATTGCCAACCCTGCCTTTGGGGGAGGGTTGTTTGGTGATCCCTACCAAGCCACAGCCGAGCTGGAATACGCCAGTACCTTTGGCAGCAATGACGCAAATAACTTTGCAGTACGCCTACAATACACTAACTCAGCAACCTCCAACATTTCCCAAAATGCCGGAGGCATTAACGCCGAGGTAACCTTTGGGAGGTTTGGTTTATTCGGGCGATACGGTATCTCTGGCTCTAATGCTTATGGTGATGCAAACCCCATACCCTACTCTCCAGTCTTAGGGGCCGGGGAATATCTAGCCCAAACCTGGCAAGCAGGATTTGGTGTCCATGATTTATTTGTGCCAGGATCTCTCCTTGCCGCATCCGTTGGTCAGCCATTTATCAACGACCTACCCTCAAGTGATGCACTAGAAATCAACAATAGAACGCAAACCAATATTGAAGCATTCTACCGATTTCCGGTCAATGACAACATCTCAATATCACCGATTATCATGGCTATTTTGGATGCGAATAACAGCAGTCGGAACCCGGATATTATTCAAGGGTTAGTCCGGGTCACGTTCTCCTTCTAAATTTTGGGTCTCACTCTCACAAAATAACTCACAAATCAAAAGGGTGTATGAGGAATACACCCTTTTTTCTGACCTAAAATTCACCCTGTAAATCTAAACTGTGAAACAGCTGCTTAATAAGACCCACATGCAGTTTTAAGCATTAGCAGATAGGCTAAAGTCGCTCAGCAGCATGACCAATCATCCAGGGTCTTGTTGTACAAGATGGCTGAAACTTAGGTTTAGCAGGCTCTTTGTCCCGTTTTACCAGTCTTGGCTCTGCGGTAGTACGACGACCAATCCGAGATAAGCCACCCATATTTAAATTAACGTTGGGCGCCGAGAACAGACGCTGGGCTGTCAGCTCGCAAGATGGACAACTCATCAGGGACTCTAGCTCTGAAATACGTCGCCAAGCCTCAAAATCACCACAGGATATACAGCGATATTCATACAAAGGCATGGGTTACTCCACTTTTGTTCAAGCACAATTAACAGCAAGCTGGAGTTTAATTCTGGAAACATCAGAACTAAACTCCATTTTAATGAACCCGCAGGCGCTAACCTACGTCGGCAAGATACTCTTATCAAAGATTTCGGTGGGCAGTGCAACGGTACAGCAAGCATTTGGCACATCAACAATGCCGCTCACTCTACCCTCAACTGGCGCACAGCTCAAGAGCAAGTAAGCTTGCTCCCCGGTAAAGCCAAATTTCTTCAGATATTCAATCGCATTCAGGCAGGCGCGCCGATAAGCGATGTGGACATCCATAAAATACTGCTTGCCAAACTCATCCACAGAAATCCCTTCAAACACGAGGTATTCTGAGTAGCGAGGTTCTACCGGGCCAGGTTTAAAGATGGGGTTAACCATGCCATATTTCTCAACCCCGCCCTTAATGATGTCAACATGGAGATCGATGAACCCTGACATCTCAATTGCACCGCAGAAAGAAATCTCACCATCCCCCTGAGAAAAGTGAATATCTCCCATAGAGAGCTTGGCCCCCTCCACATAGACCGGGAAGTAGATCCGCGTTCCGCGCGAGAGATTCTTAATATCGCAGTTACCCCCATGTTCACGGGGCGGCACGGTTCGAGCCGCTTCAGCCGCAACCCGGCCATACTCGGATTGGGGTAACGTACCCAAGATCGCATTGGTTGGGTTGGGGAGTGCGGCCAACACTGGAGTATCTCCAGCCAGTCCGGTGCCATAGGTACGCAGGTCAGGTTGCGTTGTTTGCAGCTCAGTCTCCCGCTTATTCCAGGTCGCTAACAGTTCATGGGAGGGCGCACAGCCAATTAGTCCGGGGTGGGTAATGCCTGCGAACCTGACACCCGGGATATGCCGTGAAGTCGTATAAATCCCTTGAAAATCCCAAACAGCCTTCGCTGGATCTGGGTAGTGATCGGTTAGAAAGCCGCCGCCATTGTTCTTGTCAAAAATTCCGGTAAAGCCCCACTCATCCCCTTGAAGTGCACCGATATCCAGGAGATCCACAACTAAAATATCGCCAGGTTCTGCGCCATTTACCCAAATTGGGCCACTTAAGACATGAACCACGCTTAAATCAACATCTCGGACGTCATCAGGGCTATCGTTATTTTTGATTTGCCCGTCCGTCCAGTCTTTACATTCAATCCGAAAAACCTGTCCAGGATTGACGGAAACCACTGCCGGGATATCAGGATGCCAGCGGTTATGCCCCGGCAGTTCCTGCTGATCCATGGGCTTGGTCAAGTCAACTTTAAAGAGCGTTTCAGGCATAAGGTTTACCCTTTATTAAAAGAGAACAATAGTCCAGTCCGTTGAACGACACTCCGTAAAACTGAATGCCGCCACGTCGATTAGAGCCCATCACAATCACCCCAAGCATCTTGGTTAGATAAGCCTATCTTCAGAAATAAGTTTATTACCGCAAAACCGAGAGATAGTATAAAAAACGGCTCTAAAACAAGCAAGGATCATGAAAATTTGCAGAGATTTTCATTTAGCCATTAAGACATTACTCTTTTCTTTGAACAATTGAATGTAGCAATAGACACAAATTTACCCAAAGTTTTTTGTCAGAGAAAATAAATAAACCAAACTGCCGATAGATTGAAATTCTGGGCTGACAACTGAAATTTGAGATGACTAAAATATCTCAGGAAAATAGCCCAAACACAAGGTAAGGTAGACACAAAAAAGCCTTTCTGGAAACAGAAAGGCTGGGAGGAGGTTTTGAGAGCTAATCGCTGGGAAGAAAAACTAAACGGGAACGAAACCAGCTAAACCGCCAAATAGCGGTGTAAGAGAGAATCAGTTAAGTCTTGAGTGCTGCCTTGGGTGACGATAGCCCCCTTCTCCATAATGAAGAATTTTTTGGCCAGCAAGCGAGCAAACTCAATCTTTTGCTCAACCACCATGATCGTAATTCCCTTGTCTTGATTAATCCGCCGGAGCGTATCTTCAATCTCTTGCACAATGGAAGGCTGAATACCCTCCGTTGGCTCATCCAGGAGCATAATCTTAGGGTTGCACATTAGACCACGGGCGATCGCCAGTTGCTGCTGCTGCCCACCACTCAAGAGGCCCCCTTGACGGTTGAGATGCTGCTTAAGCATGGGGAAAAATTCAAAAATCTCGCCAGGAATTTTTTGAACCTTCTTCCGACTAGCGGCAAACCCAAGCTTGAGATTATCTAAAACAGAGAGGTAAGGAATAATCTCGCGACCCTGGGGGATATAGGCTATCCCCTTCCGACTGCGCTGGTAGGTTGGATCCTTAGAAATATCCTTAGAATCATAAACAATACTGCCCTTATTCAGCTTATTTAAGCCAATAATGCTCCGCAGCAATGTAGTCTTACCCACACCATTGCGACCTAACAAACAAACAATATCGCCTTGTTCAACGGCCATATTGACATCAAACAGAACGGGAGTCTGACCATACCCCGCCGTCACACCAGACATTTCAAGCAGCGACGTTGATTGTTTCACGACCTAAATACACCTCAATAACCTTAGGATTGCTCTGAACTTCCGCCACTGAACCTTCAGCGAGCGATTCGCCTTGGTGCAGTACCACAATACGCTGGGCAATCTGCTTTACAAACTCCATATCATGCTCAATGACCACGACCGAGTGATACTGAGACAGGCTCTTGATAATTTCACCCGTCATGTAGGTTTCATCTGCCGTCATACCAGCCGTCGGCTCATCGAGCAAAACAATAGAAGGATCCTGAGCCAGCACCATCGCAATCTCTACCCACTGCTTCTGACCGTGGGAAAGGGAGGCCACGAGGCTAAAAGCCTCACTGACCAAACCAGACTTTTCTAGAACGTCGTAAATTTTTTCCTTCTTGGCGCGGGTTAGCTTTGACCGCATTGAAGAAAGGATGCCATGAGCACCTTTCAGGGCCAAAACCACATTTTCAAAAACCGTCAATTCGTTGTATACATTTGGGTTTTGAAACTTTCGGCCAATACCCATGCGGGAAATTTCATAGGGGCTGCGGTTGGTAATCTCTTTACCCTGGTAGTAAACATGGCCCGATGCAACAGGCGACTTCCCCACAATCGCATCCAGCAACGTACTCTTACCGGCCCCATTGGGTCCAATAATGGTCACAATCTCAAGGTCATTCACCTCAAGGTTGACTCCCTTTAGAGCCTTAAACCCTGAGAAAACAACGTTTAGATCCTTGACTTCTAATACTGGCCCCATTTTTATTTCCCCAAAATATGCTCAGTACAACGAACTTAACATTGCTGAAACCCTTTCGCTGTAGTCAAATTAACGAATTCCGAAGGTCTGGCTCTGATCGCACACAGCGGCACCCATTAAACTACAGTCTGTCTAATCTTTACGCCACCGATTCGCAGGACGTCCACGGCCAGAAGCAAGCGATCGCAAGGGCCAAAATAGGCCTCGAAGGCTTAAGCTGGCTAGCTGCACCATGAAAGCTTTTAAAGGTGTGTACCAGTCCAACAGTTGAGGCTGGATATACCCGCCAGTTGTATTGGAGGTGACCTTTGCAGGTGCCTCAGATAGCTTGCTGAGGCTCAGATTTTTGGGCAGCAGACTCATTAACCCATTCGGGATAAAGAGCACAACGACAATTAGGACAATGCCCACAATTAGCTGCCAGTCCTGGGTGACCTTCTCAGCAGAGTTTTGGATTTGCCCCATGATAATGGCAGCAGCCAGCGGCCCGACCAACGTGCCTCGCCCGCCAATCGCTACCCAAATCACCACTTGAGTGCCAAAGGCAACCGCTAAGTATACTGGGGAAATAAACTTATTGAGCGGCACAAATAGCCCCCCCGCAATACCTGCCAACGCTGCCGATAGCGTCCAGATAAAGATCTTAAACCGCGCCACATCGTAGCCTAGAAAGGCAATCCGGTTTTCATTTTCTTTAATGGAACGCAGAATCAAGCCAAAATTGGACTGGGTGAGCCACCAGCTTCCCACCACCAGCAAAGCGGTATAGGCCAGAATAATGAAATAAATGCCCGTTGCTGGAATCGGCGTACCAAAAAACTTCAGCTGACTCACATCGGTAATGCCGTTGGTACCACCTGTATAGGCCTGTTGGCTGACAAAAAACGTCGTGAGTGCAGAGGAAATTGCCAGGGTAATGATGGTGATGTAGACACCACTCACCTTAGAGCGAAAAATAAAGCTACCGATAATAAAAGCAAACAGTGCAGGCACCCCAACCATTGCCAGAACGGCTATGGGGAAATACTGAAGTGGGGCAATAAACCAGGGCAGGGTTTCCAGGCCGTTCCAGACCATGAAGTCAGGAATATTACCGCCATAGGTATTATTAGCAGCCGATAGATTTAGCTTCAGATAGTACGCCATGGCATAGCCGCCGAGCGTAAAAAAAACGCCGTGGGCAAAGCTGAGGATACCTGTAAAGCCCCACACTAAATCCAAAGAAACCGCCAGCGCACCGAACAACAGTAGCTTGGAGACTAGAGCAAGCTGAAACTCCCCAATCACAAAGGGTAAGACCACAAAAACCAGGAGCGATATGCCACCAATGATGACTAGCTTTCGCGGAAAGGTTGTCTGCCTGTAGCTTAAGACCATGTTTGTCATACTGGATTACCTTCCGACCATCAATAAAAAACAGCTAGGCTCTTTTCTGAACCGTGAACAGACCTTCAGGGCGATAGCGGATGAGGACAATCACAGCCCCTAAAACAAGTACCCGAGCAGTGGGATCATTTAGGATAAAGGCCAGTAATGCATTAGATTCACCAATTAAAAATGAACCCGCCAGAATACCCACTAACTTATCAACACCACCCGTAACGACCACCATCCAAGCATCAACCAAATAGTCCTGCCCCATCGGCGGTGCAACACTCTTGAGGGCAGCAATGACAGCGCCAGCAATGCCAGCCAGCCCGCAGCCATAGGCAAAGGTGAACATATCGATCATTTGGGTGTTGATGCCCAAACACTTAGCCATATCTCGGTTTTGCGTCACCGCTCTGACCTGACGTCCCCATGATGTGCCGTAAAACAAAAACATGGTTAGCCCCAGCAAGGCAAGCGCAACCACAATAATGAAGGTGCGATAGTAGGAGATTGCGACCAAAGGAGAGCCGGAAGCATCGGATACCAGCGTGAAGTTTCCAGATAAGTAGGTCGGTGACTTAACGTACTTGAGTTGGGCCGTAAAAATCAGCTTAACTACACCTTGAATAACAATACTTAGCCCCCAGGTTGCCAGAAGCGTTTCTAGGGGACGCCCGTATAATCGGCGAATAATTGTAACTTCTGTCAAAGCCCCAATTATGGCAGTACCGATAAAGGCAAACGGAATCGTCAGAAGCAGATCGAAATTAAAGGTACTCTGCATCAAAAAAGCAACGTAAGCACCCAGCATAATAAATTCACCGTGGGCCAGGTTGATGATGCGCATAACGCCGAAGGTTATCGTCAACCCCAGCCCCGTTAGTAGCAAAATGCCCACAATGCCAATACCATTGAGGGCCTGATTAATCACTGAGTACACCCCAACATCTTGTCCAGCTTCTGCCGCTGCTTCAGCTTGAGCAATGAGATAGGGTATCGATGATGTAAGCCAGAGAGAAGGATTCAACATCAGGTTTATATGGAGTAACAATAACGTCTGACAGACTCTGATGAGGTGAACTGATTCGTTCACCTCATCAACAAGTCGGTCGAGAATATCTAGCTGAGAAACTCGGGAACTAGATCTTTACCAGTTTCCTTGGTGGGATCACTCCGATCATCAGGAGTGGGGTGCACGCAGGTTCGTCCTTTGTAGAGAGCTTGACTCCAGGGAATAGGCTTAACGGCTGCCTCGGTGGCAAACACAATCTCGGCTTGCCCATCTGCTTTCCACTTTCCGATTCGAGAATATAGATAGGTGTGATAGTTATCTGGGTCAATCTTGACCTTACCTTGCGGCGCATTAAACTCCTGGCCTCGGGTGGCTTCACGGAGGGTTCCGGTATTGATTTCTTCTCCTCCTTTCAGGATGTCGGCCATAGCCTGAGCCATAAAGAAGGTCTGTAAGTATGCCGCTTCCATCACCCCGTTGGTGACCCGGCTATCGCCAAACATCTCTTTGAATTGGGTAACAAAAGCCTGGTTCTCAGGTGTCTCGACGGTTTGGAAGTAGTTAAAACTTGTGTAGTGCCCCTCAGCATATTCTGAACCCATTGCCTGAATTTCTTCTTCAGTGGTGGGATAGGCCATGATCGGAATATCGGCAGAAGAGATACCCGCATCCTTGAACTGTCGGTAAAACGCAGGGATACTATCTCCCACTAAGTTGCTTAAGATAAAGTCTGGCTTAGCTGCCTTGATTTTGTTGATGATGGTGATAAATTCTGTGGTACCTAAGGCTGCATATTCATCGCCAACGACCTGACCGCCCTGCTTTTCCAGCTCGGCCTTCGCAATCCGGTTACTTTCTTTGGGATAAATGTAGTCAGAGCCAATGAAAAAGCCTTTAGGGCCAAAGTTTTTGAAGCAGTAAGGAATGGAGTCGGTAATCTGCTGGTTAGGTGCAGCCCCTGTATAGAAGACGTTGGAGCTACACTCATTCCCTTCGTAATACACTGGGTAGTAAAGGATAGAGTCCTTTTCTTCAAAGACTGGCAGAACGGATTTACGGCTTGCCGACGTATAACAACCGAGGACACAAACGACTTTGTCTTCGTCAATCAAACGCTTTGACATCTGGTTGTAAAGATCCCAGTTGGAGTCAGGGTTAACCACAACTTTTTGAATCTTGCGCCCTTCGATACCTTCGCCTTTGCCCTCCCAAGGGCCGGTACCCGTGTTAATTTGCTCAATCGCCAAGAAAGTTGCATCTTGAAGAGACTTTTCGACGATCGCAATCGTGCCCGTCGTGGAATACATGACGCCGACTTTGATAGGATTTTCCCCCAGGTCTTCATCACCGCCACCGCCACCGCCACCTGTACAGGCGGCCAATACGCCTGTACCCACGGCTAAGGAACCATACTGCAAAAATTTTCGACGATTGAAGTATCCCAATGGATAGTTGGACGCGCTAGACTTTGACATTGATTTCTACTTACCCCACACAAAAACGTAAATTTGCCTCAGTCCCGATTCAAATCAGCGAGTCGCAAGGATTGAAACAGCATATTCAATCAAGGACAAACTTAGGCGGAACTTAACTGCCTATAGCCTTTATGAGGTGGCCAGCAGAAAACCGTAGCCAGTTTTATACCAGGCCAAGTATCTACGCTATCCCTGGATAAACACTTGATTGTCAAGATCAAAGGTTTTACCAAGCGCACATAGATGAAATTCTGCCATTTACCAAAACTTGCTGGAACTTGCTGAGAAGTCAGACTAACACTGATTGTCCTGTAACTTAGTTCATGTTACAGAGGCTTTTTTGTAACGCAAGATACATTTTGTTCGATCGCCCTTCTTTTTATTCTGAAAAACAATATCTGAAAAACAATAACGGTAGCCTGCCTAGAACTGGTTCCAGTGAGGTGGCTTGTCCCGATCAGCGCAGCACATGGATTACTGCGTTTTCCATGTCAGATTTTGGTGAGGTAGCCGCCAATCTTATACTGAGCTGTTAGTGAATACTCTATCTATTCAGGTGAGTTTGCCATGACAGCTTCAGTCAAGCTTGCAATTCGCCCAGTCGAGACGGCGACCGACTTAGATCTATTTTTGGACGTTCCCCAGCAGGTCTACGCGAATGACCCTTACTGGGTTCCCCCCATTCGCAGTGCGATCGCCAAAGAACTCAGCTCCAGTAGCCCTTTCTTGCAATACGGGCAGTTTCAGGGATTTATTGCCCTGCGGGACGGTCAGCCCCTGGGCCGCATTGTCGCAGCGATCAATCGGCGCTTGATTGAACGAGAGGGACAACCGATTGGTTTATTTGGCTATTTTGAAGGCATCGCCGACTTATCAATCGGTCAGGCATTATTCACGGCGGCGGAAAATTGGCTGCGGGATCAAGGAATGCAGCGGATCCGTGGCCCGATTAACCTTTCCACCCACAATAGCTGCTTATTTTTAGTGGATGGGTTTGACAGTTCGCCCTTGATGATGATGCCCTACAACCCGGCTTACTATCCAGAGTTCATGATCAAACTGGGCTGGGAGAAGGCAAAAGATGCCTATGCCTATGACTTTCGACTCGACCATGAACTGTCTAAACCCTTCGAGAAAGGCTACCAAATCGCCTGTAAATCCGGCGTTACCTTTCGACCCATTCACACGAAGGGTGAAGGGTTTAGCAAGGACTGCCTGAAAATTTATCATCTGTTCAATCGTACCTTCGCTGCAAACTGGAGTTCGACACCCCGCACTCAAGCAGAATTTTTAGAAGAAGCCAAAAGCCTGCAATCACTGGTGGATCCTGATGTCTTTCCGATCGCGGAATATAACGGCGAGATGATTGGGTTTTGGATGGGATTGCCTGACTACAATATTCCCCTCAAAAAAGTGGCAGGAAAGTTGAATTGGCTAGGGCTGCTCAAATTTCTGTGGTACCGTCGTCAGATCGATCAAGCCCGCGTGATCGCGGTCTGTTCGTTGCCAGAGTATCGGCGCAAAATGGTGCCGCTGGGGCTCATTTACCTGGGCATGCAGGGGGGGCTGAAGAAGGGCAAGCCCTACAAACGAGCTGAATTGTCTTGGGTATTTGAGGACAACTATCCCTCCAGAAAGCTGATCGAAGCCGCAGGCGGTAAGATTTACAAGACGTACCGCATCTACGAAAAACAGCTATGAAAGCCTTAGTCACCGGGGCCACTGGCTTTACGGGTTCTCACCTGGTTCAGGCTTTGTTAGCCCGAGGGGACTCTGTCGTCGCCTACATGCGTCCCACGAGTTCGCGCGATCGCCTCATGGGGTTAGCCGTTGACTATGCCTACGGGGACATTACAGACCAAGCCGCCCTCACATCTGCCATGGCTGGGGTCGATATCGTGTTTCATACCGCAGCCTACGTGGAGCTTGGGCTTGTGGATGCAGCCCGCATGGAACAGGTGAATGTCGGCGGCACCCAAGCGGTGCTCGCAGCAGTACAGGCAGCGGACGTTGGCAAGCTGGTGTATTGCAGCACCATTGGCATCTATGGGGACACCCAGGGGCAGGTGGTGACTGAATCGTTTCAGCGCACCCAACAAACGTTCTCATCGGCGTACGATCGCACGAAGTACCTGGCGCAACAGGCAATTGATACAGCGGCCCAGTCGGGGGTAGATGTGGTCAGCGTTTTGCCCGTTGGTATTTTTGGTGTAGATGATCCGCACTTTGGGCCAGTGGTGCAAACCTTTCTCAAAGGGCGATTGAAACTGTGGGCGGGCGGCGATCGCATGACCGGGATTGTCCATGTCGATGACCTTGTCACAGCGATGATTCTGGCCGCCGAGAAGGGCGCTCGGGGTGAACACTACATTATTTCAGCTGGCGAACTGAGCACCCGAGACATGTTCACCTTTTTAGGCCAGCAGCGAGGTATTGACCCGCCAGCCGAAGCCCCACAATTTTTGGTGCGCATCCTGGGAATCTTACTGGATCCGCTGGGGCGCTTACTCAACTGGCAGCCGCCCCTCAGTCGCGAGCGCGTGCACTATATCTACGATCGCTGTGTCCGTGTCGATGCCTCTAAAGCCCGCCAAACCCTCGGATGGACGCCCCGATCCGTTGAAAACACCCTCATGGAGCTGGCTCAGCAATAGTTCACAATGCTATGGATACTGCGGCATTTCACAGAAGGTTACAGGGTGTAAACACAGATGAACTTTATTATCCCCCCTGGGCACACTTGGGAACGAATGCTAGATTAATAGCAGGCACAAGAGACGAATCAAACCACTCGAAAAAAGGACTTTCAATCAATCAATATCATCCTTGATTGGAGCCTGTGCCTCCTCGCTCTAATCCTTGAGCAGCATCTGTTTCATCTAGAACCTTAATTTAGGTGGCGTGAGCTTTTTAGCCTGCCAAAACCCAGCTCTGGTTATAAGAGAACAGGTTCAAAACATTCAAAGTTGCTGTTACGTTGTAAACCCTTTGTAAGTCATTTCATCTCTGATTAGTTCGAAGTATTTTCATCTGTCAAAACTCTCAATTCTATCTGGGTTCCGTTAACTCTGAATAAACCTAATTCTCAATACCGTTGATTAAGGGTCTAGACACCGTTTCCTAGGCCCTTTATGCTGTTTGAGTCTTTAAGTTTGTCTAACCCTGAGCCCCCAATAAAGCTGCCAGCAAAGCTTTTTGGCTATGCATACGATTTTCAGCCTGATCCCAAATACGAGACTGGGGGCCTTCTAGGACTGCTTCCGTGATCTCTTCGCCGCGATGGGCCGGGAGGCAGTGGAGAACAATCGCATCTGGCGCGGCTGTGGACAGCAGTTCGGCATTGAGCTGGTAGGGCATAAATATTGGCATGCGCTCGTCTGCCAGGTTTTCTTGCCCCATGCTGGCCCAAACATCTGTGTAGAGAACTTGGGCACCCCGAACGGCTTTCTCAGGATCGGTCATGACCTCCACCTGAGCGCGATCGCCCGCCAGCTTTTGGGCCTGGGTCACAATCTCAGGTCGGGGCAGGTAGCGTTCGGGGGACGCCACCCTTACATTGATGCCCGCGAGGGCACAGCCAATGAGCAGGGAATGGGCCACATTATTCCCATCGCCCAAGTAGGTTAACGTCAAGCCTTCGAAGCGAGGAAATGACTCTCGGATAGTTTGTAGATCTGCCAGAATTTGGCAGGGATGTTCGAGGTCGGTTAGGGCGTTAATGACCGGGATATCCGCATAGGTTGCGAAGGTCTCAACTTCTGACTGGTCATAGGTGCGAATCGCAACGACATCTAGATATCGACTCAAAACCCGCGCTGTATCCTGAATTGGTTCACCCCGCCCGAGCTGAGTGTTTTGCAGGTTCAGGTCAATCACCTGCCCCCCCATGTGGTACATCGCTGTGGTAAAGCTCACCCGAGTACGCGTGGAAGCTTTCGAGAAAATTAGCCCCAGCACCTGGTTAGGACAGCGCGGCTGCACCACACCTGCTTTTAGCTGTGCCGCAAACTCAAGCAGATACAGCACTTCCTGGGTGCTTAAGTCTGCCAGGCTGAGTAGGTCTCGCCCCTTAAGTGCCTCCATACCAAGTTCCTGTAGGTTTGGGTTAAGATGTGCAGTTTCTTACAGGGAACAGACATCTGTCAAGGAAAAAGCAAGATCCTGATGGCTCCTGGAGAGCGCGTGCTCCGGTAACCGGAGCAATGTGTGTTGGCGTCTGGCATCCCCCCCACTGAGTCACAGTCTCACCCAAAACATCGGATTCTGAAAACTTCACGAAAACTAGGCGAAGCATTCCGTTAAGCATTAAGCTAAAAATGACCTTCACCTACTGCCTTTACTGTCCCATGAGCAATCAAAGCGATCGATTTGCAGGTGGCTTTCTGGCAGGCACCTTGTTTGGCGGCATTGTGGGTGGCTTACTGGGCACCTGGATTGCGACATCCCTCACTCAGTCAGAGGATGAAGCAGAATTAGACGCTGCCAATGGGCCAACCAGCCTTGCTAAGGAACAGCTGAAACGCATCAAGCAGCGGGTTTTTCAACCTTCAGATGAGCTGAGCATTGATGAGGCGCGTCATGGGCTAGAAGAAAAAATCTCGCAGCTCAATGATGCCATCGACCAGGCACGGCAACAGCTCAGCAACGTCAACGGGGCGCCCCACGATTCATAGCGCTGCCCCTCAACCCGCAGTCAGAAGGCCGCACCTGAAGGTGTGCAGCCTTGATCCGCTACACTGTAGTCAGATTTTCTTCACGGCACAGAGGCATCATGGGTTCATCAGAGGTTTTCTCGCTCTTAACGAGTGGTCTGGGGAATTTTCTGCAAATTTATCTGGTTCTACTGTTACTGCGGGTTTTGCTGACATGGTTTCCAACCATTGACTGGTTGAATCCGCCTTTTTCAATTTTGAGCCAGCTGACAGACCCCTATCTCAACCTATTTCGCTCTTTGATACCCCCATTGGGTGGCATGGATTTCTCGCCGATTTTGGCGCTTTTTGTGCTGCAAATTCTGGCTGGATTGCTGGGGGGCGCTAGCTTTTAGGCAGTTTCGCAGCTTTAGGCTTTTGCACTACAAATTCATTATTTAATCTGCGGCAAAAAGGGGGCGTCAACATGACGCCCCCTTTTTGAGATGAAGCCCTGGTCAACTAGCGGACTTTAGTACTGAATCCACTGGCCTTAAACTGCTCTAGCTTCAGGGGTAAGGCCAAATCTTCTGGGACGCTAATCCGCATCTCAAAGGAACTAATACCGGGCGGCACTTCTTCGATAGAACCAACCCGCGAACGGTTTTGCATGGCAGGATTATTGTTGGCATCGAAGATGCGGCCAAACACATCGGCATCCACAACCGGGCGGCCAGATTTATTCTCAGCACTACCGCTAATAATGAAGCAGTTGGCGGCAGCTGTAATGCCGCCGCTGGTGACAGCCCCCTCAGCAACCTCTGGCGGACAGGCCTCGTAGCTAATATCAAAGATTCGGATGGGCACAACGGCCAGCGCCGTAGGGCTAAAGAGCCAGCTGCTCAAGGTTAAACAACAGGCACAAAATAGCGTTAAGGCCGAACGGACACTGAAGACTTTGTGAGACATACCGCTTTACATGAAAATTTAAACCGAGTTTTGGCACTCCGCTGTCCTCTCAGGACTGAAGCGGTAGAGGCCGATGCCAGAGAAATACCTTAAAATCATCCACCAACCTTTCTTTCTCGCATTCTACCCTTATCTGGGGGTGAATCCTGTTGCCCCACCGGATGGTTTGCTGCCAAGTAACCGCGGGAATCAGTACAGTAGAACAAGACAGACTGTTATGTGGGAGACTGCTCGTGCTGAATATCAGCGAATTGGCTGCGATCGCCCAAAGTAAGGCGACCCAGCTCGGAATTCAGAAGTTCGACCTATCGGGTTCAACGGTGGAAGAGTCGAGTGTGCAGGTAGACCACGGTGAGCCAAAACAGGTCAAAGCCTCCAACCGCTCTGGCATCACGGTGCGGGTTTGGAACACGGAACAGCAGGTCGGCATTGCCAGCACGACGGATGTGGATGAGCTGGGCTTAGAAGCTGCTTTGAAGACAGCGCAGGAAGCCAGTGCCTTTGGCATCCGTGAGCATGCACCAGACTTTAGCCCAGAAGCCGAGCAGCCCATCGCTGCGACCGAGCAAGCCTTGGTACCCCCGGCGGCCATTTCTACGCTCTTGGCTCAGTTAACCGAGGCCGAACGTGCCGTTTTAGAGGCCCATCCGGCGATCGCTGGGGTACCCTACAATGGCCTGTCCCAACGCGGCATTGAGCGCTTCTATGTCAACAGTGCGGGCGCTTCCCGCCATGAAGTACGCGCGATCAACTCAATTTACCTCTACAGTAAAACCGAAGAAGCCGGCAGAAAATCCCGGAGCGCGGGCGCTTTCCGCATCAGTCCCACCCTAGACAACCTAGATATTGATGGCTGTCAGCAAGAGACGGTTGCCAAAACCATAAGCCACCTGAACTATGAGAAAATTTCGACTGGCAAGTATCAGGTCATTTTTTCGCCAGAAGCCTTTTTAAGTTTGCTGGGAGCCTTCTCTAATTTGTTTAATGCCCAGAATGTGCTGGATAAACAAAGCCTTGCTACCCCCGACACCCTTGGCACCCAAATTGCCTCTCCGCTTTTATCAGTGTATGACGATGCCCGACACCCCAAAAATGTGGCCCCAACCACCTTCGATGATGAAGGAACCCCCACCCGTCGCATTTCCATCATTGAAAATGGCGTGCTGAAGACCTTTCTGCACAGCGCTGGCACTGCGAAACGAATGGGCGTGAAGCCCACTGGCCATAGCAACATGGGGGCAAAAATCACCGTGAGTCCCCATTTTTATGAGGTAAAGTCTGGGGCAGAATCTGACCCCGCTTTTGACCGTTCCACAGCAGACAACGTTGTTCTCGTTGATGATGTCCAAGCGCTCCACGCTGGGGTGCAGTCCCTGCAAGGATCCTTTTCATTGCCCTTTGATGGTTGGCTATTGAAAAACGGCACCCCCATCAGCGTCGAATCAGCCACGGTCGCTGGCGATTTCCGAGACTTGCTGAAGTCCATCATCTATGTAGAGTCAGAAGCGCAGCTTACTCCAGCCGGGATTTGCCCCTACATCTGGGTCGATGCACTTTCAATCACTGGAGAGTAGGAGAGGCCATCGGGTCAACGCATCTAAGGATCGCGCATTTAATAACCTCCAAAACTTTTTGGAAGATTCCCAGGGTAACTCCCTCATCCTCTAGCCCCTTCTCTCAAAGGTAGAAGGGGGACTGACTTCCCTCTAGTTGAGCTGCTGTGTATAAATAAGTCCTGAAACCTTTGCAGTCAGGGCCTTTCCCTCATCTCCCAACCCCTACTCCCAAGGTGAGAGAAGGGGCGCGCTGGAAGAGCTTGTCTGGCCTCCCCCTCGCCCATTTTTGGGAGAGGGGGACTGAGGGGGTGAGGGCCGAGA